>JANMON010000243.1:0-3126 GCA_031369265.1 Gemmatimonadaceae bacterium | reverse complement strand
GCGGTGCGGATCGAGACCGAGGCGGCCGACGTGGAGGATGCGTTCGAGACGTTCCGCCTCAACGCCAGCGTCGATCCGCAGCCCGCGCCACCCACCGACGCGGCGGGAGAGTTCGGCCTCGGTCGCAACGACGTGGTGCTCTTCACCGGCGCCACCTGGACGGTTACCGATCCGGAATCGCTCGGCGTCGAACTGCGCGAGGGCGCTGCGATGCATTTCAGTGGACATCCGGGTCAGCTGGCCGAGGACGCGGAGATCGTCTGCCTGACCACCGATGCGATCGTGGTCGCCACCACCACCGGCACCGGCTTGCTGCTGCGCGTGGGGCTCAAGCCCGGGTCGGTGGACGTCGTGTCGGACCAGGACGCGATCGCCGCCTTCCTCCTCGAACGCGGCTATTCCTCGACCTGACGCAGCGCGGGCCTGGGTGTCAGCACCACCAGCGCCACGCCGCCAAGGATCGCGGCACCGGCACCCAACAGCCGCGCCGTGAGCGGTTCCGACAACAGCAGCACACCACCCAGCGCCGCCAGCACCGGCACACTCAACTGAACCGTCGCTGCCGTCGTTGCACGCAGGCCGCGCAGCGCCGTGTACCACACCGCGTAGCCGAGGCCCGACGCCACCGCCCCGGATGCAACGGCGTACCAGATGCCCGGGGCATCCAGCCGGCGCATGTCGCGGAAGAGAAAGCTGAGCACGAGTGTCAGCTGCACCGCACGCGCGAAGTTGCCTGCGGTGGCCGCGATCGGATCACCCGCCCCTCTCGCCCGCAGTGAATACACACCCCACGCCCCACCGGCGGACACCATCAGCGCGGCGGACAGCAGCGGCGGCGCGGCGAGGCCGGGAAGCACCAGCGCCACTAGGCCGGCGTAGGCGGCCAGCAGGCCAGCGCCCTGCACCATCGTCAGCCGTTCACCACGGAGCACACCCACGGTGATCATCGTGGCCTGCACGGCGCCGAACAGCAGCAGCGCGCCAGTGCCGGTGGTGAGGCGCACGTAGGCGAATGAGAACGCTGCCGCATACACGAACAAAGCCAGTGCGGATGGCCACGAGCCGCCGGGCACGTGTGCACCTCTTCGCACCTTGAAGATGAGGAACAACACCATCGCGCCGGCGATCAAGCGGATCGACGTGAAGCTGGCCGGATCGATGGTGGTGCGCGTCAGCGCGAGACGCGCGAGCAACGAGTTGCCGGCAAAGGCCACCAACGCCAGGAGCGTCAGGGGCAGGACCGGTGCGGTGGCGCCAGGTCCCGTGTTCGGTTCAGACGCCAAACTGCCTCAGGTGATGATCCAGATGCTTGTGACCCAGCGCGCTCCACTCGGCAGGCGTGAGGCGCCCGAAGATGGGGTGTTCGGCGTACACCACGTCCCCGCTGAGGCGCGCGATCAGGGCCTTCACGTCTGCCCGCTCCGCCTCGAACGACTTCGGTTCGCGGGCGATGATCTCGGGTGCCGTGGGCGCATTCCTCGGAAACGGCAGCAGGTAGATCACCAGCTGCTTGAACGGGAAGCTACCGATCAGCGGCACCTGCTTCGGCCGCACCGACAGTTCGCCGAGCGCCATTCGATACGCGTCCACGATGTGCGCCAGCATCTTCGGCGCCGTCATGCGGCCCCAGCGCGGCAGCGCATCGGGCATCAGGCGGTCCATGCGTGCGATGATCGTGGCGCAGTCGGCTGCATTCCTCAGGCTGGGCATCAGGCCACCGGGTGTGGCGCGATGGCGCGTTCCATGTGCACGATGCCCAGCGTCAGTCCGTTGCCCATCGACCGGTCCATCGGGCCCAGTGCGCGGAATCCGAGCTTCTCGTACAACGGCACGCCTGGCAGTGTCGCGCCGAGCTGGAAGCGACGGAACCCCGCTGCCAAGGCCGCCGCCTCGCAGGTCTGGTAGAGCAGGCGTGCCAGCCCGCGGCGCGCGAAACGCGGCGACACGTAGAAGGCGCGGATGCGCGCGGCATCCGTGGACGGATCGAGCAGCGCATCGGCGCCGGCGCGCACCTGGTCGCCGCCGTAGAGGGTGGTGCGCTTGCTCCAGCCGCCGCTGGCGGCCAGTTCGCCGGCACACTCGATCACGAAATAGGTGCCGTCGGCGATCAGCTGCGAATCGACGCCGAACACCGACACCAGCGACTCCTCGATTTCCTCCGGCGAGTAGTGCGCCTGGCTCAGTCCGCGCACGGACACATCGATCAGCGTGGTGATCGACGGGATGTCGTCCTCGCGCGCGAGGCGCAGCGCCGGCTCGGCGGACATGCTCAGGTCGCGATGCACTCGATCTCGACCCGCGCATTGAGCGCCAGGCCGTTCGCACCCATCGCACTGCGTGCCGGACGCTTGTCGGCCGCGAAGAAGGTCACGTACACCTCGTTCATCGCCGGCCACTCCTTCATGTCGGCCATGAACACCGTGCACTTCACCACCCGGTCAAACGACGACCCGGTGCGTCGCAGCACCGCACCGATGTTCTCCATCGTCTGGCGCGTCTCGGCCTGAATACCACCCGGCACCACCGCTCCCGCGCTGTCGGTACCGACCTGGCCCGACAGGTAGATGAAGCCATTCACCTTCACCGCCGGCGAGAACGGCCGTGGCGGCCCGACGGTGGTGGTCAGGTGCTCGGCGGGCCGCGCACTGCGGCAGGCGCCAAGGGTCACCACGAGGGCCGCCAGGGCGATGCGGATGGGGCGACGTGATCGGATCATGTGGTCCTCAGACGCGGTGATGGTCGGCGCGCCACGACGTGATGCGCTGCTTGATCTGCTTCACGTCGGTGATCTTCTCGGTCAGCACCCAGCGCACCAGTTCCGGCACCTCGGCGTCGCTGGCGAAGCGCAGCGCGATCAGTTGTCGGGCCTGCAGCTCAGCGACGCGGCCGCGGAGGTCGTCGGGCAGCAGCCGTGTCAGCCGCAGCTGTTCCTCGAGACGGATGACACGATCCTGCGCCTTGAGCGGGAAGACGCGAGCATACCAGTACGTGCCGAGCAGGCCGAAGGCCCCCAGCATCTGGAAGTGCGCGTCGGCCGAGCGTGTGGACATGGCGTGCCAGATCGACCAGCCGACGAAGACCAGCGTGCAAAGGCCGGTGACGTAGTGAAAGCCGGGCACCATGCGG
>JANMON010000194.1:0-3690 GCA_031369265.1 Gemmatimonadaceae bacterium | reverse complement strand
GTTCTGCAGCTGCGTCGAGACGAACGCCGAACCGGTCTGCGAGATCGGCACGGTCAGCAGCAGGTCGGAGGTCTTCTTGGTGTAGTACTCGAGCGAGCCGCTGAACCGGCCGTCGGCGAAGCCGTAGTCGAACGCGACGTTGGCCTGTGCCGACTCCTCCCACTTCAGGTTCGGATTCGGGTTCACGTTCGGGACGATACCCGTGTAGACCGTGTTGCCGAAGACGTAGCGTGCGCCGCCGTCCGGAGCCAGCGAGGCGAGCGAGGCGTACGGACCCACGGCCTGGTTGCCCTGCAGGCCGTAGCCGACGCGCAGCTTGAGCTGCGAGAACGGGAGCGACTTGCCGAACGACTCGTCGGAGATGAGCCACGACCCGGAGATGGCCGGGAAGACGGCCCACTTGTTGGCATCACCGAAGCGCGACGATCCGTCGCGGCGCAGCACGCCGGTCATGAAGTACCGGTTCTTGTAGCCCACGTTGGCGCGGGAGAAGAACGAGACCAGGCGGCTCTGCTCCTGGTACGACTGCGGGATCTGCGGCTGCGACCCGGCGCCCAGGTTGTTGAACGTGAAGGCGTCGGTGGTGAAGTTGCGCGTCTGGGCCGAGAAATCGGTGTTGTCGAAGTCGGTGTATTCGTAGCCACCGACGATGTCGAAGTCGATCTCGTTGCCGACCGTCGGCGACCAGGTGAGCAGCGACTGGAGCGTCTGGTTCGACAGGGCGCGCTGCGACTGCTGCGCCAGGCCGCCGAACTCGGAACCCACCGCGCCAGCCCTCGGCAGGTAGATGTTGCGCTGACCGTTGGAGCGGTCGGTGCCCACGTTCAGCTGCGCGATCAGGCTCGGGAAGATCTGGAGCGAGGTCGTGACGTTGGCGAGGGTGCGCATCGTCTGGCCTTCGTCGATCGTCTGGTTGGCCAGGGCGACCGGGTTACGAACCGACTGGCGGCCGGTGCCGATCTCGTAGTAGCGCTGCTGCTGCGTGGTCGGGTCGGTCACGAAGATCGGGCGCGTCGGGTTGAACACCGCCACGTTCTGGAACACGCCACCTTCGAAGCCGCCGGTGTTCTCGAACGGCAGGTAGTCGTTCTCGATGCGCGAGGAGCTCAGGTTGAGGCCGATGCGCAGGCGACCGTTCAGCGCTTCATGGTTGCCGTTCAGACGCGCCTGCAGGCGCTTGAACCCGTTCGACAGCACCACACCCTGCTGGTCGGCGAAGTTCAGCGAGGCGCGGAACGTTGTGGACTGGTTACCGCCGGCGAAGGCGATGTTGTGGTTCTGGGTGATCGCGGTGCGCTGCGTCTCGCTCTCCCAGTCGGTGTTGGCGGTGCCCAGCGACGCGAGCTGCGTGGCGAGCGCGGCGCGCTGGCCGGCGGTGTTGGCCGAGTTCGTGCTCTCACGCGTCACCAGGGCGCGGTATTCGGCGCCGCTCAGGTAGTCGAGCGAGTTGGCAGCCTTGCCGGCGGCCACGTACGTCTCGTATTCCATCGTGGCGGCGCCTGGACGCCCCTTCTTGGTCTCGATCAGCACCACGCCGTTCGCACCGCGCGATCCGTAGATGGCGGTGGCGGCAGCGTCCTTGAGGACGGTCACCGACGCGATGTCGGACGGATTGATGGCGTTGAGCGGGTTGCGGCCGAGGGCCGGTGACCCGCCGATGCCGTAGCCACGGGCTTCCGACTCGTTGTTCTGGAGCGGCACACCATCGATCACGTAGAGCGGATCGTTGCTGGCGCTGATCGACGTGCCGCCGCGGATGCGGATCTGCGCGCCGGCACCCGGCTCACCGCTGTTCAGCGTCACGTTCACGCCCGGGGCGCGAGCGGCGAGCAGCTGCGTCGGGTTCGCGATCACACCGACGTTCGCTTCTTCGGCATTGATGGTGGCGACGGAGCCCGTCACCGCTTCCTTGCGCTGCGACCCGTAACCCGTCACCACGACGGCGCCGAGGTTCGCGGCCACGGCCTGCATGGAGAACCGGATGTTCTGGGTCTGGCCCGGCACGACCGCAACATCCTTCACCTGCGGGGTGTATCCGATTCGCGTGACGCGCAGGCGGGCGGTGCCGGCCGGCAGGTCACTGAGAAGGAAACCACCGTCCACGCGCGTGATGGCACCGCGCTGGGTGCCTTCGATCGTGACGGTGACGCTCTGCATCGGCAACTGGCTGGTCGAATCGACCACCCGGCCGGAAATCGCGCCGCGGGCACCCTGTGCCTGCAGCGGATTCGCCATCAAAAGGCCGCCTACTGCTGCGACCAACAGACCTCTGATCAACTTCATTCGTCAGCTCTCCTGGATCATGCGGAGGGGGTTGTCAAACGGGCTCGCTCCGACTGGGGAGGTCGAAGACCGAACGTCGAGACAGCACCTGCACCTGCGGACCACACTGCTTCCCAGCTTATTCCGTATTTCATCACCCGCGCCGCATGCTCGTCCTGCCAGGGCACCCGGCATGGCGCACGCAGCGTCGCCGATCGTCTGTCGTGCGCCAACGCGCAGCAGCGTGCGTGCGGTCACCTCATGGCGTGAGGAACTGACAGGCCAAGCGGCGTCGCTCCGGTGGGCACCGAATCGACGCATCTCTGCCGGGGAATTGTTGGGGCTATGCTCGCCGTCGGTACAGGCGTTGTCAAGATTCATTAACAATCCGGACCGTTGCGCGAGGCACACCAGCTACCGTACAGAACACCGGTTACCTGAGTCCGTCGGCGGAACTCGGCGCTGCTCGGCCACTTTCGGCACGAATACGCGCCGGATTGCCGCCGCTATCGCCCGCTTCTGCCCCCACGCGTACCATTCCGCCACGCCGCGCCTGCCGACGCCGCCCAACGCGTGCTCCCCCCACGAGTCACCGACTCGGCGCACCGCACCCTCCGCCAGCGCCCGCCGCTCATCCCGACCCTCATGTCCGTGCTCGCCCTCGCCCTCTTCGCGCAGCTCGCCATCGCACCGCACCCGGTGCAACCGGTGCTCGCCTTCCCCGACGCCGGCCTCGATGACACCGCCGCCTATCGCGGCTACCAGACCCGCTTCTACCGCGACGCCGCCCGTAACACGCTGCAGCTCTACCTCGACCAGCGCAGCGCTCGCGTGGTGCACCTGCTGGCCGACGCCGACAACGCCAGCGTCGGCTTCACCACCCGTGACGCCAGCGGTCAGGTTGCGCGCCTCGAGTGGGGCGCGGCCGACGCCACCGTCGAACGCACCGGTCGCACCCGTCGCTTCACGCATCACCTGGTGGCGCAGGCCGCCACGATTCATCTCGGCTGGTTCCTGCTCGGCTCCATGCGCGTCGAGCGCGACTTCCAGTACTTCGAGAAGGCGCGCGGTGCATTCAGCGGTGCGCCCTACGCGATTCCCGAAGTGGACCGGATGCTGGCGGCATTGGGCAAGGTGCCGGCGACCGTGCGCACACGGCACCTCGCGCGGCTGAATGCGCGCACGGTGGCCGAGCTGCGCGCCCGCATGTATCCGACGCCTGCGCTGCGTCGCGACGGCCGCACCTGGGTGGCACGCGTCCGGCAGGTGACGCTCGATGCGCGCGATACGCTGACCCTCGAGCTGCGCGCGCCGGCCGGCAGCGTGACCATGCGGGCCGCCGGTGACTCGGTGACGCTGCAGGCGACATCGGGCGCCACGATCGCCTTCACCGTGCAGGTGGCCACCACCGCACGCGCACTGACGCCG
>JANMON010000185.1:0-16276 GCA_031369265.1 Gemmatimonadaceae bacterium | reverse complement strand
GTCCTGACGTCGGCCTTCCTGCTCGGCCTAACCGACATCGACGCGCTGACGTTCTCGATGGCGCGTCGCGGTGACGGGGCGTCGGGTGCGGCACTGGCAGCGCTGGCCATCGCCGACGGTCTGCTGGCCAACACCACGCTGAAGTTCGGCCTGACGATGGTGCTGGGTCAGCCGACGCTGCGCCGTGTGGCCGGTGGCGGACTGCTGGCGCTCGGACTCGCGTCGGGCATCGGCATCTGGCTCGGGGGATGAGCCCCGAGCCAGCGCCGCCGCGCGCGAAACTCACTTCCTGAACTTCGCTCCTGCCAGCAACGCCACCGCACCGAACGTGGTCTGCGCTGCGTTCAGGCCAAGCCGGAAGTCCTTGTCGGTGAACGTGGTGAATACGTCGGTCGGCTGGTGCCAGTGCGGATCCCATCCACTGCCCACCTGCGTGCCGCGCTCGTTCTCGCGCAGGCTGATCGCCGCCACCAGATCCTGGAACGGGCCGGAGTCGGTGTTGGTCATGTGCGGGCCGACCTGCGCCGGATAGTCGGTGGCGAACTTCTCGTTGGCACCGTGCAGGAACCAGGCGAGCGTGGCCGATTGCGCGGCGAACTTAGAGTTCGACTGGAACTCGATGTTGACGTCGGCCTCCGGGCGCTGCTCCGGTGCGATCGAACTGTCCGGGCGCGGCATGCCGTGGTCGAACATCATCATGTCGTGCTGGATCATGCCGAGCCATTTCGGTTCCGGATACTTGCCCGACCCGGCCGGCATCTCCTTGCCCTGCAGCGGATACCGCTGCTCGACGTAGGCACGTGCCCCGTTGAGTCCCGTCTCCTCGTTGTTCCAGAGGATGAAGCGGATGCTGCGATCGGTGACCACGTCCGGACTGCTGAACACACGTGCCAGTTCCATCACCAGCGCCGTGCCCGACCCATCATCGTTGACGGCCTCACCCCACCCGATTCCATCCATGTGTGCCCCGACGATGTACATCTCCTCGGGATGCGTGCTGCCCACCTTGGTGCAGTACACCTCCTGCCGCTCTCCCGGCGTGCTGGGCTGTGCGTTGAGCGCGCGCAGCCGCGCATCGGGCTGCCGCAGCGAGTCGTTGTTCACACCGGTGCGCGTGCGCATCCCGCGTGAACGGCCGCCACCCTGTTCGCGCCGAATCGCAGGTGGTGTGGCACCGGCCTGGCCAGCGGGACGCGGCGTCGGCGCGGGCGGGTTGTACTGGTAGGTGATCCGCTCCGTGTTGGTGCAGCCGTAGCTCTTGAGCTGCGCCTCGATCCAGTCCACCGCGGCCCGATTGCGATCCGTGCCCTGTCGTCGATCGCCGAATGCGCTGAGACCCTTCACGGTGGCCTTGTACCGATCGAACTCGAGTCGACCGACCATGCTGCGGATCATCGCGTCGGCGGAATCGGAAGCGGGGCCGGGCGGAGCCATGACCTGGGCCTGCGCGGCGGAGGGAACGGCGAGGCTCGCCAGTGCGGCGACCGTCGCGAGACGAACGAATGTTGAATGCATCGTCGGGAGATGAGATGGCGCTCACGGGGCGACGCAGCGTCACCCCATCGGTGGAAGCTGCGCCACGCCACCGGCAGGCGCCAGAGAGCTGTGGCGCTGGGATGGGTACGCGAGGCGGGGACGAACTGCTGCATCGCAGCTCGTCCCCGTCCTGCCGCACCGACACCCCGTCCCGACGGCGCGTCAGTGCAGTGTCAGCAGCGTCTGCCCATCCGTATGCGCGATCCGCAGCACCTGGTCCGAACCGCCCGCAGTACCCGACAGGTCGATGCCCGTCACACCGCTGATGCTGTGGGTGAGATGCATGCCCTTCAGCGTCGAGGCGCCGAACATGATCGCCACCGACTTCGAGTGGTGATCGAAGCTGGCACCGGCCAGCATCAGGTCGTGGCCCAGCACCTGTGCACCAAGCTCGCTGGTGTCCACTTCCACCGTGCAACGACGGCCGCTGTTGCGCGTCGTGAATCCAGCCAGTTCAGCATCCAGCGCACCGGCCTCGAAGTGCCGGGTGCTGGCGTTCGGTATCCGCTGCGCACGTGCTGCGGCCACCGAGTGCGCCGATCCCGGCACCGCCAGTACCGAACAGGGCGCGCGCCGGATCAGCGTCGCTGCCACGCTGCCAAGCACCATCCGACGCAGGAAGCCGTAGCCATGGGTGGCGCTGACCACCAGGTCGGCGTCGTGCGCGTGCAGGAACTCGAGCAGCGCATCCGGTGCGCTGCCGGTGAGCACCACATCCTGGAAGCTCCGACGACCGTCGGGCAGCACGCTGCGCATCCGCGCGAAGGCGGCGGCCGACATTTCGCGATACCGCTCGGCGCGCTCATGCAGGAACGGCACCGTCTCGTCGAACGGCGGACCGACATGCAGCAGCCAGATGGTCGCGTCAGGGGCTGCCACCGTCATCGCCACCTGCGCCGCGTAGAGGCTGAACGGACTGAAGTCGGTGGCGACGACGACACGGCGTGGTGGTGACGTGAGGGTCGGCTCCACCGCCAGCACCGGTGTGTCACCGAGTTGCAGCATGCGGAGCACCGCCTCGCCGCCGAGCAGGCGATCGACGCCATGATGCCGTCCGCGACCGACCACGATCAGGCGCGCGTTCAGGTCGTGGGCGTGACGGGTGACCTCGTGCGCCGGCTCGCCGCTGCCGATCGTCACCGGCCACGGCACCGCGCCGGGACGCATGCGCATCTGTTGCGCCTCGGCCGCCGACTTGCGCTGATCGCGTGTCTCCTCGGCGTTCTCCATCGAGACCACCATGCCGTCCACACCGTAGATCGGCACGTTCATCGGCTCCACGACGCTGAGCAGGATCGCGTCGGCATGCAGGCACGACGCGACGGCGTCGGCAAGCGGAATGGCAGCGTCCGAGGCTGCGGTGGTGTCGCTGGCGACGACGATGGGGCCTTCGGGGAAACGCGTCGGCTCGATCGTCGCCAGCGTCTCGGACGTCGAATGTGCGGTAATACCGTTCATGATGCGCTCCGGTGAAATCCTCCACACGGTGCGCGTCGGCGCGACGGCAGGCGATCAGGCGTTCCCTGACAGCCCGTCAGGGCAATCCCCGGCACGACGATGCGTGGCACCGGGGACCGCTCGCGGGGCGCTCAGGGTCGTCGCACGCAGTACGCACCACCCTCGCACTGCAGTGGCACGAAGACTTCGGCCTGGATGCGCCAACGCCCATCCACACGCCGCCACTGCGCGAGATAGGTGCCGGTGATGCGCAGTGGCCCGTCAGGTTCCGTCCAGGTGCCGACCCAGCGGCCTTCCTCCGATGCCACGTGCCACGCCTCGTTGACGGTGATCGTCTGCGGTGTGCGCACCCACTTGGTGTCCGGGCGACGGGTGAAGGCCGCCTGCATCGAGCGCAGGTTGGCTTCGACGCCGCCATTCTGGGTCCCGGTGGACGACACCACATGGACGTCGGGCATCCACTCGCGCGCGATGCCGGCGGTGTCGTGCGCGGCGATGGCGATGTTGGAGCGGGCGCGCGCCTCGGTGATCAGCGCGACGGCATTCGCGGTGGGCATGGGCTGTGATCTGGCAGGAGCGGGCGAGAGGCACGCCGCCAGCGAGGCGCTGGCGATGAGCATTGCGGTGGCGAACAATCCGGAGCGTCGCATGAGGTGGATGATGGTGAAGTAGCGCCCGTCGTTCATGTCCCGGCACAGGTGGAGTTCCAGCAGCACCACCTGGGCCGCCACGATCGTCAACCGATTGCCGAAGCATGTATTGCGGTGAGTGATCATTCGGCCCGCTGGTGTCGAAACCTAGGGGGACGGTGGTGCCGCGACGCGCCACGTTCCTCCTCCGGGATCGACCATGGCGACCTGTCCCTACACGTGGGTGCGCGGATTCTTTTCCTCCGCCACCAAAGCTGCACCTGGCGAGCCGGCCAGGAACCTGATGGTCCGCGTGGTCCGCGATGGCGAGGAGCGCGTGCGTGTCGCCCTGCCGTCGAAGAGTGCGCGCTGGCTGATCGAACTGATTCCCGCCGACGTGGTGGCGAAGATCAAGGCCGAGGAGATTCCGCTGGAGGCCATCACCGATGACCTCAACCGGCAGGATGTGTTGTACCCGCGCCCCATCTTCTCGCTCGAGGAAGCGCACCGGCAGGTGACGGTCTGGCTGGAGTGATGGCTCGGCTGGCGTGACTGACGCCTTGGCTGAAACGACAAGAGGCGCGAGGGGGGATGATCCCACTCGCGCCTCTCCTGCGTTTCGATGGCTCAGGCCGCGATGGCCGCGTGCAGTTCCAGATCGTTCGGCTTGCAGAAGACGCCGGACGGATGATTGGGCACCCGCACCACCGAGTCGGTGATGCCGAGCGTGCTCTCGGTGCCGCCGAGAAACAGGCTGGCGCCACGCACCATGGTGCGAGCCATGCGATCGATGACGTCCTTCTTCGTCGGCACGTCGAAGTAGATCAGCACGTTGCGGCAGAAGATGATGTCGAACTGCCAGTACGCGGGAAACGGCTCCAGCAGGTTGATCTCCTGGTACGTCACGCGCGAGCGGATGTCGGGCTTCAGCTCGAAACCCTCGGCGGTCTGCGTGAAGTGCTTCATGAGCAGCGTCACCGGCAGGCCGCGCTGCACCTCGAACTGGTTGTATACGCCGGCCTTGGCGCGTGCGAGGGCGGCTGCCGAATAGTCGGTGGCGACGATCTCGACCTTCGCGCCGCCCAGCTGGTGCTCGATCTGCGCCACGATCATCGCGATCGAATACGGCTCCTGGCCGGTGGAACTGGCCGCACACCAGATGCGTACCGGTCGGCCCTGCTCGCGCGCGCGCCTGGCGGCGGTCGGCAGGATCTCCTTCTCCAGCGCGACGAACGGCTTGTTGTCGCGGAAGAAGAGGGTCTCGTTGGTCGTCATCGCATCACAGACGTGCTTCACCAGCGCTGGTGGTGCACCCTTGCGGAGGGCGGCGATCAACGCGGTGACGTCGGCGTGACCGTAGGTGACGGCGACGGGAGGCAGCCGACTCTCGATCAGGTATTCCTTGCCGGGGCCCAGCGACAGGCCGCTGTGCTTCTTCAGCAGCTCGCCCAGGAAGGTGTATTCATCGGGCGTCATCATGCGGCCTTCCCCGCAGCGGCGCCGGCACAGCGTGACAGGATCGCCGGGCCGATCTGCGACAGTGGCAGCACGGCTGATGCGAGGCCGGCGTTGACGACCGCACCCGGCATGCCCCACACCACGCTGGTCGCCTCGTCCTGCACCACGATCTGCCCGCCGCGCTTCTGGACTTCCTTGCAGCCTCGCATGCCGTCCTCGCCCATGCCGGTGAGCACGATCGTCAGTGTCGAGGCACCGTAGATGGACGCGATCGATCGCAGCATCGGGTCGGCCGAGGGCCGACAGTAGTTCTCGGGTTCCGACTTGGTGAGTCGCACGTAGGGCAGTCCCTCGTTCGTCTGAACGATCATGTGATGGTCGCCCGGGGCGACGTACGTGCAGTAAGGGGTGATGCGATCGCCATCCTTGGCCTCGACGCAGATGCGGCCGGTGTCGCGTTCCAGGCGTTGCGCCAGCAGCAGCGTGAAGACGGCAGGCATGTGCTGCGTGATGAGGATCGGGAGGGCGAAGTCCTTCGGCAGGGCCGAAAGCACTTCGGCCAGCGCGTTCGGTCCACCGGTGCTGGAGGCGATGGCGACAATGCGCGGCGCAGCACCGTCGGTCCGTGCTGCCAGCAGCTCGGTGTGCACCGGCGGCGCCGGACGTGACAGTGTCGGCATCGGAACGCGTCCACGCGCGGCCCGGCCGATCGCCCGGACCTTCGATGCGATCTCCACGCTGATCGCCGCCAGCGTGGCCGATCCGGTCTTCGCGGCCGGCTTGGCGATGTAGTCCGACGCGCCCATCGCCAGCGCCGTCATCGTGACTTCGGCCCCCTTCTGTGTCAGCGAGCTGGCCATGATCACGCGCGTCTCCGGATACTGCGCCAGGATCAGCGGCAGCGCCGTCAGGCCGTCCATCTCCGGCATCTCGACGTCCAGCAGCACGACGTCGATCTTCGCATGTTTCAGCGCATCGAGGGCCACCCGGCCGTTGGGGGCCGTGGTCACCACCGTCATGTCGCTTTCGGCGTCCACGATGCGCCCGAGTGCACCGCGGATCACCGCGCTGTCATCGACGATCAGCACGCGGATCGGATCGGCCGTCCCAGTCATTGCACGCCGCAGGCTTCGAGCTTCGAGCCGATGATCGTGGCGTCGAAGGGCTTCATGATGTATTCGGACGCCCCCAGGGTGAGGGCGGTCTGGATCTTGTCGAACGACGTGTGCGTGGTGCACATGATGATCGGCGGCGGCATCAGCGCGGGGCGGGCGGCCACCGCGCTGAGGAACGTGAGCCCATCCATCACCGGCATGTCGATGTCGCAGAGGACGGCATCGAACGGGTCACCGGCGCTCAGCACATGCAGCGCCTGCTCCCCATCCTCGGCCTCGGTCACGGCGTAGCTGAGCCCTTCTAGAATCCGCCGGATCGCCTTGCGGATCGTGCCCGAGTCATCGATCACGAGGATGCGCTTGAGCATCAGATCTTCCGCAGCTTGGTGAGGAACTCGCTGACGGCGGCATTGAGGCGCTCCGATTCCACCGAGAGGCCACCGGCGGCGGTGCGGATGTTCTCCGCCGTGCGTCCCCCCTCGGCCGCCACCATGGTCACCGTCGAGATGCTCGAGCTGACCTCGGCGGTGCCGCGCGCGGCCTCGCCCACATTGCGGGAGATCTCGCTGGTGGCCGCGTTCTGCTCTTCCACCGCACCGGCGATGGTGGTGGAGATCTCGTTGATCTTGTTGATCACGCCGGCGATCTCGCGGATCGCCGTCACCGCCGACGCGGTTTCGGTCTGCACCCCGGCGATCTTGCTGCTGATCTCCTCGGTGGCACGGGCCGTCTGGCGCGCCAGTTCCTTCACCTCGTTGGCTACCACTGCGAAGCCCTTGCCGGCTTCACCGGCACGCGCTGCCTCGATGGTCGCGTTGAGGGCCAGCAAGTTGGTCTGCTGCGCGATGGACGTGATGACCTTGACCACCTGACCGATCTCCTGGCTCGACACGCCGAGCTTGGCCATCGTCTCGGTGGTGTCGGTGGCGGCGCGCACGGCGACCTGCGAGATCTGCGAGGCTTCCTGCACCCGACCGGCGATCTCACGGATGCTGGCGGTCAGTTCTTCCGCCGAGCTGGCGACCGTCTGCACGTTGCGCGTGGCCTGTTCCGAGGCGGCGGCGACGGCCTGGGCCTGCCGCGTCGTCTCTTCCGACGACGCCGCCATGCCCTGCGCGCTCGCTTCCAGCTCGGTGGACGAGGAGCTGACCACACTCGCGATCGCGGCCACGCTGGCCTCGAACTCGTCGGCCATGCGGACGTTCTGCGTGATGACCGACCAGTTCACCATCGGGCCCACGTAGGTCCCGCTGGCATCGTAAATTGCCACCGCATTGAGGTCCAGCGTCTCGGGCCCGACGCGGATCTTGGCGTTGTGCGGCAGGTTCTTGTCGGTGGCCAGCATCGCGCGCTGGTGCGCCGGGTCCTTGTGGAAGATGTCGATCTTGGAACCCACCACCTGGCTGGCCTTGATGGGCAGGTGCTGCTCGATGCCCTTCAACGTCTCGAGCGAGGCGGGATTGATGTACTTGATGTTGAAGTCGAGGTCACAGAGCATCAGGTTCACCTTCGCCGACTCCACCATCGGCTTGAACAGCGCCATCTCGGCCCGCATCTTCACCAGGTCGGTGCTGTCGGTGGCGTACTTCACCACCTTCACCAGCCTGCCGTCGCGGCCGCGGATCGGATTGTAGGTGGCCTGGATGTAGCAGACCTTGCCGTTCTTGCCGACGCGCTTGAATTCGTCGGAGTGGAATTCGCCGCGATTCAGCTTGGCCCAGAATTCCGTGTACTCCGCGCTCTTGCCGTAGGCCTCGTCGACGAACATCGCGTGATGCTTGCCGCGGATCTCGTCCAGCGAGTAGCCGATCACCGACAGGAAGTTGTCGTTGGCCGTCAGGATCGTGCCGTCCATGTTGAACTCGATGACGGCGTTGGACTTGCCGATCGCCTCGACCTGGCCGGCGAAGTTGGCCATCGCCTGGCTCTGGGCGGTGATGTCGGAGGCGAACTTGATCACCTTCGCCACACGGCCGGTACGGTCGCGGATCGGGTTGTACGAGGCCTGGATCCACACCTCACGGCCGCCCTTGGCGACGCGCCGGTATTCGGCGGCATCGTACTCGCCGCGATTCAGCTTGGCCCAGAAGTCCCGGTATTCCTGGCTCACCTTGTACTGCTCGTCCACGAACATCGAGTGATGCTTGCCCTGGACTTCCTGCAGCGAGTAGCCCATCACGCTGAGGAAGTTCTGGTTGGCCGTCAGCACCGTGCCGTCGAGGTCGAACTCGATCACGGCCATGGACGTGTTGATGGCATGCACCTGCGCCTCGAACTCCGCGAAGGCCGCCTCGAACGAGGCCGCGTTCTCGTCAGCCTGGGAGGTCGTGGGCACGTGCGTGATGGCGCGTGCGGGTGGACGCGACTTGGCGGCGGACTTGCTGGGGCGGGCGCCGGGCGGGGTGATGCGATTCGTCGACATGGTCAGTGGGATGCGCGGGAGTGGTGGAGACAGAGGGGTAGTGTCGGTCGGAGTGTGGCTCTCGGCGCAGTGGCCGTCGCGAGCCCGCCACACGGGAGGCTCAGCCAGACGGTTGTTCGAGTCGCAGCACTTCGAGCACGCTCATCACGAGCAGTAATCCACGATCCCGGCGGACGATGCCGGTACAGGCCGCGCGCCAGCGCGGGTCGAGCGTGGCGGGTGTCGGTTCCACGAGGTCGTTCGCCACCGACACCACGTCGCCCACCTCATCCACCATGAAGGCGAACAGTTCGCCTTCGTGCAGCACGACGACGTTCATGATCTCGGCGTCCGCGTCGCGGGCAGGAAGACGGAGGGTCTTGCGCAGGTCCACCGCGGTCACGATCTGGCCGCGCAAGTTGAGGAAGCCGGCGATCGCATCCGGTGCCATCGGCACCCGCGCGATGCGCATCGCCACCAGCACTTCCTGCACCATCATCACCGGGATGCCGAGCCACTGGTCGGCGAGCCGGAACGTCACGTACTCGAGCTGGGCCTGGATGCGAGCGGTCGCTGCGGACATCGTCGCGCTGCTCATGCGGCCGCCGGCGTGGAGGTGGTGGCCGGCACATCAGCCCGTGGTTCGTCCAGCGGCGTCAGCGTCTCGCCATGCGCATGTCGCAGGAAGTGATCGGTGTCGATGACCTCCGTCGCACGCCCAGCGATGACCGACACGCCCAGCACACCGGGACGGGACGCGCGTCGCTGCAGCTGCACATGATCCTCCACGATGTCGCGGATCTCGTTGACGGCCAGGCCCATGGTACGATTCCGATCACTGAAGACGATCACCGGACGCGGGTCCATCGCGCGGAGGTCGATCGACGTGTTGGCGGCGATCACCGGCATCAGCGCGCCGCGGTACTGCACCAGGAAGTGGCCATCGGCTTCCTCGAGTGCCGAAAGCGGGAACTCCTCGAGGCGCGCTACCAGCGAAAGCGGTACGGCCTGCAGGGCGGGGTAGCCGGCGTCGAACAGCAGCACACTTTCCCTGGTTTCGGTCTGCAGCGCGGCCAGCGCGCGTTCGGCCGCGCGGGCCGCCTGTTCAGCCTCGTCGCGTGTCTCGTTGCTCGCCACCTGTGCAATGGTGGCAATGCCGGCCGGATCCAGGATCATGATCACGCGCCCATCGCCGGTGATCGTGCAGCCGGCGTATGCCTGCAGGTGCTTGATCATGCGGCCCACCGGCTTGACCACGATCTCCTGCGTGTCGAACACATCGTCCACCACCAGCCCGAAGCGGGCTTCGCCCACCTGGCAGACGACGATGTTGTAGATCTCGCCGTTGGCCGCCGATTCGAGTCCCAGCAACGTGCGCAGCGGCACCAGCGGCAGCAGCGTCTCGCGCAACCGGTAGAACTGGGCGCCGTGCACGTTCTCGACCAGGCCGTGTTGCTCCTCGGTGACGCGCACCAGCTCCACGATACCGATCTGCGGCACGGCGAACGACTCGCCGGCGGTGCCGACCAGCAGCGCCGAGATGATCGCGAGGGTGAGCGGAATCTTGATGCGGACGGTGGTGCCACGGCCCGGCTGTGACGAGAGCTCCACCGTGCCGCCGATGGCGTCGATGTTGCTGCGCACCACGTCCATGCCCACGCCGCGCCCCGACACGTTCGTGACCTGCTCGGCGGTGGAGAAGCCGGGCTCGAAGATGAAGCGCAGCACCTGTGCATCGGGCATCGCGTCCGCCACGTCGGCCTTCACCAGGCCGCGCTCGACGGCCTTGCGGCGCACGCGCGAGGCGTTGATGCCGGCGCCGTCGTCCACGATCTCGATCACCACGTGACCGCCTTCGTGCCGCGCGCTGAGGTGGATCGTGCCACCTTCCGGCTTGCCTGCGGCGCGTCGGACCTCGGGTGTTTCCACGCCGTGGTCGGCGGAATTGCGGATCATGTGCGTGAGCGGATCCTGGATCGCCTGCAGGATCTGGCGATCGAGATCGGTCTCGGCGCCATGCATCACCAGCGCGATCTGCTTGCCGCTGGACTGCGCCAGGTCGCGGATCAGTCGCGGCAGCTTGGTCCAGGCATTGCCGATCGGCTGCATGCGGGTCTTCATCACCGCTTCCAGCAGGTCCGTCGTGACGCGGTCGAGTTGCTGCACCGGCTTCGCGAACGGCGATTCGTCCGCCGTGGCGGCGAGCTGCAGCAGCTGGTTGCGCCCGAGGGCCAGTTCACCGACCAGGTTCATCAGCTTGTCGAGCACATCGACGCCGACGCGCAGCGTGCTGTCGGCGACGTGTGCGGCGGCGGCTTCGGCCTTGCCGCGCCGATCCACGCCATCCCAGCTGGATCCCGCGCCACCGCCATCGGTGCTGTTGCCGAACGATGTGTCCGACGCGACAGCGGCATTCGCCACCGCCGACGGCGCAGCCTCGGTGACCGATGCGGCCATGGAGGGTGTCGGTGCGACCGAAGTCGCGCTGCTGGCTGCGGGCGCCGCAGCGGCAAGCGCCACCGCTACAGGAACCGGCAAGCCGGAGAGGTCGTCGTCGACAATACATCCACCGTGGGCAGCGTCGGCGCCCAGCCAGTGTTCCAGGCGCTGAATCAACGCGGTATCGTCGCCTTCCGGCTCGGCTTCCGTCTCCTCGAGCGCTTGCAACACCGACTTGATGCAGTCGATGGCGGCCAGCACGTCACCGATCAGCGCTGGTTCCACCGACAAACGACCGGATCGCAGTGCGTCGAGCACGTTCTCGGCGGCGTGGGCGACCCCTTCCAGGCGAACCAGGCCGAGGAAACCGCAGGTCCCCTTGATGGTGTGAATCGTCCGGAAGACGCCGTTCAATCGCGCGGTGTCGTCCGGATGCTGTTCGAGCTCGACGATGTCGTTGTCGAGTTTGCCCAGATTCTCGTTGCTTTCGGTGAGGAAATCTCTGAGGAGATCGTCCATCTGCGCTGGTCGCTGGAGGAAACGGACGCGGTGCGGTGTGCTCCGTCTACAGCCAGATGGTCGGCAGTGAACGCCTCAATCTGTAACATTTGAAACGCCTTTTCTTTGGACCGCGAGTCCGGGTCTTTCCAGCCTCGATCGCGTGAAGATTTCCCAACGGCGGCCGACACTCCGCCGCATGCAACTCATTCGACTGACCTACGCCAGCGTCGCCCGGCCGGGGCTCGACTACGACGAGTTGACCTCGATCCTTCGCCAAGCCACGATCCGGAACGACGAACTCGGGATGACCGGCATTCTCTGCTACAGTGGGAATGCCTTCCTGCAGGCCATCGAGGGCCGGCGGTCGGAAGTGAACCGCCTGTACCTGCGCATTGCACAGGACCCGCGACACTCGAGCTGCGAGTTGCTGTCTTGCAGTGAGATCGACGCGCGCGACTTCGCCGACTGGTCGATGAAGCTCGTCAGCTGGGAAGGCACGTTGACGGCGCAGCGCCGTGCATTGCTGCTGCGTCACGCCCGCACCGCGTCGCTCGAACCGTGGACGATGACGGCGCGGCAGGCGCAGGGGTTCCTGCTGGCGCTGGCCGAACTGGAACGGAAGCAACCGGCCGCCTGAACGGCCGGGGCTTTACCGCACCTCGCCCATCTCCGGCTCCACCAGCACGGTGTGGTGGCGACCATCGTCCACCAGCGCGATCACGCCGCTGGTGGCGCGCACACCGTCCACCGTGATGCGTCCGCCGAGATGTTGCACTCGTGACGGGGATTGCACCTCGATCTGGTAGGTCGTTCGGCCGAAGAGATAGCGGATCTGATAGGACGGCCAGGTCGCCGGCACGTGCGGCGCGATGCGCAGCGAATTGCCGACCTTCTCGAAGCCGAGCAGGGTCTCCAGCCCCACGCGATACAGCCAGCTGGCCGATCCCGTGTACCAGGTCCAGCCACCACGCCCGATGTGCGAGGGCGAGGTGTAGACGTCAGCCGCCACCACGTACGGCTCCACCTTGTACCGCCATGCTTTCTCGGGTGTGTCGGTGTGCGTGAGCGGGTTCAGCATCTGGAACAGCTCGAACGCGCGGTCACTGTCGCCTTCCATCGCCGTGGCCAGCACCGCCCACAACGCGGCGTGCGTGTACTGGCCGCCATTCTCGCGAACACCCGGCAGGTAACCGCGAATGTACCCGGGGTCGTTCGCGCTTCCGTCGAAGGGTGGGGTCAGCAGCTGGATGATCCGGTCGTCGTCTCGCACCAGCTGTGCGTCGAATGCATCCATCGCCTGGCGCGCGCGCGCCGGCATGCCGGCACCTGAGATGATGCTCCAGCTTTGCGCGATCGAGTCGATGCGGCACTCGTCGTTGGCCGCCGAGCCAATCGGCGTGCCGTCGTCGTAATACGCCCGTCGGTACCAGGCGCCGTCCCACGCGTTGGCTTCGATCGCCGTGACGTACCGGTCGGCCATTGATCGCATGAACGCTGCCTCGGCGACGTCGCCGCGCCGGTCGGCCAGCAGTGCAAAGCTCCGCAGCGTGCGTACCAGGAACCAGGCCAGCCACACGCTTTCACCCTTGCCGGCGGCGCCCACGCGGCTCATGCCGTCGTTCCAGTCGCCGATACCGATCAGCGGCAGGCCATGTGCGCCCACCGTGCAGGCGCGGCGCAGCGCACGGCGGCAGTGTTCGTACACGGCGCCGTGTTCCTCCGTGACCGTCGGCAGGTCGTAGAGCTCGTGTTCATGCTCGCCCAACGGCCGCATCGTGATGAAGGGCACGTACTCGTCCAGCAGCCCGGTGTCACCGGTGACCGCCACGTACCGCTCCACCACGAACGGCAACCAGGCCAGGTCGTCGGAGAAACGCGTGCGGACGCCGCGGCCGGTATGTGCATGCCACCAGTGCTGCACGTCGCCTTCCACGAACTGTCTCGCCGCCGCGCGCAGGATGTGCGCCCGCGCCACGGCTGGTTCGGTGTAGAGGAACGCCATGCTGTCCTGCAACTGGTCGCGGAAGCCGTAGGCGCCGCTGCTCTGGTACAAGCCCATGCGCGCCCACATGCGACAGGCCAGTGCCTGATACAGTGACCACTTGTTGATCATCACGTCGAAGGCGGGCTCCGGCGTGGTGACGGTGATCGTCCCAAGCCGTGCGTCCCAGGCCGACACCGCCTCGGAGATGGCCCGTTGCGCCAGCGCCGCCGGACGCAGGCGATCCAGGGTGGCGCGTGCCTCGGCGTGCGTGGGTGAGGCACCCAGCAGCACGCTCAGGTCCCGCGATTCACCCGGAGCCAGCGTGATCGGAAGCTGCAGCGCCGCGCAGGGGTCCATGCCCACGCCAGTGGTGCCGTTCAACCCGCGCTGCGCCAGTGCGGCCGGTGCGCCGGCGTGCCCCGACCGGCCAAGGAACGAGAGGCGGTCGGCGGTGAAGCTGCTCACCGTCTCGCTGGTGGCGAGGAAGGCGGTCCACTCGCAGAACGTGGGATCGAAGTGGTTCTGCGCGAAGATCGCCTGGTGCTCGGGCGCGAACCGCGTCCGCACGTGGTACTGCGAGTCGTCGCGGCGTGCACCGAGCGTCCATTCAGCGTACGCCGTCAGCGTCAGCCGACGCGGTCGCGAGGTGAGGTTGGTGATGCGCAACGCCGAGATCTTCACCGCCGCATCCACCGGCACACCAACGCGCAGTTCGGTGCGGATGCCGTCGTGTTCGTGCTCGAAGGTGGAAGCGCCCGGACAGTGTGTCACGCGATAGGGACCGTCACCATCCACTGGCGCGGGTGTGGCCGACCAGAGTTCCTCGGAGTCGTCGTCCTGCAGGTAGATGGCATCGCTGATCGGGTCGGAGACCGGATCGTTGTACCAAGGCGTCAAGCGGAAGAAGTAGGCGTTCTCCGCCCAGGTGCAGCCGGCGCCCCGTTCGGTGACCAGGAAACCACCGCGGTCGTTGGCGATCACGTTCGCCCATGGTGCCGGTGGCACGCGGTTGTCATCCACCAGGATGCTGTAGTTCCCGTTCGCATCGAGCCCGCCGAAGCCGTTGTCGAACTGGAGCGGGGGATCGTTCTCGGCCAGCGTGGCGGTGGCATTGCGGGTGCGTGATGGTCGCGGCAACAGCGGCGCCACCAAGGGGCGCAGTGCGGACACGATCGTGGCCAGTGGTCCGCTGCGTTCGGAGGAGCCGGCGAGCGCGTTCCCATTGCGATCACCGCTCCGCAGCGCGGCGTTCACCGGGCGTGCATCGTTCTCGTCCTGCGCCCGGGTATCGGCGGCCGCCAGCACCCGCGTCAGCGACCGTCCGTCGCACGCCACCTGCACGCGCGCCGTCGCCGACAGCATCAGGAAGTCGCCGGCCACGAACCGTTCGCGCGGTCGGACGAACACGCCGCCCGGTGCATCCATCAGCGACGCATCGTTGGTGGTCACCATCACTTCGTTGATCGCGTCGCGCAGTTCCTGGAGGTAGTCGTACGGGTGCGCATTGATGACCACCAGGTCCACCGTCAGGCCGCGCAAGCGCCAGTAGCGATGCGCGGTGAAAAGCTCGCGCAGGGTGGGCAGGCCATCCATCGACTCGATCACCGCCAGCACGATCGGGTGGTCGCCGGAGATGCCGTGCGACCAGAGCAGCGGCTGCGACCCGCGCGACCGGCGCAATTCGTCCTGCGGCGGCGCCATCGAGCCGCCGATGTGAATCAGCTGCGTGGACAGCTCCTGAAACACCGCCGCATTGGCCGGCGTGATGCCCAGCTCGCGCAACTCCACCTGCGTGGCGGTCCAGGCGAAATCCAGTGCGCGCTGCGCCGCATGCGAGTCGTGGTAGCGTCCCGCCAGTTCGTATGCCGATTCCGCCGTCTTGGCCACCAGCGTCGTGAATGCCACGCTCACCGACTGCCCCGGTGCCACGCTGACGCGGGTGCGCAGCGCGAAGATCGGGTCCAGCACCGGTCCGGTGGTGCCGGAGAGGTCGCCGCCGTCCGACATCGCCACCGGATTGCGCACCGAGCGTCCGCGTCCGATGAATCGCGACCGATCGGTCTCGCAGGTGACGTTGCCCACGCGATCGCGTCCTGCGTCCACCACGTGCACACACCAGAGGCGCGGATCGTCAGGCACCCGCGGCCGGCGCGTGGCGGTGACCGCCGTGCACCACGCATGCCATTCGGTCTCGACGAACAGGTTCGAGAAGGCAGGGTGTGCCAGGTCGGCGCCCTGCGTCGTCATCGCCACTTCACCGTAGCTGGTGAGCTCGATCAGGTGCGATTCGCTTCCGGTATTGGTCAGCGTGACCCGGCGCACTTCCGCCGAGTCGGCGGGGACGACGGTGATCTCGGTGCGGGTCTCGATGTCGCCGTCCACGCGGTGCAGCGTGACACGATCCGAAGCCAGCCAGGCGCGGCTCGAGTCGGCCCGTGCCCCCACCGGTTGGTAGGCCGATGACCAGATGCGTTCAGCCGTGAGGTCGTTCACGTAACAGAACTGCCCCGTATCGTCGCGGGTGCTGTCGGCACGCCAGCGGGTGACGGCCAGGTTCTCGTACCGACTGAAGCCGGCGCCGTTGTGGTTCAGCATCACCGTGTACGGATGCGATCCGAGCAGCGCAATCCGCGGTGCCGACGGCGCGAGCGTATTCACCTCGCGCACCACCGGGCGGTCGGTGGCCGACGCCGGGCGCACGTCTTCCGGCGGCACCGCCTGCGCATCCTGCAGCACCAGTCGGCGCGGAATGCGC
>JANMON010000175.1:0-18774 GCA_031369265.1 Gemmatimonadaceae bacterium | reverse complement strand
CCCTGGTTGCTTCGGCGACGGGTTGGAGCGGCGTGGTGACGATCCCGGGTGCCCAGAGCTGCGGCATCTTCAGTGGCACGGCCGCTCGCCCGACGGGCATGCCGACCACGAACCCGGACGGCGTCCCGGTCTGCTGGTAATCGGTTGACGTGATGGTGTAGCCGGTTCTCGGCTCACGAATGGACCCGGCGTGCTTCGGTGCGCCGGGTCTGTTTCGTTGTCTCCGCGCGGTGGTGCGGAGTCGAGGAGTTGAGGAGTGACGGTCTTGTGGTGACGGCAGCTGGTGACGTCGTGCGGCGCGTGAGCGGCCGTGCAGTTCTCGCCGAAGCAGAGTCGGAAGCGCACGTGTCAGGGGCCGCCACGAGGCCCGCAGGCGACCGCCACGCCGCTGCGCCAGACATGTCAGCGCCGTCGCGGGTCCGTGCGAAATGCGGCCTCTGTCTCAAGATGCAAGGCGGCATCCGATGCGGCGGCCGCGCTGTACAATCGCAAGTCGTTAAAACACAATAACTTGCATTCCACATGACGGTGTGGCTGAGGCCTTGCTTTTGAGATCGTCGAGACAGGCCGGAATTCCGACCCGATGCGCTGGATCTCACCACGCGGCAGACACAGGACACACCGATATGCAGCTCACGCTGAAGAAAGGCTTCACCCTGATCGAACTCCTGATCGTGGTCGTGATCATCGGAATTCTGGCAGCGGTGGCCATCCCGAAGTTTTCCAACACCAAGCAGCGTGCGGCGCGTGCCGCCGGCATCTCCGACATCCGGAACCTCGCCACATCGCAGGAAGCGTATTACGCCGACAGCAACCGGTACGCCGGCATCGCCGACACCGGCAACGCACCCGGCAAGATGAACTTCTCGACGTCGGCCGGTAACACCGCGCTCACGCTGGTCGGTTCTGCCACGGGTTGGAGCGGCGTGGTGGACATTCAGAGCGGTCGCTGCGGCATCTATCACGGCACGGCCGCGCCACCGACCGGCATGCCGGCCGTGATTCCGTCCGGTGTGCCGGTCTGCTGGTAGGTGATCGCTTCCCCCCCGCCTGACACACGGCCCGTTGCGCACTCGCGCGACGGGCCGTGTCACGTTATGGCCACGTGCTGCCTCCTAGCTTCGTGCCGCCGCGCCTTGCGCCCCGGGCCGCGTTGCTCACGTTTCCGCGCGTGACACCTCCAATGCCTCCGCGCGCCGAGCGCGCGTCCAGTACACCGCCCGAGCGTCGTGCCTTGCAGGATGCGCTGGCGTGGCCCATTGCCCTCGCACTGTTGGCCGGTGCCGCAATCGTCTTCTTCCTGCCCCGCGTGGTGCCAGCGCGATTCCTCGCCATCGCAATCGGCGGTGTGTTTGCCTGCGTGACCGTGGTGCTGGTGCTGGTGCTGGCGCTGCTGGTGGAGCGCTGGTTGCGCCGTCACGCCGCCACCATCGCGCTGGATGCCGAGCGGCAGGTGCAGACGGTGGGCATCGCGGGGTTGCCGACGGCCACCGGTGATGGCGCGCTGATTCCGCTCGCGTCGGCCTACGCCGATGCCGGCGCACGGGCGGCGTTGATCACGGCCGAGCGCGAGACCAGCGACCTGCTGTCCACGCTGGGCGGCAACGTCGCCGCCGCGGTGGGGCGCGTCGGCACGCGGCTGCGACAGGAGCCCGACGCAGCGCTGCGCACGCTGGACGACCTGGCCACGGCATTGCGGCGCGTGGCGGCACCGGTGCCGGTGGCGGTGACGCCGGTGGACGTGGTGGCGCTGGTGCGCGAGGCCACCGAGGACCTGCCGGCGGGGAGTGTCCGCGTGATCCTCGACACCGACCATGCGCTGGCGAACGTGGACCGGGCCCGGCTCACCGAGCATGTGCGTGACCTGCTGGCATTGGCGCTCGCCGCCTCGCCCCCGGACGTGCCGGTGACGGTGCACGTCTCTCGCATCTTCCGGTCGAACATCGAGGAGACGCCGGTGCGACGCACCGGTGATTCGCGGCTGACGATCGTGCCACGCAGCTCGGGCGACTCGTTGCGGGCCTGGGTGTCGCGCGCACAGCCCGGCGCCGAGGTGCTGTCGCTGATTATCACCGACGCCGGACGCGCGCCATCGCCGGCCGAGCAGCAGCGCGCCTTCGACGCCTTTGCGGTGGAGCGTCCCGGCGACCCACTGGGTGTGACGCTGGCCACCGTGCGTCGCACCGTGGGCGCCGCGCGCGGCACGGTGTGGATCGACGGCTCGCGCGAAGGTGGCACCGCGGTGCACCTGCTGCTGCCGATCGCGATCAGCTGAGCGGCGTGGAGATGTGGTCGCGCGCGACAAGCGTTGCGCGCCGCGCGAGTGCCACGCGCAGTGATGCGGTGATGCGCGCAGCGATCGGGTAAGCCGGTGTGTGATCGTCAGTCGTAGCATGCCTGCGTCTTCCACCGGAGCGCGCCATGCACCACTGCAGAACCGGAACGTCGCTGTGTGAAGTGCTGGTCGCCCTGGTGCTCATCTCCGCCACCGCATCGTGGGCGCTGCAGTCGGCGGCCGTGACCGAACGGGCCCTCGGTCAGGCGCGCGCCCGTCGCGCCGCACTGCACCGTGCCGCACTGGCGCTCGAGGAACTGCAGGCAGTGCCGTGCGACAGCACCCTGTCGCACCTGAGTGTCGAGGCGCGCTGGCAGCTGCAGGCTGCACGCACGCGGTCCGGCTTCCGAATCAGTGATCGTGTCACGCTGCACGCACGGTTCGGCGATACACTGGCGCTGCAGCGTGATGCCTGGTGCGACGCATGACGCCCACGTCCCGCCCAGGCGTCACACTGGTGGAACTTCTGGTCGCGCTGGTGCTGCTGCTCGTCCTGCTGACGATCAGCAGTGCATCGATGCAGCGCCTGCTGGCGGTGCAAGCGCGCACCGGGACCACCGAAGCGCGCGGGTCGGCCAGCAGCGACGCGCTGCAGACTTTGCGGCGACATGCCGCCACCATCGATCTCGCGTCCGCGGACCTGCGCGTGGCCCGCGACACCGCGCTGGAGCTGGTGTACACCGTCGGCGTCACCACCGTCTGCCGCACCAACCGCGACACACTGGTCGTCACCAGCAGCGCCGATTCGCTGCCGTGGAGCAGCACCCTGCCGCGCGCGATCACCAGCGACGATGCGGTCCGCATCTGGCATGATGCCGATGCGCGCTGGATGCGGCGTCGCGTGCTGGGTGCGCTGCCGGCATCCGGACCCTGCGGTGACAGCAGCGTCGCCTGGCCCGACCGCGCCACCCAGCAGCTCCTGCTCGACAGCGGCACCACGGGCCTGCGACCGGGTGTCGCGGTGCGCGTTGTCCAGCGTGAACGCTGGTCGCTGGTGCGTGGCGGCGATGGCCGTTGGTCGCTGTCGCTCGCCACCTGGAACGCAGCGCGCAACAGCTTCGACGTCCCACAGCCGCTGCTGTCGCCCCTGTCCGCACCATCGGCCGCCGGCGGAGCCGGGCTGGTCGTGCGCGCGCTCGATGCGCAGCAGCGCGTGGTCTCCGACAGCGCACTCCAGACGGCCTCCGCACTGCTGATCGTGTTACGCGGCCTGCCGTCGCGTCGCGACGGCGCCCCTCTCGACTCGGTTCGGATCCATGTCGGCGCGCACTGACCTTCATTTTGCTGCACGGCGCGGTGTCGCGCTGCTGCTGGCGCTGGCCACCATGGTGATCGGTGCCATCTGCGCGCTGGCCCTCTGGCACACGCGGGCGGCCGCCGAGCGCACGCTCATCCTCGACGCCGCCTCGCTGCGCGCCACCGACGCTGCCGACTCATTGCTGCTCTCCTCGCTGACGCTGATCGATACCGGCGGCTGGCGGAACCTCACACCACCCGCCGGCGCACACCGCGTCATCGACCTCGGATCCGGCGCTGACCGGCGTCGTGCGGACGTGGCCAGGATCGGATGGGGCACGCTGCTGGCGCGAGGGGACGTGTCGCTGCACACCGGTGTGCGGCACCTGCCAGCGCGGTCGGAGCACCGCGTCCTGATTCCGCTCGTGGCGCCGATGGCCATGCCGGTGGCGGCGCTCACCGGCACCCGGGCCTGGTTTGTGGACCCTGGCGCCGTGGTGGCCCTGGCGCCTCCGCTGCCGATCGAGTCGAACTGTCGGGCGGGGCGCTCGCCGGTCGCCGTGCTGCAAGACTCCGCCGCCGGCGCCCTCGATTCGACCCTCGTGACCCCGCTCGATCCGGACACGGTGTCGGCGCCGGTCGCCGGTGTCTTCCGCCTCACCCGTGACCGAATCACTCGCCCGATGGTCATCACCGGAATGGTCGAGTCCGTTACAGGACTCCACGTGGGGGCCGACCTTCTCGTCACGGGGGTGTTGCTCGTCCGTGGGTCGGTGATTCCGTCCGGCGGTCGGCTCGACGTCACCGGCGCCGTCGTCGCCGGGGATGCCGGAGGCACGCGCTCCTCGCTCGGTGCTGGTGATCGGGTTCGGTACGACGCGTGTGCGATCCGGCGCGCGGTGGCGCGTGCGACACGTCCTGGCGCGATGCGGACGTGGACCACGTTGCGCCTCTTCTGAGGCCAAATCGGGCCCGTCAGAGGCCCGGATGTAGCAGGCGCCGCCGTTACCTATTCGCCCGCCATTCGTTCCCTGTGTGCAATTCGACCCACCGGTCGAAGGCCTCAGCGGGACGTCGTGTCGAGTCCCGTCGCCATGCACACCGTCCGTCCTGGTGACCCTCTGCGGGTCTCGTCACACCTGGCCCCAAATCCGATGGCGTTCTTCAAGCGACGTAAGGTCACGATCGGGCTCGATATCGGCTCAGGGTTGGTCAAGGTTGCCGTGATTGATCACGGCAAGGGCCTGCCCGAGCTGCAGCGAGTGGTCGTCGAACCAGTCCCCGCCGATGCGATCGTCGAAGGCGAAGTGATGGACCATGCCCTGGTGATCCAGGCGGTCCAGAACGCGCTTGCCGCGGCCGCAGCCGACATCAAGGGCGCGCACATCGTCGCGGCCGTCGGCGGCGGCAACGTCATCGTCCGCAAGGTCATCGTGGACCGCGCCAAGATGAGCGAACTCCGCGAGACGATGCAGTGGGAGGCCGAGCAGATCGTGCCCTTCGACACCAGCTCGATCTCGCTCGATTACCAGGTGCTGGACCCGGACAGTGAGTCCGCCGAGATGTCGGTGCTGCTGGCCGTCGCCAAGCGCGACCTGATCGACGCCCGCGTGCAGCTGCTACGCGATGCCGGCGTGGATCCGAAGGTGGTGGACGTCGAGGCGTTCGCGCTGCACAACGCCTTCGAGTTCAACCATCCCGATGCCATGCGCGGCACGGTGGCGCTGGTCAACATCGGCAACGACGTCTGCAACGTCAGCGTTCTGGATGACGGCATCCCGATCCTGACCCGCGACAACACCGTCGGAGTGCGCCGCCTGCGTGAGGACCTGCAGCGCGATGCGCGCATGACCGCCGACGACGCCGACTCGGCCCTCGTCGCCGCCACCACCACGCCGGCGCTCGACAACGTCGTGCATCGCCGCGGCGAGGAACTGGCGAAGGAAATCGAGCGCACCGGCACCGTGGCGCAGTCGCTCTCACGCACCGTGCGCCCGATCCGCGAGGTCTACATCGCCGGCGGTGGCGCACGCGTCACTGGTCTCGCCGAACGCCTGGCCAGCCTGCTGCGCATCCCCGTGCGCCCGGTGAACCCCTTGCTCAACCTCGCCGTGGCCGATGGTGCGCTCGCCGACGTGAACGCCGATGAAGTGGCGTCGCTGCTGGTGCTGCCCGTTGGTCTCGCCCTCCGCCAAGTGGCCTGAGGAGCCGACGCCATGATTGAAATCAACCTGCTCAGCCCCGGCGAGAAGTCGGGCAAGAAGAAGTCGGGTGGCCTCGCCTTCCTCGTCGCGCGCTTCCAGCGCAAGGATGCGCCGAGCGCGGTGACCGAGGAGTTCGCCGGCTCGCCGGTGCGCTCCGGTCTCACCGTCGCCGCCGCTGTGGCGGTGGCGCTCGCGGTGGTCGGTGTCGGTGGTGCCTTCTGGTACCAGGATCGCCAGCTGACCGCGATGGATGAGCGCCTCCAGCAGGAGCTCGCCGACTCGGCGCGCTTCTCCACCGTCATCGGTGAGCGCAAGGCGGTCATCGCCCGTCGCGACTCGCTGATCACGCAGCTCGGCATCATCCAGCAGATCGACGACAGCCGCTACGTCTGGCCGCACATCCTGGACGAAGTGAGCCGCGCGCTACCGCCATACACCTGGATCACGACCATCAGCCAGCTCAGTGCGAAGCCGATCCTGGCCCCGCGCGACACCACCAAGGCGAAGGCCGACACGGCGAGCAAGGCCAAGGCGCCGGCGGAACCGCTGGTCACGTTCCAGATCGTCGGCAACACGGTGGACATCCAGGCGCTGACGCGCTTCATGCGCGTGCTCGAGACGTCGCCGTTCGTGCAGAACGTCACGATCAACAAGTCCAACATCGTGCTGGTGGACAATCGCGAGGTGACCGAGTTCACGCTCGACGTGCAGTACCAGAAGCCGGACCCGGCGGCCGTCACCACGGTCCCGATCACCCTGTCGGTGCGCTGACATGCTGAATTCCTACACCAAGCACGAGCAGGGCCTACTGGCCGTGATCCTCTTCGCGGTCGGGCTGTGCGTCCTGTTCTACATGTACGTGTTCACGCCGAAGTCGGAGACGATCGCCGAGCAGTCGACGCACGCCGATGCCCTGGCAGCGTCGAATGCCAGGGCGGCCACGGAGCTGAAGGCCGGCAACCTGCGCCAGTTGAAGGAGGATGCCGCGCGCTACTCCGAGAACCTGGCGGTGATGCGCCAGCTGGTGCCGACGGTGAACGAGGTGCCCGGCCTGCTCGAGCAGGTGTCGAATGCCGCGCGCCGCGTGGGCCTCGACATCGCCAGCGTGCAGCCGCAGCCGGTGGCCAGCAGCGGCGAGAACTACGACGCGCACCGCTACCGCCTGATCGTCAAGGGCGGCTACAACGACATGACCGAGTTCCTCACCAACGTCGGCAGCCTACCGCGCATCGTGACGCCGTCAGTGCTGAAGATGAAGATGGCCGACGGCAACTCCGGTCCGCCGCCGCTGGGCCCGAACTCGCGCCGCCGCATGCCGGCCGCCGAAGCGCCGATCCAGACCGAGTTCGACATCGAGACTTACGTCGCACGTGGCGGCGAGCCCGTGACGACGACTCGCAAGGGAGGGAGCACCCCGTGAAGCACGCGTCCATTCGCGTCCTGATGCTGGGCGGCCTGCTGGTCGCCGCTGCACCGCTGGCCGCGCAGAAGCCGGTCGCGCGCGCGGAGCCGTCTGCCGCCGCCGTCACGCCGCCGGCCAAGCGCGACTCGGTGGCGCGCCAGGAACAGCTGGCGTATCGCCGCGAGGTGTTCGCCTACGACGCCTCGGGGCGCCGGGATCCGTTCGTGTCGCTGGCCGCCACCGGCGTGCTGCGTCCGACCATCGCCGACCTCTCGCTGGTCGGCATCGCCTACGCCACGCGCAATGGCGGTGGTGGCGCGCAGTCGATCGCGATCTTCCGCGATCGCACCACCAAGGAGCAGTACCGCGTGCGCGTCGGGCAGCCGCTCGGCCGCATGCGCGTCGCGAGCATCGAGCCGCGACGTGTCGTGTTCAGCATCGACGAATTCGGCATCAGCCGACAGGAAAGCATTGCCATGGGTGATTCGACCCGCACCATCACGCCGACGAGGGCACCATGATGAACCGGACGAACGTTTCTTCGCTGCAGCGCAGCTGGTATCGCGTCGCGGCAGCCGGGGCCGCGGTGTTCGCCGCTTCGACGGCCGCCACTTCCGCCGCCGCAGCACAGGCCGTGGTGCAGGGGGTGCGCGTCGAATCGAACACCGCCGGCACCGTGGTCGCCGTGATGCTCACCGATTCGGTGGCGCGCACGGCGTTCACGCTGGCCGGCCCGAATCGCATCGTGCTCGACCTGCCGGGCACCACGCTCGGCTCGCTCGGCGGGCGGGCTTACGATGGCCAGCCGCGCGGTCCGGTGCAGAACATCCGCATGGCGCAGTACCGCTCCGACATCGTGCGCGTGGTGATCGACGTGGACGGCTCGGCCAAGTACAAGCTGTCCGGTGGCAATGAAGTGCGCATCGCGATGGTGGGTGGCACCGACGTCGCCAGCTGGAGCACTGGCGACGCCATGCCGTCGCAGCGCGCCGAGCGTGTCGCGAGCAGCGAGGTGACTGCCGCAGCGGTGATGGATTCGAGCGTGTCGAGCGGACGTGCGTCGGGTGGCGAGCAGCACTCGCGCGTGGCCTACCAGACGCCCGATGCCGGTTTGCTGGGTACGCCGGCTGCGTCGCGCGGCAAGGCGCCCAAGCCGCGCATCACCGTCAGCTACCAGGAAGCCGACATCCGCGACGTGATCGCCGCCTTCGCCAGCTTCGCGAATCGGACCATCATCGTCGGCAAGGACGTCTCGGGCAGCATCACCGCCGACGTGAAGGACAAGCCGTGGGACGAGGCGCTGGCCGCGATCCTCAGCGCGCAGGGTCTGGCCGCCAGCGAGGAGCCGAACGGCATCATCATCGTCGACTCCTACAAGAACATGCTCGACAAGCAGTCGCTGGAGCCGCTCTCGACGCAGGTCGTGAGCGTGAACTACGCCAACGCCACGTCGCTGGCCACCACCGTGCGCGGCCTGCTGACGCGGGATTGCGTGCCCGGTGCGGGCAGCCCGGCCTCTGGCGCCGCCGGTGTCACCGCGCCTGGTGCGGTGCCGGCCGGTTGCATCGTGCGCGGCAGCGTGCAGGCCGACAGCGCCACCAACTCGCTGCTGGTGCGCGAGGTGCAGAGCCGCATGGAGGACGTGATCTCCTACGTCCGCTCCATCGACCGCCGCACGCCGCAAGTGGCGATCAAGGCCAAGATCATCTTCGTCAACCGCACCAACCTGCAGGAAATGGGCGTCACCTACGACATCGGCACGGCACGGCAGTTCTTCAACACCGTGATCCCGCGCCAGGAAGTCGTGCAGCAGATCCCGATCGACCGCAACGGCGACGGTGTGCCGGATGCCTTCCGCGAAGTGCTGCAGCCGGTGATCGGTGACCGCGTGGACCTCGGCGGCAGCACGCTTTCCGCCATCGCCAACGCCAACTCCAGCATCTCGAGCCCGGCGCTCAACCTGATCTTCAGCGCCGCGATGGGCAAGTACTCGCTGACCCCGTTCATCCAGGCGCTGCAGGAAGCGACGCTGGCTGACGTGCAGGCCGAGCCGACGGTGGTGACGCTCGACAACCGCAAGGCTGAGATCCTCGTCGGCCAGGAGATCCCGATCCGCGTGCTTGATGCCGGCGCTGGTGCCGGTGGTGGTGGCGCTGCGGGCCAGATCAACATCCCGCGTGCGACGGTGCAGCTGAAGGAAGTCGGCATCTCGCTCTCGGTCACGCCGCGCATCACCAACAACCGGCAGATCATGATGACGATCCACGCCGAGAACAGCTCGGCGCAGCTGGCCAGCTCGGATGTGGGTTACATCTTCAACAAGCAGCGCGCCGACAACACGCTGATGGTGCCGGACGGCGAGACGGCCGTCATCGGTGGCCTCACGATCACCCAGGTCACGAAGTCGCGCCGCGGTGTGCCGTTCCTGATGGACATCCCGTACCTCGGCCGCCTCTTCTCGACCAACCGCAAGGACGAACAGAAGCGCGACCTGGTGATCCTGGTCTCCCCGCACATCCTCGATGACGGCGAAGCTCGGACGCCGGCACCCAACCCCGGTCGATAATCACTCATGCGCACAGAACCGACGCTGGTTTCGCGCGCGCTGCGCTGGCTTCCGCTGGTGCTCGCCTCCTCCCTCGCCGCCTGCGGCGACGGAGACCCGACGGTGGATAACGGCACGCTCGATCGCACGGCACCCAGTGTCAGCGTCGTGCGCGTCACGAGTGCTGACTCGCTCTTCTCGTTCAGCGTGAACGCGAACGACAACCTCGGCGTGAAGTTCGTCTCGACCGAGCTGGGTGGCGCCCTCACGGGTACGGTCAGTGACACGGTGCGGGCCGCCGTGACCGCCTACACCAAGCAGTTCACGCTCAGAGTGCCAGGCAACGTCACGCCCGGTTCGCAGGTCACCCTCATCACCACGGTGGAGGATGGCAACGGCAACCGCGCCAAGCCTGACACTTCGGTGATGGCCGTCGGCAGTCGTCAGCCGGGCTTCGTGGCCGTCACCAGCCCGCAGGCCGGCACGCAGGCGGTGCGTGGTCGCTCGGTGGTGGTGGCCCTCGCCGCCCGCAGCACGCGCAAGGTGCGTAGCGCCGGCTTCACCGTGGTCACACCGGCTGGCGCCACCGCCATCGTCGGTGACTCGGCGGTGTACTCCAGCCCGCTGCAGGACAGCCTCTCGCTGACGCTGAACTTCGCCATCCCCGCCACCGCGGCGGCTGGCATCTATCAGGTCGTACCGTACGTGGTCGACTCCATCGGCCAGCGTACTGCCGGCACGCCGGTGGGCATCGACGTGCTGGCCTCGGGCACCGGCCAGACGGTGCCGCGCATCACGCGCTTCGGCACCACCGACCGTGTGGAGTCCACCGATACGCTGTTCATCGAAGCCCAGGATGCCGTCGGCATCGGCTATGTGGGCTACGACGTGCGCACGCTGAGCAACGGCGCCGTGCGCCGCGACTCGGTGGCCGTGCCGAACGGCCCGGTGTCGGTGCCGGTGACGGTGCGCATGAGCCTTCCGGCCCCGGTGGCAGGTGCAGCGACGCGGCTGGTGCTGCGCGTCTTCGCCCGCAACACCGAAGGTCGCCTCAACGACACGCTCACCACCGGCCGTGACACCGTCACCCTGGTGGCTGGCACGACGCGCGTGCTGCCGAACGGCGGTGCAGTGGCCGACGGCTACTTCCATGCGCCCACCGGTCGCCTCTACCTGACCAACATCGAGCGCAACCAGCTCGAGGTGTTCAACGTCGATGCGCTCAACTTCCAGAACACGCCGATCGCCGTCGGATCGCGTCCCTGGGGCATCACGGTCTTCCCGGCCGGCCGCGGCAGCCCGATCGGACCGGTGCAGAACCGCCTGATCGTCGCCAACTCCGGTGGTACGAACCTGAGCTTCGTGACACTGAATGCCGATGGCAGCGGCGCCGAGAACGAGCGCTACCTGTTGCCGAACATCATCGCCTACAAGGTGTCGGTGGCCGGTGGCAACATCACCCGCTCGGTGGTGGACTTCTCCGATCGTCCGCAGTACGTGGCCGCGGTCTGTAACCTGAGCTGCACCGAGACCACGGTGGTCTTCTCGACCACACCCACCGGCGGCCAGTCGGGCGGGTTCGCCGACAAGGGCACCATCCGCTACGAGAACATCACGCGGCGGTCGTCACACCTGTTCTTCGAGCACGCCACCTTCCTGCGCGACAACAAGGGTGACACGCTCGAGGTGGTCCGCCTGAAGTCGGGCACCTACGGTTCCGACTCCACGCTGGTGCCGTTCCCGATCCGCATGGCGGCGCCGGGATTCCCGACACGTGACGCCGGCTTCCTGGTCACGCTTGCCGACGTCGGGTTCCGCGATACGACCTTCGTGCGCAACTCGGCCAACTTCAAGCGCGCCATCTTCGGTGAAGGTGGCCTCGCCAAGGGCAGCCGCACGCTGACCTACGACGTGGACGCCGGGCTGCGCACCGCCACCCAGCAGGTGGTGACGGACACCACCACGGGCCAGGTCACCACCTACACGTCGCAGAGCGCCATCGTCGACGCCGGTGTGTCGCCGCCGAGCGACGTGTCCGACCTGATCGCCAACGCCTTCTCGCCGGTGCGGGGCGTGGCCGTGAGTGCCGATGGTGAGCTCTTCGCCATCCGCGCTGACTCCACCTACCTGTTCAACAACACGCTGCGCCTCTACGGCCTGCTGCAGACGCAGGGTGGCAACGCCGGCTTCGACTTCCACCCGCTCAACGCACCGGGCGCCAACCTGTCGGGCGGCACGCTCGCCACGCGGCTCTCGTTCGCGGCCTCGCGTGAGGCGGTGGTCGAGGTGTTCGACACCCGCTGCTTCCAGCGCGTCGGTGTGATCGCGATCAAGGACCCGATCATCGGTCCGCTCAAGACCGCGGTGCGCGGCAGCCGGATCGTGGCGGTGGGTGCCACCGCGCGCGGTGTGGTGGTGCTGGACCTCAATCCGGCCGACTACGCAGCAACCTGTAACTGAGTCAGGATCGCTCGCAGGACCGACGGCCCGTTCGCATTCGTGCGGACGGGCCGTCGTGCGTTCGGCCAGTGCCACCGGTCCGACTTAGATTGCCCGCACCATGCTTCGTCTCCTCCGCCTCACCACGGCCGGTGAATCCCACGGCCCGGCCCTCGTCTGCACCCTCGAGGGCATGCCCGCCGGCATCCCGCTCAGCGCCGACGACATCAACGCAGACCTCTTCCGCCGCCAGCAAGGCTACGGGCGCGGCCGGCGCATGCAGATCGAACGCGACGAAGTGGAGTTCCTCAGCGGCGTGCGCGCCGGCGAGACGCTCGGCTCACCGATCGCGATGCTGATCCGCAACAAGGACTGGAAGAACTGGGTCGAGATCATGGACCCGGCCCCGCGCAGCGAGGACGCCGACGGCCTGCGCAAGCGCTCCGTCACGCGCCCGCGCCCGGGGCACGCCGACCTCACCGGCATCCTCAAGTACGATCGCGATGATGCGCGCGACATCCTCGAACGCGCCTCGGCGCGTGAGACGACCGCGCGTGTCGCCGGTGCCGCCATCGCCCGCGCGCTGCTCAAGGCCTTCGACGTCACCGTCGGCAGTCACCTCGTGCACCTGGGCGGCATCGACGCGGCATCACTGCCGCTGCCCGATGACCTCAACGCCGCCTCCGACGCGAGCCCGGTGCGCACGCTGGACGCCAAGGCGGAAGCACGCATCATCGCACTGATCGACGGCGCCAAGGCCGATGGCAACACGCTGGGTGGCATCTGCGAAGTCGTCGCCCGTGGGCTGCCCGTCGGCCTGGGCTCGCACGTGAGCTGGGACCGCAAGCTGGACGGACGGGTGGGGCAGGCGATGCTCTCCATCCCCGCCGTCAAGGGTGTGGAGATCGGCATCGGCTTCGAGTCGGCGCGGAAGACTGGCGCCGAGGTGCACGACGAGATCGCGATGGCGCCGGGCCGCACCATCGCCGGCAACGTGCAGCGCACCACCAACCGCGCCGGCGGGCTGGATGGCGGCATGACCAACGGTGAGCCGGTGGTCGTGCGCGTGGCCATGAAGCCCATCTCGACCCTCATGAAGCCACTGCAGACCATCGACACCACCACCTCCGAGGTGGCAGCGGCCGTCGTCGAGCGAAGCGACGTGACGGCCGTGCCGGCGATGGGCGTCATCGCCGAGGCCATGCTGGCGCTGGTGCTGGCCGATGCGATGATCGAGAAGTTCGGCGGCGACTCGCTGGGTGAGATGCGCCGCAACTACGACAGCTACCTGGCCCACGTGGCGCAGCGGCTGGGGTGAGTGCCGCGGCGCAGGCAGGCCCGGCGCACCTGATCCTGATCGGCTTGCCCGGGGCCGGGAAGTCCACCCACGGTCGCCGGGCGGCGAAGCAGATGCAGCGCCCGTTCATCGATCTCGATCGCCGCATCGCGGAGCTCGCCGGCCGCAGCGTGGCGGCCATCTTCGCCGAGGATGGCGAGGAGGCCTTTCGTGCGCTGGAGCGTGAGGCGACTGCAGCATTGGCCTTCGAACCAGCCAGCATCGTGGCACCGGGCGGCGGCTGGGTGATGAACCCGGAGAACGTCGCCCTCGTCAAGCCGGCCTCGACCATCGTCTGGCTACAGGTGACCCCTTTCGTCGCGGTGCGGCGGATGGGCGCGCGGATCCGGCTGCGTCCGCTGCTCCGGACCGGAGATCCCGTCCGCACCCTCGAGGAACTGCTGGAGCGGCGTCAGGCACGATACGCCACCGCGGATGCCGCCATCGACACGGAACTCCTTGACTGGCAAGGAGTTGTGGATGCCATCGCGGCGTTGGCGCCGGCCCTGCCCAGCCCACCGCTGGGCCATGACGGGCCCGGCGGGGTAGGCTGATCGGGCGTCCGATACTCGACCGTGACGGGGAGCGCCCCCGGCGTTTGGCGTTATAGTATGCGCCGGTGGCCGTCCTGAGTGGGCACGGCCCGCGGTGGGCATGCGAGCGTCTGGAGGGGGGCCAGGATGAGTTTTCGGGTGTTGGGTCCACACGAGCGCGGGCGCTTCTCGGCCGAAGCCTGGGGGCACCTCCTCTCGCTCACGGGCTCCGGCTTTCTCAGCCCCGCCGAGCTGGAACAGGTGATCGATCGCGCCCTCTCGCACATCGAGGGGCGGATCGCGCTCGACGATGTCCGCACGCTGCTGGAAGGTGCGGGACTCGATGAGCACGGGTCGGGCCCCGAACCGATGACCATTCACTGACCGTTCGTGCGAGCGTCGACCTGCCGCTCGCCCATTTCATTGCAATTGATCCGATCCTGATGGCTGGCTCGACCTCGAAGACCCCTGCCCGGAAGACCGCGGCGAAAAAGACGGCTGCCAAGACCGCCACCCGGCGCGCGCCCGCGGGCCGCAGCACCGGTGGCGCGGCAGACGGCGGCCGGACGCTGGTGATCGTCGAGTCGCCGACCAAGGCCCGTACGATCAGCCGATTCCTGCCGCCAGGCTACAAGGTCCTCGCGTCGGTCGGCCATGTGCGCGACCTGCCCCAGAACGCGAGCGAGATTCCGGAGAAGTACAAGAAGGACGCCTGGGCGCGCATCGGCGTGGACGTGGACAACGACTTCGCCCCGCTCTACGTGGTGCCCGGTGGCTCGCGGAAGGTGCTGACCGAGATCCGCGCCGCGCTCAAGGACGTCGATCGCCTCTACCTCGCCACCGACGAAGACCGCGAGGGCGAGAGCATTTCGTGGCACCTGCAGCAGGAGCTGAAGCCGAAGGTGCCGGTGCGGCGCATGGTGTTCCACGAGATCACGCAGCGCGCCATCCTCGAGGCGCTGGATCACACCCGCGACGTGGACGAGAACCTGGTCAAGGCGCAGGAAGCGCGTCGCATCATCGACCGCCTGACCGGCTACACCGTCTCGCCGCTGCTCTGGACGACCGTCGCCCCGCGACTGTCGGCCGGCCGCGTGCAGAGCGTGGCGGTGAAGCTGGTGGTCGTCCGTGAGCGGGAACGTCGCGCCTTTCGCAGCGGCACCTGGTGGGACCTGGTGGCGCAGCTGGCGCATCAGGACGCGCAATTCGAGGCCAAGCTGGTCACCGTCGGTGGCAAGCGTATCGCCACCGGCCGTGACTTCGACAAGACCACCGGTCGCCTGACCGGCGCCGAGGGCGCGTCACCACGCGACCTCGTGCTGCTCGACGAGGCGGCTGGTACGGCGTTGGTCGCGCGATTGCAGGGTGCCACGTGGACGGTCACCGACCGCACCGAGGAGCCGTTCAGCACGCGTCCGTCGCCGCCGTTCACCACCTCCACGCTGCAGCAGGAAGCCAACCGCAAGCTGGGCCTCGGCGCGCGTGAGGCGATGCGTGTGGCGCAGGACCTGTACGAGCGCGGCTTCATTACCTACATGCGTACCGACTCGGTGTCGCTGTCGTCGCAGGCGATCGACGCGGCGCGCGCGTGTGCGGCCGAATTTGGACCGGCCTTCGTTCCGGAGAAGCCGCGTTTCTATTCGAACAGCAAGGCGGCGGTGGCCGCGCAGGAAGCGCACGAGGCGATCCGTCCTTCTGGCGAGGTTTTCCGGAAGCCCGACGACACGGGCCTCAGCGGCCGCGAATTGCGCCTGTATGAGCTGATCTGGAAGCGCACTGTCGCCAGCCAGATGCCGGATTCGCGGCAGACGCGCATGGTGGTCACGATCAAGGCCGAGGATGCCGAGTTCCGCGCCAGCGGCAAGCGCATTGATTTCGCCGGCTTCATCCGCGCCTACGTGGAGGGCTCCGATGATCCGGAAGCGGCACTCGACGACAAGGAAGTGGTGCTGCCGGCGCTGGTGGTCGGCGACACCCCCGACTGCCGTGCGCTGGATGCGCTCAAGCACGAGACGCAACCACCGGCGCGCTACACCGAAGCCTCACTGGTGAAGGCGCTCGAGGAACTGGGCATCGGTCGCCCGAGCACGTACGCCTCGATCATGGACACGATCCAGCATCGCGGCTACGTGCGACAGGACGGCAAGGCCCTGGTGCCGACCTTCACGGCGTTCGCGGTCACCGCGCTGCTCGAAGATCGCATCACGTCGTTGGTCGACACGCAGTTCACGGCCAACATGGAAGATGAGCTCGATCAGATCGCAGTCGGCACGCTCGATCAGCTCACGTACCTGAAGCAGTTCTTCTTCGGCGACGTCGATCATCCGGGCCTCAAGCCGATGGTCGAGCAGAGCGCGGCCGACCTGAAGAAGGAAGCGGGTGGCGCCCGCGTCGTGAAACTCGAGGGCGTCAGCGCCGACATCCGCATCGGCCGGTACGGCCCGTATGTGGAAGTGATGGAAGACGGGAATCCGCTGCGCGCCTCGCTTCCCAGCGACATGGCCCCCGGCGACCTCACCGACGACCTGGTGCAGGAGCTGCTGCGCACACGCCAGGAAGGGCCGCCGGTGCTGGGCACCGATGCGGACGGTGTGCCGATCTACATGATGCGCGGTGAATACGGCCCCTACGTGCAGCTCGGTGACGTGGAGGAAGGCAGCAAGGTGAAGCCGAAGCGCACCTCGCTGCCGAAGGGTGTGACGCCGGAGAACATCACCATCGAGATCGCGCGTGGCCTGGTGTCCTTGCCGCGCGCACTCGGCACACATCCGGAAACCGGCCACGCGATCCGCGCCAGCCTCGGTCGATTCGGGCCGTTCGTCGTGCACGTCAAGGGCGGCGAAGGCGGCAAGGATGATTACCGCAGCATCCCCGCTGCCGAGGATGTGCTGACCATCGAGTTGCCGAAGGCGCTGGAGTTGCTCAGCCAGCCGAAGGGACGTCGTGGACAGAGCACGGGTGTGGTGACACCGCTGCGCGAGCTCGGCGCCCATCCGGAGGACGGTCGCGCGGTGCTGGTGTTCGATGGCCGATATGGCCCGTACGTGCAGCTCGGTCCAAACACCAGTGATCGCAAGGCGAAGCCGATCCGCGCCACGTTGCCGAACGACGTCAAGCCGGACAGCGAGACGATGGCGCAGGCAGTGCAGCTGCTGGAGGCGAAGGCCGGCAAGCCGATCGTGAAGAAGAAGCCCGCGCGGAAGAAGACGGCTCGCGCGAAGGGGTGAGTGAGATGGACATCCGGATCGTGGGTGGCGGGTTGGCCGGCAGCGAAGCCGCGTTCCAGCTCGCCGAGCGTGGGCATCAGGTTGTGCTGCACGAGATGCGTCCTCTGCGTGGCACCGCGGCGCACAAGACGGCCAAGCTCGGAGAGTTGGTCTGCAGCAACACCTTCAAGAGCACCGAGACGGCCAATGCACACGGCCTGCTGAAGGCGGAGATGCGTGCGCTGGGCAGCGTGGTGTTGTGGGCCGCCGACCAGGCGCGCGTGCCGGGCGGCTCGGCGCTGGCGGTGGATCGCGAGCTGTTCGCCGATGCACTCGATGCGCGCGTGCGCTCGCACGCCAACATCACCGTCGTGAACGAGGAAGTGAGCACCATCCCGGAGGTCGGCATCATCGCCACCGGTCCGCTCACCTCCGATGTGCTGGCCGAGGCGATCCGCGCGCGGCTGGGCATCGAGTCGCTGGCGTTCTACGACTCCATCGCGCCGGTGGTGAGTTACGAGTCGCTCGATCATTCGCTGCTGTTCCGCGCCAGCCGCTGGGACAAGGAGACGATGGACGGTGCGGCCGCCGAGGGCGGTGCGTATCTCAACGCGCCGTTCAACAAGGAGGAGTACGAAGCGTTCGTCGACGCACTGGCAGCGGGTGACCAGTTCACCGCCCACGAATTCGATGCGGTGCCGTACTTCGAGGGATGCATGCCGGCCGAGGAGATGGTGAAGCGCGGGCGTGAGACGCTGCGTTTCGGGCCGATGAAGCCGATCGGGCTGCGCGATCCGCGGACTGGTCGCCGGCCGTGGGCGGTGCTGCAGCTGCGCCAGGAAGATCGTGCGGGACGCATGTGGAACCTGGTCGGCTTCCAGACGCGCCTGCGCATTGGCGAGCAGCAGCGCGTGTTCCGCATGATTCCCGGTCTGGCCGAGGCGGAGTTCCTCCGCTACGGCAGCATCCATCGCAACTCGTACCTGAATGCGCCGGCCACGCTGTCGCCACATCTCTCGTTGCGCGACGCGCCGCTGACGATGTTCGCCGGTCAGCTGACCGGCGTCGAGGGCTACACCGAGAGCAGTGCCACTGGCTTGCTGGCGGGCATCAACCTCTCGCGACAGCTGCGCGGCGAGGAGCCGGTGGTGCCGCCGCCCACCACCATGCTCGGTGCGTTGTATCGCTATCTGCGCGAGGCCGACCCGAAACACTTCCAGCCGATGAACGCGAACTACGGCCTGGTGGACGACCTGCCGAACCCGCCGCGCGACAAGATGGAGCGCAAGCAGGCGATGGCGAACCGCGCGTTGCGCGATCAGGCCGACTGGATCGCACAGCTCTCGCTGGCAGGTGTGTCGGTCTGATGCCGAAAGCTGCCGCGTCCAGCGATGCTGCTGCCGCGCCGGTGGAAGCGGCGGTCACGCCGGCTCTGGTGAGTGAGTGGCTGACGTATCTGCAGAAGGAGCGGCAGATGTCGGCGCACACCATCACCGCCTACACCGCCGACCTGGCACGATTCACCGAGTTCCTCGGAG
>JANMON010000138.1:0-19823 GCA_031369265.1 Gemmatimonadaceae bacterium | reverse complement strand
GGACCGAAGATCGCGCATGCCGTCGTCGGCGCCGCAATATCGCCAGTCGCCCGCCTCACAGCAGCACCGCGCCGTCAGTCCTCGGGGAACGGACGTGGGCGCGGTTGCGGCCAGGGCCACGGATCGGTCACCCGACCACCGCAGTGCCTGCAGCTCGTCATCGCTGAGCGTCGTGTCCGACATCCGCAGCAACGCCGCGACCGCCTGTTCGGTGGAACCGGCGAAATAGCTGCGCACGACGTGAGCCAGCACAGCGGCCTGCGCCTGCGCGTACGCCCTGTCAATCCGTCGGCCGCCGCTCCGCCACCAGCGTGCCGGAACCCACCCGCCGCACGATCCAACCCTCGTCGGCCAGCCGGCCCAGCGCCCCTTCGACCGTGTTCCGCGAGACACCCAGGTCACGCACCAGCGCCCGCGACGACGGCAGGCGCGCGCCGGGCAGCAGGGTGCCGCTCACGATCCGCTCCCGGAGCTGCAGGTACACCTGCCGGTACAGCGGCGTCCCCGCGTCAGCATCGCCGCGTGAGAGCCGCAGCGGGGCCCCACCGCCGATCGCGACACGCTTCCGCGGCGCGGTCATCGGCGCGCGCCAGGCGGTAGACTCACGCCATCACGCGGCTCATGGTGAACCGCCTTCCCGCTCCACGAGATCGTCATGCGCTGGTCTCCACTCTGTTGTGTGCTGCTCGCCGCCTGTGCCGTCGTACCCGCGCCGCCCGCACCGGCGAACAGTCCGCACGCCGCAGAACCCATCGGCACCGTGCGCGAGATGTACGACGGCCGTCTGACTCCTGAACTGGCAGCCACCACCTTTCGCAACATCGACCGGCTCTTTCCGTCGCGGGTCGTCGCGCGCGGCAGCGCCGTGACACCCCTCGACGCGTCCCCGACGCCGCTGCCGACCGTCCGCTGCACTGCCGGTGATTCGACGTACACGCTCGACCGCTACATGCTCCTCAACCGGGTCAGCGGCCTGCTGGTGCTGAAGGACGGGCGCGTCACGCTGGAGCGATACGCGCTCGGCGCCACCCCCGCCACGCGCTGGATGTCGATGTCGATCGCCAAGTCGGTGACGTCCACACTGGTCGGCCTCGCCCTCCACGACGGGAAACTCCGCAGCCTCGACGACACCGTCACGCGCTACGTGCCATCGCTGCGCGGGAGCGCGTACGACGGCGTCACCGTCCGTCAGGTGCTGATGATGGGCTCCGGTGTGCAGTGGAACGAGACCTACACCGATTCCTCCTCCGACCGCCGGCACCTGCTCGAGGCGCAGATTGCCCAGCGACCCGGCATGGCGATGGCGCTGATGGCCGCCCTGACCCGCGCCGCACCCGCCGGCACGCGCTTCAACTACAGCACCGGCGAGACGCTGGTGGCCAGCGAAGTGGTGCGCGGCGCGGTCGGCATGTCGGCGTCGCAGTACCTGAGCCAGAAGCTCTGGCAGCCGCTCGGCATGGAGCATCACGCCACCTGGTGGCTGGACTCGCCCGACGGTCACGAGATCGGCGGCAGCGGCATCATGGCCACGCTCCGCGATTACGCTCGCTTCGGGGAATTCATCCGTCGCGATGGTGTCATCGGCGCCCGGCGACTGCTGCCCGAGGGATGGGTGCAGGAGGCCGGATCGCCGAAGCAGTACGGCACAGGCACCGAACAGTACGGCTACATGTGGTGGCCGGTGGCACCAACCTCGGGCAGCATCCATCGCGGAGCCTTCACGGCGCAGGGCATCTTCGGCCAGTACCTCTACATCAACCGCGCCGAGCGAGTGGTGATCGCCCAACTCGGCGCACAGACCCATCCCACGCGTGGCGACGTGGTCGATCCGTTCGCCTGCTTCGCCGCCATCACCACGGCACTGCACGCCCCATGAGCGTCAGGCGATGGCGATCATGTGCATCTCGCCGTCGGCCACTCGTCCGTCGAAGAGGTGCACCTGGCGGCCGGCATGGCGCGCGTACCGCTCGTCGTGCGTGACCATGCAGATCGTGGCACCGCCGGCGTTCAGCTCCTGCAGCAGCTCCATCACCGCCTCGCCGTTCTTCGAGTCGAGGTTGCCGGTCGGCTCGTCGGCCAGCAGGATCGCCGGATCACCAGCCACCGCCCGCGCGACCGCCACACGCTGCTGCTGACCACCGGAGAGCTGCGGCGGATAGTGTCGCGCGCGATGCGCCATGCCCACACGTTCCAGCGCCCGCGCCACGCGCGCCTTCCGATCGGCCGGCGTGAGATCGCTGCGATAGGTCAGCGGCAATTCCACATTCTCTTCCACCGTCAGGTCGCCGATCAGGTTGAAGGCCTGGAAGATGAAGCCGATCTGCCGGTTGCGGACGCGCGCCCGTTCCACCGCCGAAAGCTCTGCCACCGGCTGGCCGGCCAGCGTGTAGCGCCCACCCGACGGCGCATCGAGCAGGCCGAGGATCGAGAGCAGCGTGGTCTTGCCACATCCGGATGGGCCGGCGATCGCCACGTATTCGCCCGAGAGGATGTCGAAGTCGATCGACTGCAGCGCGTGCGTCTCCATCTCATCGGTGACGAAGATCTTGGTGATGCCCTGCATCTGGATCAGCGGCTGGTTGGTCGGTGCCATGGAAGCATCCTTGGGAAGGGAGATCATCACTTGAGCCGCACGCGCGCGGCGGAGAGATAGGCGGACATGTCGGAGAGGATCACGCGGTCACCGACTGCCAGCCCACCGAGGATCTCGACGGTGCTGGCCGACGTGCGCCCGATCTGCACCGCGACGCGCTCGGCTTCGTTGCCGTCGGGCGTGAGACGGAACAGCGTGGTCTGTGCGCCGGGCACCGCCACGCTCGGGCGGCCGGTGAAGCGCACGTTGGTCAGGCGCTCGATCTGGATCGTGCCGTCCACGCTCAGGTCGGGCACCGCGCCGGCCGGCAGCGCGCCATCCAGCGCCACATCGATCGTCACGCTGCCCTGCTGCGCCGACGGATCCTTGCGCATCACATGACCCTTCACGATGCCGTTGCGCGTATCCACCGCCGCCAGCTGGTTCACCTGCACGTCCTTGGCCTGCGATTCGGGAATCCGCAGCACCGCCTTCAGCCGACCTGGTTGCACCACCTTGGCCAGCGTGGTGCCTTCCGGCACCCACTGCCCCAGTTGCAGCGTGAGGTCCTGCAACACGCCCGCTTCCGGCGCCCGCACCTGCAACGCGCTGAGGCGTGCACGCTGGTTGGCGGCGATGGCGCGCAACTGCGTCACCTGCGACACCTGCGTCGACACCTGCGCATCGATGGCATCGCGCAGCAGTGTCAGTCGTTCCTGTTCCACCCGCAGGCGCGTGGTCATCTCCTCCGCCGCGGCACGACGGTTCCGTGCATCGAACGTCGCCACCAGCTTGAGCCGCAGCAACGAGTCGGCGCCGGCCGCCTCCTGCAGCGCACTCACGTGCTGGGTACGCATCGTGGCCACGACACCCTCCTGTGTCAGCAGCCCGCTGCGCAGGTTGGTCCGCAACGCCAGCAGTGCACTCTCCGCCTGCCGCACCTGCTGTTCGGCCTGCATCGTCTCCAGCTGGAGGTCGGGATTGGACAGTTCGAGCAGCAACTCACCCGCCGCCACCTGCTGACCCGCCTGCACGTGCACCCGCTCCACGCGCGCCGACGCCTGCGCGGTGATCCAGCGCAGCTGTTCCGGCACCAGCGTGCCCACGGCGCGCACCTCGCGCACCACGTCACCCTGACGGACCGAATCCACAAGCACCGCGGCGCGTTCGAGCGTCGGCAGCGCCGGGCCGAGTCGCGCCACCACCACGATCACCGCCAGCAGTGCGATCACGCCACCGGCGATCAGCAGTTTCCGTGCATTCCGCTTGGGTGGGGTTCGGACGATGTCCATCTCATCGCCCCCGGTGTCGGTGTCGGTCAGTCATGGCGCAGTGCCGTCATCGGGTTCACCATCGCCGCGCGGCGTGCCGGCAGAAAACCGGCGGCCAGTGCCACCGCCGACAGCAGCAGGATCGACGTCGCGAACACCAGCGCATCATGGCTCTCGAGACCGTACAGCAGCGCGCGGGCCGCCTTGCCGATGCCGAATGCACTGGCCACGCCGATCGCACCGCCGACCAGCGTCAGCACTCCGACCTGCTTCATCACCATCGCACGCACCCGTGCCGCATCGGCCCCCAGCGCCATCCGTACGCCGATTTCGCGAGTGCGCTGCGTCACGCTGAAGGCCAGCATGCCATACAGCCCGATGGCCGCCAGCAGCGTGGCGACGATCGCGAACGACGCCGAGAGAATGCTGATCATGCGATCGAGGAAGACGTTCTCGCGGATCTGCTGCGGCATCGACTTCAGGTCCTCCACCGGCACCGATGGGTCCAGCGCCTTCATCGCGGCGGGAATCGCGGCCATGACCTGCGCCGGCGGCAACGACGAGCGCACGTAGAAGTTCAATCCACCCACCGACCCATCCTGCCGCACCGCCGCGTAGAACACCGGTGGGGTGGTGTCCTTCACCTGGCTGTACTTCATGTCGCGCACCAGCCCCACGATCTGCACGTCGAGTGTGTCGCGCGTGTCGCCGTCGGCCATGAACTTGCCCACCGCATCACGCCCGAGGTTGAACTTCTTCGCGAACGTCTCGTTGACGACCGCCACCTTGGCGCCACCGCGCAGGTCGCTCTCGGCGATGTCGCGACCGGCGATCAGTTGCCCGCCGACCAGCGCGAAGTAGCCGGGCCCGACCTGGTTGTATGACGTGCCGTTGTCCACGTCGGGGCCTCCCGGGAACCCCTGCACGCGCACCCCGGTGCCCCAATTGTCGCCCGCCAGCAGCGGCACGCGACTGGACGTCACGCCCGTGACGCCTGGAATCGCGCGCAGCGCCTCTTCCACCCGCGTGAAGTAGACCGCCGCGCGGGTGGTGTCCATGCCGGCGCGCACCGGTCCCAGTGCGAACGTGACGAGGTTGTCCACGCGCACACCGAGGTCCACCTTCGACACGTTCATGAGGCTCTTCAGGAACAGGCCGGCCGAGACCAGCAGCGCCATCGAGAGCGCGATCTGTACCGTCACCAGCGTCGCGCGGAAACGGGCCGCTGCCTTGCCACCGGTGAGTTGTCCGGCGCCGGCACGGATCACGCTGATCAGGTCGGCGCGCGTGCTGTGCAATGCCGGGAAGAGGCCGAACAGCAATCCGGTGACCAGTGCCAAGAGCGCGGTGAATACCACCACGCTGCCTTGCAACTCGAGGCGCAGCGAATCGGCCGCATCGGCCGGCATCATCGAGCCGATGAACTTGAGCGTCAGTTGCGCCACCAGCAGGCTGGCGGCACCGCCGATCATCGCCAGCAGCACCGACTCCGTGAGCAGCAATGAGAGCAGCTGGCCGCGACTGGCGCCGAGCGCCAGGCGCACACCCATCTCCGCCGACCGGCCGGCGCCACGCGCCAGCAGCAGGGTGGCGATGTTGGCGCAGGCGATCAGCAACACCACGCCGGTCACGCCAAGCAGCAGCAACAGCGGCGTCTTGGCCTCGGCGTGCACACTGCTCTGCCCCTGCGGCCCCGCTTCGACCGTCAGCGTACGCGCCTTGAAGCGCGTCAGCGTCTGCTCGCTCATCCCCTCCTGCAGCGGCACTTCCACGTCCGTGATGATCGGGCGATACAACGCGTTCAGCGCCGCCGACACCTGCGCCACCGACACCTCCGGCTTGCGGCGTCCGAAGCTGTAGACCCAGTAGCTGCGACGATCCTCGAAGCCGGTGAAACGCGGCTCGAGCACGCCGCGCATCGAGATCGGCACGTACACGGTGGGGCGCACGCCGAGTGTCGTGCCGCTGAACTCCTGCGCTGCCACGCCGACCACAGTGAATGCCTGGCCATTGATGCGAATCGTCTTGCCGATCACCGATGGCGAACGCGCAAACCGGTCGCGCCAGAAATCGAAGCCGAGCACCGCCACGAAGTTCGCACCCACCGGCGTGTCGTCGGCTGGTGCCAGCAGTCGTCCCGCAGCCGGCTGTACCTGCAGCGTTGGGAAGTACGATCCCGACACCATCATGCCCTGCCCCGTCATTGGCTCGCCATCGATCGCCAGGCTGGGCCCGAAGCTCTTGTGCGCCGCCAGGCCGGCCAGCACGGTCTGCGTGCGCTCGAGATCCCGGTACATCGGATAGCTCAACACGACTTCGCAGTTGCCAGCCTGCGAACACTGCGTGGAGCCGGGCTTCGGTCCCGGTGCGCCGAGGTTCACCAGCTGCTCGGGGTGCGGCACCGGCAACGGTTGCAGCAGCATCTGGTTGAACATCGAGAAGATCGCCGAGTTGGCGCCGATGCCGAGTGCCAGCGACAGCACGGCAATGGCCGTCACGAACGGCGTCTTGAGCAACATGCGCGCGGCGAGCCGCAGGTTTCGGAGCATGTGGGGAGCCGGAAGCGGGGGAGTCGCGGGCTGGCCGTCGTCGGCGTGCCACGCGTCTGATTCCCGATCCGCCGGAAAGGTTGCCTCCCTCCGGCCGAGGGCACGCGGTGCGTCCGGCGATGCCCAGTCTACGGTCCGCCACAGCCCCGGTTTCACGGACGCGTCGAACCAGGCCTCAGCGCGGTCCGGCCTTGCCGTTCACGTGCGCCCAGAGCGCCCGTTCGACCATCATGGCCGTCCAGCCCTCACCCACCGCTGCCGCACGCTGGCGCAGGGCGGCGGCGTATTTCGCGTAGTAGCCGAGTGTCCACGCCACCGGTCCGAGGCTCGGCACCTGTGCGGCGACCAACTCGTCGAAGAAGGGATACATCTCCGGTGCCACGATGGCCGTGATCGCCGATGCGGTGGCCGGCCCCACACCATCCAGCGTTGCGATTTCCTTCACGGGCGCGGTGGGATGCGGCACCAGTGCCAGCGCGCGGGTGGTGGTGTCGATCACCAGCGCGGCATCGTTGGATTTCACGCGCACCAGGTTCGGTGCCCGCCACACACCGCGATGCATCTTCCATTCGGTGACGCGCACCAGCTCGGCCAGCGTCACGTGCGGTGCGGTGCGCGATGCGATCAGCGTGGGCAGCTCGGTGCGATACCAGCTCTCGAGCGCGGCCAGCGGCGCCACACCCTGCGCCGCGATCACGTCGGGATACCGATCCAGCGCCGACTGCCAGCGCGCCAACGCACTTGCGCCCCAGAGATCGGTCATCGGATCTCCGGGGCGACGTGTGCGTGGTGACGACGACTCACGGGACTGCGGTACATCCCTCCGCCTTGGCGCAGTTCGGGTCCAGCGGCGCGAGCTTCAGGCGCGACAGTTCCTTGTTCACGGCCGCCAGGTCGGTGGCCCAGATCTGGTTCAGGCGCGTGGTGTAGCGACCCAGCTCGGTGGACAGGATACCGAAGATCTCCGGCATGTTGGTGGTCGGACGCCCATCGCCACGCTCGGCCATCGACAGCAAGGTGGCGAGGCGGTTGTTGACTCGGATCGGGAAGTTGAGCGGGTCCTGCCCGCTCTGGTTGCGCACCTGATAGACGCTGTCTTCCACCACCGACGCATTCGCGACCAGCGTGCTGCCGGTGGCCTTGAGGGCAGCATCGTCGGCGGCCTTCTTCTGCCGGTCGGCCAGCTGCGCCTTCACGTTGCGGATCGCGATCACGGCCTTGTTGGCATCCGTGGCGCGGTCGCGTACGCGACGACCGAACGCGTATTGCGCGGTGAGGTCGGCATCCGTGACATCGGTGATCCATGGATTGCGCTTCACCACCAGCGGTGCGGTGGTGACACGGTTGTCGGCCGTCAGGCGCGCGGTATAGCGACCCGGTGGCACGGCGGGTCCAGCGGTGCCGGCGCCCCACAGGATCATGCCCGGGAACGAGACGATGCCTTGCGAGCGCAGGTCCCACTCGAAGCGATTGATGCCGGCGCGCGTCGGGATCGTGGCCTCACCGCCGCGACGGCGACCAGCGCGTGGGCGCCCTGCCGTTGCGGTGGTGGTGTCGGCCTCGATCGTCCGCACCACGGTGCCGGCCGAATCGAGGATCTCGAGCGTCGCGCGGGTGGTGGCGCTCTTCAGCAGGTAGCTGATGGTGAGGCCGGCGCCCGAGCGATATCCCACCGGTGAGGTGAAGAGGTGCACGTCCCTGGCCATGATCTCCGGCGTGGCCTGGCGCAGCGGGGCGATGTTGTCCAGCACCCAGAACCCGCGACCGTGCGACGAGATCACCAGCTCATTGGCCTCCACGATCACGTCCGAGACCGGCACGTCGGGCATGTTCAGCATCAGCGACTGCCAGGTGGCACCGTCATCGTACGACAGGTACATGCCATGCTGCGTGCCGGCATAGAGCAGTCCCTTGCGGCTCGGATCCTCGCGCACCGCATGCACGTAGGCATCGGCGCGGATGCCGGACACGATCTTGGTCCAGGTGCGACCGAAGTCGGTGGTCTTCCAGATGTACGGAGCGAAGTCGTTGAGCAGCGGCTTGCGCACCGACATGTAGGCGGTGCCGGGCGCGAAGTTCGATGCATCGAGCTGGCTGACGCGGCCGAAGTCGGGCATGTCCTTCGGCGTCACGTTGGTCCACGTCTTCCCGCCATCACGCGTGACGTGCACCAGGCCATCGTCGGAGCCGGTCCAGATCACGTTGATGTCGCGCTTGCCGGGAGCCACCGAGAAGATGGTGCCGTACACCTCGGGGCCGTTCATGTCACCGGTGATCGGGCCGCCCGACTTCTCCTGCGTGATCGGGTCGTGCCTTGTCAGGTCACCGCTCAGTGCTGCCCAGGTCTTGCCACCATCCATCGTGCGCCAGAGGCGCTGTGACGACACGTAGAGCGACTTCTTGTCCACCGGCGAGAAGATGATCGGGTACGTCCACTGCCAGCGCTCGCGAATCGCCTTCGACGGTTCGCCGGAGTAGAACCACGGGTACGGGTTCACTTCGCGTGCCTGCCCCGTGCGGCGGTCGAACTTGTCGAGGTACGCGCCGTTGTTGGTGCCCGAGTAGAAAAGGTCGGGGTTGCGCGGATCGGGTGCGATGTAGCCCGGCTCACCTCCACCGGCCTGGTACGATACCGCCATGCCACCTGCCGTGAGGTCCGAATCGAGGCGGCGCACGGCGCCGGTGTCCGTGCCGGCGGCCCGTGCCGCCTGCGACGCACTGAAGGCGCCCAGGTTCCAGTTGTACGGCGTGCAGAGTGTGCTGTTGTCCTGCTGCGACCCACAGACGTGGAACGGGATGTGAGTGGTGGTGATCACGTGATACCACTGCGCGGTCGGATAATCCTCGTCCGTCCACTTGCCACCGGTGTTGCGTGTGACGGCGCCGCCACCGTCGTTGGCCGCCACCAGGTGCGTCGGATCCTCGGGATCGATCCAGAGGTCGTGCCAGTCGCCGTGCGAGTTGGCATCGATGGTCGTCAGTGTCTTGCCGGCATCGGTGCTGCGGAAGATCGACGTGTTCTGCGCGTACACCACGTCGGCATTCTTGTGGTCGGCGAACAGGTGCGTGTAGTAGAACGCGCGCTGGCGGATGCTGCGGCTGTAGTTCATCGCCGTCCAGGTGGCGCCGGCATCATCGCTCTTGAACAGGCCACCGCTGTCGTTCTCGACCAGCGCGTAGACCCGGTTCGAGTTGGCGGCGGTGGTGGCCACGCCGATGCGACCGATCAGGCCCGGCGGCATGCCGGGATTGCGCGTGATCTCGGTCCAGCTCTCGCCACCATCGGTGCTCTTGAACAGGCCACTGCCCGGCCCACCGCTCGACATCTGGTATTCCTTGCGATACGCCTCCCCCAGGGCGGCGTACATCACGTTCGGGTTGGCCCGATCGAACGCGATGTCGATGGCGCCGGTGCGATCGTCACGGAACAGCACCTTCTTCCAGGTGGTGCCGCCGTTGGTGCTCTTGAACACGCCGCGTTCGGCGCTCGGCACGCTGTACTTGCCGAACGACGCCACGAAGACGATGTCGGCGTTGGTGGGGTGGATGCGGATCTTGGAAATGCCGTGCGATTCGCTGAAGCCCACGTGCGTCCAGTTCTTGCCGGCGTCGGTGCTGCGGTACACGCCATCGCCGGGCATGATGTTGCCGCGGATCGCCGTCTCGCCCATGCCGATGAACACCAGGTCGGGCTTCGTCTCGCTGACCGCCACCGCACCCACCGAGGCACTCTTGATCTGCCCGTCGGTGACCGGCACCCAGGTCTCACCGCCATCGGTGGTCTTCCACAATCCGCCGCCGGTGGCGCCGAAGTACGCCTCGTTCGGCCGTCCCTTCACGCCGCTGGCGGCGATTGAACGTCCGCCACGATCGGGGCCGATGTTGCGCCAGCGGTAGCCGGCCATCAGCGTCGAATCCGCGGCCGCCGACAATGTGGAACCGGTGTCGCGTGCCACGAACCTCGACGTGCCGGCAGAGACGGCGGCGAGGATCGGAAGCGCGAAGAGGAACAGCGGGCGCGGCGAGAACATACGCGGGCTCGGTGGAAGGCGACCGTGGGAGGGGACGCGGACGATGCGAGGGCAACGGCTGACGACGTCGCAACGTTGAAGCGTGCAGCACTGGACGCAAGGCTGGCCGCGGCATCGAATGGCAGCTGAAGCCGCACCGGCATGCCGACCCGCTCAGTGCGCGCGCGCCACGTGGCCGCGCGCCGCATCCAGCAACAGCGGATCACCGGTGCGCAGGTCGCCAAGGATCCCGCGCACATTGGTCACCGACGGCACGCCCAGTTCGCGCAGGATGATCGAGGCGTGCGACAGTTCGCCACCGGTCTCCACCACCACCCCCGCCACGCGACGGAAGAGCAGCGCCCAGGCAGCATCCACCGCCGGCGCGATCAGGATCGTCTCCTGCGGCATCCAGCCGGCCGGCGGCGATGCGGTTGGCCCTTCGGCGCACCACGCCCGTCCCGCCACGCGACCCGGCGCCAGCCCGATGCCCTGCCACACCGCACGCACCGGCGTGGGCGACTTGCGCAGGTCGCGCCGCAGCCGATCGTAGCGACGGAACACCGCCGGGATGGTGACGGCCGCCTCCTCGCGTCGCTCCAGGTCGCGCGCCTCGAAGAACGCCTCGTCGTACACCGCCCCCGCATCCAGCGCGATCGCCTCGTCCACCGAGAGCAGCCAGATGTCGTCGGTGCGTCGGAGTGCGCCACGCTGCACCGCTCGTTCGGCGGCGGCATGCAGCAACTCGCGGATCATCGCGAAGGCCACCATCGCATCGTCGCGCAAGCCTTCGCGCGCGCGCAGCGGGCGCTGCGCCAGCCACCAGAGCGGCAACGTGACCCACTCCCCGAGGCTGCGGAACGGCAGCGCACGCGGTGCGATCGGATAGGCCAGTTCATGGCGCAGCAGCGCCAGCACCGCCGCTGGCTGCTCACGCCACCGCGCCTGCGCCAGGTCGCTCTCGTACGGGCCGCGATGCCCATGTCGTTCCAGCCACTGCTGCCATTCGTACGCGCCGGCCTGGCTCACCGGCGGCTCGCCCACCGCCACCCGGGCGATGTCGTCCGGATTCTCGCGCAGTGCCGGCACCACATCGCGCCGCAACGCCTCCACCACGTCACTGCCCGGCGTGCGCTGCCGCGAGAGATGGGCAGCCAGCGTGCCGGTGCGGCGCAGCAGTGCCAGCGGCGTCGCCATCGCCGCCGTCAGCGCGAACATCGACTGCACCAGCAGCACGTAGCGACGCTGCGCTGCCTGCACCAGCGGTGCCACCTCGTCGTCCGCGTCCAGCAGGTCGCGCGAGAGGATCGTCAGCCGCGCGCGACGCGTGGTGCCCACCGCGGTGAACTGCGCCCAGAGCATGCGCGCCAGGGCCGGTGCGGCGGTGCGCACCCGCTGCAATCGCCACCCCACCGGATGCACGTCGCGACCACCGATGGCATCGGTGATGTAGCGCGTTGGCAGACCCCAGGTGCGCAGCATGTCTGTGAGCAGCGACAGGTTGATCACCGGCCGCCCTTCGAAGACTTCGATGAACGGTCGCGACGCCGGCAGGGCAGCGTCGGCGCGCCGATACCACGCGAACAATCCACCGGCGCAGGAGGCGATCAGCGTCGCCATGAAGCGACTGGGCAATGGCGGCAGGATCTCCCGGTGATTGGCCAGCGTGAACCACTCGTTGCGCACGGTGGGTCGCGTCACGGGACGCAGCTGCACCACCCAGCAGGTGTCGCCGTCATCAGCCCACTCCACATCCCAGTCGCCGTTGCCCCAGCGATTCACGTGTCCCAGGTCGCGCACCAGCATCAGCACGCGCTGCAGCCGCTGCGCCCACGGTGGCAGCAACACGTCGGTCGGTTCGCCACGCCGAACGCGTGGAATGTCGAGCGTCTGTCCGCTGACTCGTCCAGCCAGCAGTTCCTCGGCCGTGCCGTTCACCACGTTCACGAGATCGTCCTCGTGTTCCCGCTCGGTGAACGCCACGCCAGCCTGTTGCGCGGCCACCTGTCGCATCACGAGCAGGTCGCGCGTGGTGGCGGCGTGACTCCCCGACGCTCGCACGGCAGCCGCGGCAGCGGCGATGGCACTGCGATCATCCGCCGGCACGCGCAAGACGCTCGCGAACGTGCCGGCATTCGTGAGCCGCGGTGTGTCTTCGGTGGCGAACGCCGAGCGCACCACCAGCAATCCGCCCCGCAGCTCCGCGGGCAACGGGTAGCCGGCCGCCGACCACGCCTCGAACTCCGCGTCCGGAATCACCACCGCATCGGGAATTGCGACACCGGCGCGCGCCGCGCGATGCAGCATCGCCGCCTTCGGCGCACAGTCGAACGCGCGGCTGTCACCGCCGCCGATTACTGCCCATGGTGCCGTCACGATTGCGCGCGGACGAATCGTGAACGCCGGCCTGCACGACCGTCAGGCTGCACGGCGTTGCGGGAGACCGCTGTCGGACGAAGCGGGATGACCACGGCGGACTGAGGCATGGGAGGCGGAAACTACGTGATCACTCCTGCCGAGACGAGCGCGAACCGTGCTCATCGGCGCCCTTCTGCTGATCACTGTTTCTCATGCACTCGCGAAGGTGACGCAAACCGACGACGATCGTCCGCTCAGTTGGCGCCGATCGCGCACACAAGGAACTGCCAGCCGACGCGCGCCGGGTCAGCCGAACGTCGGCGCCCGCTTCTCCATGAAGGCGGCCATGGCCTCGCGAAACTCCGGCCCCTGCAGCTGCGCGCCGAACGCGCGACCCTCCTCCGCGATGCGCTCGGCCACGCCCGGCTCCTCACGCTTGAGCAATGCCTTGGTGAGCCGCAGTGCCCCCGGCGCCTTGCTCGCCAGCGAAGTCGCCCACGTCATCGCGGCAGCATCAGCCTCGCCCACTGCACTGACCCGGTTGATGATCCCATATCGCTCGGCCGCTGCGGCGTCGAACGTCTCGCCCAGCAGGAGCAGTTCACTGGCGCGCACGTGACCCAGCATGCGTGGCAGGAGCAGGCTCGATGCCGCTTCCGGCACCAGGCCAAGGTTGATGAACGGCAGCGAGAACCGCGTGGCAGGATCCGCCACGACCAGGTCGCAATGCAGCAGCATCGTGGTGCCGATGCCGATCGCGAGTCCTGCCACCGCCGCCACCACCGGCTTGGGACAGGTCGAGATCGTGGCGAGGAACTGCATTACCGCACTGTCGTCACCGAGCGGCGGCGCACTGGCGAAATCGCGAAGGTCGTTGCCACTGGTGAAGACGCCACCAGCACCGGTGATCACGATCACGCGCACCGCATCGTCGCCGATGGCGTCGCGCATGGCCTGCGTCATGGCGACGTACATCGCCACCGTCAGTGCGTTCTTCTTTTCCGGTCGCGCCATGCGGATCGTCAGCACGGCGCCGGCGCGTTCAACCTGGACGTGGTCAGTCATGCGTGGAACGATCATGCCGAGCGTGGTGCGACGCCAGTGACCGCGCGTCGCGATTGCGTCGAGACATTACCGTCGCGAGGCCCGCACGGCGTCGATCCGCGCCTGCACGTCGCTCCAGCGGTAGTAGTGAAAGGCGCCGCGTTCGGACATCATCGCCAGCATCCCCGATGGGAAGTCCGGACCCAGCGCCCGCGCCGTCACCTCCAACCCATCGGTCTGTCGGGCCATCACGGGAATGACCGCCAGCAGCGGCTGCCGGTGCGGCGCGCCCGGCGAGCCCTCGCGCGCAAAGACATGAATGCGACCCGCCCCCTGATCGGACAGGATCAGGTAGCCGGTGGTCGAGTCGCGGGCGAAGACCGCCAGGCCTTCGTGATCCTCGCGCACACCGGTGGTTGCCAGCACCGCCAGCTCGGCGCTGCCCGAATCCGGATCGGCATGATACTTCCGCACGCCGAGACCTTCGTCCGAGTAATACACGAAACCAAGCGCGTCATCCACCGCGATCGACTCGATCTCCTTGCGCCCGCTCCAGCGTCCGAACTGCCGCACCAGTGCGGCCGTCGCGCGTCCGTTGGCGAACCGCAGCCGGTACTGTGCGAGGTAGCCATCGCGCGGTCCGCTCTTGCCGCCCACGATGGCGAACACGGCGCCGTCGCGTGGGCGGCGGTAGAGTGCGATGCCCATCGGTGCACGTCGGATGTCACCGTCGAATACCGTGATGCCCCCACCGTCGATGGCCAGCATGTCGGGCAGGCTGAAGACGCGGATCACCTGACGATTCCGTTCCGTCGCCACCGCGATGTCGGTGTTCGTCGCCGGCATGAGCACGCCGTATTCGATGTCCACGTTGTTCATGCGCCGGAGTGGCGTCCGGCTGCGTGCGCGATCCACGCGCCCGGCGAGGTCGAACACGTACAGACCGCCGGTGGAATCACCCTTGTCGGTGCCGAGGACGAGGCTCTGGGCGGGCGCGGCAGTATTGACCCAGATGGCGGGATCGTCGCTGTCACCTGGGAGCGTGTCGGTGATCACCGCCGGCCGCAGCGTGTCGGTGCTCAGCGGCAGTGTGGCCTCGATCGCCGCGATGGCCGCTGCACGCGCCTGTGCCCTGGACGCCTTGCCGCCCTTGCGCTTTGTGTCGCCGCACGCCGCCAACGGCAACAGCACGACGAGGAGCCAGGTTGCCCGGAACATCCGCATCTGGTGGCGTCGCTGGTGTGAGCTCGCGATGAATGGCATTCGGCGGGGTCGGTGTGCCCGATGGTCAGGTGCCTCGAATGGTGGCTATTCTATCACGTCGCCACCGACCGTCGGTCACGCCCGCCTCGAATCCTCGCTGCTCCGCTGATGCACGCCCTGTCCCTCCACGCCGGTCCCGACGCACTCCGGCTGCTACGCGAGCGTGGGCTGCGGGCCGAGGACGTGGACATCATGCCGGGGGCGTCAGGTGGGCCCAAATGGCTCGCGATCGCCGGGCTGGACCGATACCTCTTCGGGCACTTCCTCGCGGCACCGCGGAACCGGCCCATGCATCTGGTCGGATCGTCGATCGGCAGCTGGCGCATGGCCTGTCTCGCACAGCGCGATCCGGTGGCGGCACTCGAGCGTGGCCATCACGCCTACATTCACGGCCAGCGTTACTCGCCGCGTCCCCGCACCGCCGAAGTCACGCAGGTGCTGCGCGAGGTGCTCGAGCAGCTGCTGGGCCCCACCGGCGAGGCGGAAATCCTGTCGCATCCATGGGCGCGGATGCACGTCATCACCGCACAGGGGCGTGGCCTGGCAAACACCGCCAAACGCCACGTGCTCGGCGCCGCGCTCACCGCCGCCGCCACGATGAACGTCGTCAGCCGGCGATCGCTGGCGTGGCAATTCACGCGTGTCGTGTTCAGCAATGCGGGCGACCAGTCACCGCTGTTGTCGCTGCGGGACCTTCCGACCCGGCACGTGGCGCTGACCCCGGAGAACCTGCGCGACGTGCTACGCGCGTCGGGATCGATCCCGATGGTGATCGACGGCGTGTCGATCCCGAGTGCGCCCGGTGGCCTGCACTGGGACGGCGGCGTGACGGACTATCACCTCGATCTCGATTACGCGCACGGCGATGGGTTGGTACTCTACCCGCACTTCTACGCGCACGCCGTGCCCGGGTGGTTCGACAAGTCGCTGGTGTGGCGACGGGCGCGGCAGACGAACTTCCATCGCGCCCTGTTGTTGTCGCCGAGCGAGGCGTTCGTGGCCACGCTGCCGAACGGCCGCATCCCGGACCGCCGCGACTTCGCGGCCATGACCGAGTCGGCTCGCATCCGTGCCTGGGAGCAGGTGCGTGCCGCGAGCACCGCACTCGGCGACGAACTGGGCGACCTGGTGGCGAGTGGTCGTATCGCCGAACGCGTCACGCTGTGGCGGTGAGCGATCCACGGCCACGGCGTGAGGTCAGCGGACGGTATGCGGACTACCAGCGCAGGTCGATGTCGTAGTTGTCCGGGCCACCGCGTGAATCATCGATGCGGATGATGGCCGTCCAGTTGTTGAACGCGCGCGGATATTGCACGATGCGAACGTTGCCGCGGCCGGCATTGCGGCGCAGGTCGAGCGGCAGCGCGTAGTCCGGCAGGCCGGCGCCGCGCACGTCGTAGCGCACGTTGTAGAGCGGCCGGCCGCTACGCGACACGACGTCCACCCGGCGGCCGCGGATCCGGATCTCGGCCACGTCATCGACCACCGCGCTGAAGCGCAGGACACCCGCATCGCGATGGCTGCCGTAGTCGCCGCGGCCGCGATCCTCGCGATCCTCGAACCTGCCGTGGCCATTGCCCTTGCCATTGCCGCGACCGCGCCCCCGGTTGCGGTTGCCGCGATCATCGTAGCGGTCATCGCTGCGATCGTCGTAGCGGTCGTCGTAGCGGTCGTCGCCGCGACCGTTGCCGCGGTCGTCGTAACGGTCGTCGTGGCGGTCGTCGCCGCGACCGCTGCCCACGCCTTCCCACGTCGCCACCAGGCGGTATCGATCGGCGCCCGACTGGCGATCGAGCACGCGGACACGGGTCGTGAAGCCGTTGAACGGCGACGGCTGCTCGATGACTTCCACCAGGCCGCGGCCATCCGCTCGCTCCACCCGCACGTAGCCCGCTGCCCGCGGCAACGCATCGGACACGCGATAGCGCGCCTCGCGGAACGACTCGAATCCATCGCCCTGGGTCTCGAGCGCCGACCCACGCATCACGATGATCGCCTCGCGATCAACGGTGCCGCTCCAGACGAAGAGCTGGCGTCCATCCGCATGCGCCGCGCTGGCCGTGGTGGCCAGCAGTGCACCGGTGGTGAGGGTGGCCGAGAGCATCGCACGCACGCTGAACATGATAGAATCCTCACAACGACGCAGAAAATGAAGGCACGACCCGATGCGTTGGCGGTGTCGCTGCGACGCGGCAGATGGCAACGCGCCTCGTCGCCGCAGCAGAGTGCATCCGCAGTGCCACCCGGCGCGGCGGTGGGAAACGGCACCGGATCTTTACGCCAAGCAGTTGCAGGACAGCGACTTACCCCCGGCACGGCGGTGCGTCACCATCCGCTGTCTGTGCACCGCATGTCCCCGGCGGAGGACAGCACAGCGTATGAGTGAGGCGACAACCCACCGCTCGCGGCGTAGCTTCGCTGTGTGCCGACCGACACCGAATTCTCCGCACCAGTCCGACGACGAATCCGCACTCGCCTGCTGATGCCGGCCGTCATCGTCGCCGCCTGTGTCGTCAGCCTGGCTACGTTCCGCAACTGGCAGTTGCGCCGCGCACAGCAGGAATTGCAGATGACGAGCGCACTGCAGCTGGCGCAGGTGGCCGCGCGCACGCTCGACGGCACCATTGCCGAGACCCAGACGCTGCTGGTGAGCATGGGCGAGTTGCTCGATCCCACCGCTCCGCCGGCGCGGAACGCCGCTGTGTTGCAGCGCATCTTCAAGGCCGCACCGGTGCAGTACGCCAATCTCTGGATCGCGGATCCGACCGGCGGATCGCTCGGCTCGGCCCGCACCCCACCCTCCGGGCGTCCATTCGCGATCGCCGACCGGCAGTACTTCAGGGAGGCAGTGCGCAGCCGGAAGTTTACCGTCGGTGAAGCCGTCACCTCCCGCACCGTCGTCGGCGCGCCGCTGGTGATGACATTCGCGCTGCCGGTGATCGATACGCTCACCGGACGGATCAAGGCCGTCGTCGGCGCCTCGATCCAGATGGACTCGCTGGAGTCGGTGCGGACCGCACGCACGTTACCACAGGGTTCCGTGCTCACCTTCATGGACAGTTCCGGCACGATCGTCTTCCGCTCCCTCGATCCGGAACACTGGATCGGCCGCAAGTTCGAGATCGATTCGGGCACGGTGAACGACTTCGATGTCGGCGAAGGCGTCGGGGCCGGCCCGTCGTCCGACGGCACCTACCGCCTCACCGGCTTCCGCCGCGCCAGTCGTGTGCCCTGGCTCGTGTATGTCGGCATCCCGCTGCGCTACACCCTCGACGTCGTCAACAACCAGTTCATCCGCGACATCATCGTCGGTGGCCTGCTGACGCTGGTCGTGCTGGGATTGGGTTACAGGTCGGCGTTACGCGTGGTGTCGCCGATCGAGTCACTGACCGCCGACGTGCGCGCGATCGCCGGCGGCGACATGACGCGCCGGTCGAAGGTGGACTCGAACGACGAAGTCGGCGAACTGGCGCGCTCGTTCAACCAGATGGCCGACACCGTCGTCGAACGCAACGCGGCCCTGAAGTCGTCCCAGGAGCAACTGCTCCACGTCCAGAAGATGGACGCCCTCGGCTCGTTCGCCGGTGGCATCGCCCACGACTTCAACAACTATCTGGCGTCCATCGTGGCGCACGCCGAGCTGGCCGACCTGGCACTCGGTGAGAATGAGGCTGCGCGGCAGGACGTGCGCGAGGTGCTCGCCTCCGCCACCCGCGCCGCCGACCTCACGCGGCAGATCCTCGTCTTCAGCCGCAAGCAGATGGTGGAGTTGCGCATCCTCGACCTGAACGAGGTGGTGCGCGGCATCGAGCGGATGCTGCAGCGCCTCGCCGGTGAGGGGCGGACCGTGGTGATCAACACCCCGCGTGAACCGGTCTTCGTCCAGGCAGATCACGGCCAGCTGGAGCAGGTGGTGGTCAACCTGGTGGCGAACGCACGCGATGCGATGCCCGACGGCGGCCAGATCACGCTCTCGATTCGAGCCATCGACGGACTGTCCGGTGATCCGCGCATGCCGATGGCCAGCGGCGGGCGCTATGCACAGCTGACCGTGTCCGACGAAGGCACCGGCATCGACGGCGAACTGCTGGATCGTATCTTCGATCCGTTCTTCAGCACCAAGGAGCGCGGTCGCGGCACCGGCATGGGTCTCGCCATCGCATTCAGCATCATCGAGCAGTCGGGTGGGAAGCTGTCGGTGGACAGTGCCCCCGGCATCGGCACCACCTTCATGACCGTGCTGCCGATTGCGGTGCCGGAAGCCGAAGTCCCGCCGCTGGTGCCTGATGCGCTCACGGCCATCCGCGAGATCCGCCGCGGCTCCGGTCGCATCCTGCTGGCCGAGGACGAACCGGCAGTCCGCTCCAGCTGTGAGCGCATCCTGGTCCGCGCCGGCTACACCGTGATCTCGGCTCCTGACGGCCCATCGGCGCTGGAGCGCATGTCGATGGAGCAGGAGCCGTTCACGCTGCTGTTGTCCGACGTCGTGATGCCCGGCATGTCAGGCTCCGAACTGGCGCGACGCGTGACAGGCCGCCAACCCGACATCGCCGTGCTCTTCATGAGCGGGTACGCCGACGACGTGGTGGTGCACGACGACATCGCGTCCAGCGCCGTGACCTGCGTCGCCAAGCCCTTCACCGTGCGCGAACTCTGCGACGCCGTGGAACGCGCGATCGCTGCACGCGCCCCGACCGTCAGCGCCTGACCACTCGCAGCGCTGAGTCGTGGCGGTGGCGACGGCGGACAGACGACG
>JANMON010000098.1:0-3859 GCA_031369265.1 Gemmatimonadaceae bacterium | reverse complement strand
GGTCGCGGCCTGACGTTCCTCACCGACCAGGATGCGCGCCCGGTCGCCAGCGCTTCACCCGACACGCACCTCTGGGACAACGGTGCCGACGCGGTGACGGAACTGAAGCGCATGATGACCGTGCGTCAGCGTGCGCTGACCAAGTTCGGCGAGACGGTGATCCGTCGCGGCGCTCCGATGGCGACACTGGAAGACGTGCTGGTGCCGGTGTACCTGCACCATCGCTACCAGCTCGAGGCGGCGATCAAGGTGGTGGGCGGCGTCACGTACTCGTACACCATGCGCGGTGACGGGCTTCCGGGTCCGGTGTCGGTGCCGGCCGCGAAGCAGCAACTGGCACTGGATGCGATCGCCGAAGTGCTTTCACCAGCCAACCTCGCGCTCCCGCGCACGCTGCTCGCGCAGCTGCCGCCGCGTCCGTTCCTGATCGAGCCGACGCGTGAACTGTTCGATCGCTGGACGGGCATCACCTTCGATCCGCTGGCGCCCGGCGCCACGATCGCCAACGTGACCTTCGACCTGCTGCTCGACAGCGAGCGCGCGGCGCGCCTGGTGGCGCAGAAGGCGCTCGATCCGTCGCTGCCCGGCCTCGGTGACGTGCTGCAGCGCATGCAGTCGAAGATCTTCGCCCGCACGAACTCCTCCCCCTACGACGCCGCCCTCGGCGCCCTGGTGCAGCGCGCCTACGTGGACCACGTCCTGACGCTTGCCGAAAGCGCCGAGATGCCGCTGGTGCGTGCCGAGGCGCGGTATGCACTGATCGGTCTCCTCAACACCACCTTCCGCGCCGCCGGCACCGCCCGCACCAGCGCCGCCTACGAACAGATGGCCGCCGACATCCGCGGCTGGATCGCCGGCACCTACAAGCCCGCCGAGAAGAAGCTCAAGCTGAACGTGCCGCCGGGGAGCCCGATCGGGGACATGTAGTTCGGTGCTTTGCTCAAGAGCAACTGCCTAAGCGCAACTGCCTAACAGCAACTGCCTAAGAGCAACTGCCTAAGAGCAACTGCCTAAGAGCAACTGCCTAAGAGCAACTGCCTAAGAGCAACTGCCTAAGAGCAACTGCCTAAGAGCAACTGCTTGACGCAAAGGCACAAAGGCGCAAAGACGCAAAGCGTTCTGGCGCGAACGAAATGAATGTTGTGAACAGCAGAAGGGGAGCATCGCTGATCGCTGCGACGCTCCCCTTCTGCTTTGTTGTGTCCTTCCCTCCAAAATAGCTTTCGCCCGCGAATGACAGCTTTGCGGCTTTGCGTCCTTGTGCCTTTGCGTCAGGCAGTTGCAGTTCGCAGTTCGCAGTTCGCAGTTCGCGAAGCAACGACCCTAGGGCAGTAACCCCGAAGCCCAGCTCTCGCGCGCCGGCTGCTCGAAGCTGGTGCGCCACTCGCCGACCGACTCGGCGAGGGTCGCGAAGACGGGCGTGTCGGGTGTCACGTCGCCGCTGGTCGCGCGCGATTCGAACTCGGCGCGCGGTGCGACGTGGATCCCACCGTCTGCATCGCGCCAGGCCACGCGGCCGGAGGCCAGCAGGTCGGCGCCGAGTTGCGGCTGCACGCGGCCGATGGTGCGGAAGAGGCCATCGATGGAGCAGCCGGAGGCGCCGGTCGCCGCTTCGTCCACGGCGATCGCAAGGAAGCGACCGTCGCGCCAGTCGCGTGCACAGACCAGCGGCACACCGTGCGCCGCCCACTGCTGCAGGTGCTGGTCCACGGCCTGCAGCAGCGGTGATGCGTCGGCGACCCGCGCGTCGGCAGCGAAGACCCACAGTCGCGCGCGGTCGGGGATGTCCTGAAAGTCGATTCGTGGCATGAATAAAAGATACCGCGTCATGGTCAGCGCGCGGTGATCCTGCTCACTGCGGCAACTGCGGGCGACGACCACGCGTCCACGGCACACCGGCCCTGTCGGCGGCCGCCTCGAGCGCCTTCAGGTCCACGTCCACCACCTGCCGCAGCTGCGTCAGCACCGTCCCGAACGCACCGCGCACGATCTCGACCTGCGCCAGTTGCGACGCCGTCGGCGCTTCCAGCGTGCGGCCCCAGCCCTGACCCACCGCTTCGTTCAGGCGGCCCAGTAATCCGGCGGGCGCATGTTCACTGCGGCGTGACCGTGTCGCGTCGCCGCGCAGCGCGTCCTGCGCGTCACGCAGCTGCAGCTCGATGGCGCGCACCTGGCGCACCAGCGCACTGTCGGCCGTCGCCGTCTCGTCGATGGCGCGCTTGAGGAACACCAGCGTGGCCTGCGTCTCCTCGATCAGCGCCGAGGCACCCAGTACGGCGCGACGCAGCTCCGACGTGCGCAGGTCGGCGGCGAGCGTGGCCGCGGTGCGCGCGGTCTGACGCGTGCCCGGCGCATCGGCGTTCTCCACCACCACCGTCACCGGCTCCGAAAGTGGCCGCTGCACGCCGTCCACGCGCGAGAAGAGACGGACCGTGTACGTGCCTGGCAGCGCCCACGGTGCCGGCGGCGGCGACGAGAACGGAAACTCCGGGTCCAGCTTGTACGCCGGTCCGTTCACCACGTCGGCCGCTTGATGGCGCAGGTCCCACGCCACACGATGAAGGCCCGCCGCGGTGGGACCGGTCAGACGGCGCACACGCGTGCCCGCCGCGTCACTCACCTCCAGCACGATCGCCGGCTCCTCCTCGCGATCCTCGGCGCGCAGTGCGTCCCACGACGGGAAGGTGGCGTCACGGCCGGCCTTGGCGGTGGCGGCATCCGCCTCCTGTCGCGTCGCCTTCCGCGACTTCAGCGCGTCGCGCAGGTAGTACGTGAACACGGCACCGAACGGCGGATTCTCGGCGATGTAGTAGCCCGCCCCCTGGAACGACGCACCCGGCAGGCCGAGTGGCATCGACTCGACGTAGAGCCACGCCTGCCGGGCCGGGAAGAGCAGCGCCGCCGATGCAATGACGTCGGGCTTCAGCGCGCGCAGCGGACTGTAGTCGTCGAGGATGTAGAAGCCGCGGCCGAAGGTGCCAAGCACCAGGTCGGAGCTGGCTTTGTGGATCGCGATGTCGCGCACCTGGATCGTGGGCATGCCACCCTTGAGCTGCGTCCAGCGCGCGCCACCGTCGTTGGTGAAGAACACGCCGAACTCCGTCCCGACGAAAAGGAGATTCCTGTCGGCATGATCCTCGGCGATGGTCCAGACCGAGCCGCGCGACGGCAGGTTGGCGGCGATGCTGGTCCAGGTGCGACCGAGGTCGGTGCTGCGCAGCACGTACGGCTTGAGGTCGCCCGACTGCGCGTTGTTGAACGTGGCGTAGAGTGTGTTCACGTCGTGCTGCGACGTCAGCACCCTGGTCACCAGCGTGGTATCGGGTACCCCGGTGAACTGGTCGCGCGAACGCCACGTTGCACCGCCATCCTCGGTCACGCTGATGCGACCGTCGTTGGTGCCGACGGCCAGCAATCCTTCCTTGAGCGGCGATTCGGCGAGCGTGGTGGCGTTGCCGTAGAGCGTGGTGCTCTGGTTGCGCGCGATCGCATCGACGCCCTGAATGCGGTCCATCAGCCGGATCTTCGTGCGATCCAGGTTGCGCGAGAGGTCGGGGCTGATCGCGCGCCACGAGTTGCCACGATCATCGCTCCGCAGCACGCGGTCGGCCGCGAAGTACACGCGGGTGTTGGCGTGGGGGCTGATCAGCAACGGTGAGTCCCAGTTCCAGCGGAAGCCCTTGCCATCGATCACGTCTTCCGGCTGGATGCCCATCACGTCGCCGGTGGCGAGGTTGAATCGCGACAGGTTGCCGAACTGCGACTGCGCATACACGGTGTTGGGATCCTTCGGGTCCACCACGCTGCCGAACCCATCGCCACCGCTGGTGATGAACCAGTCGGAGTTGCGGATGCCGTT
>JANMON010000083.1:0-3830 GCA_031369265.1 Gemmatimonadaceae bacterium | reverse complement strand
CGCGCTCAGCGGCGCCTGCACCGAGGAGCAGCGTGCCCTGATGTTCGAGGCCGGACATCGCATGGTGCGCGAGCAGCGCGCCGACGCTATCGTGTTGGCGGGCACCGATCTCGGACTCGCCTTCGACGGCCACGCTCCCGGCTATCGGGTCATCGACGCCCTCGATGTGCACGTTGCCCTGCTGGCCGATCTGGCAGCCGGACACCGAAACATCGAGGACGTCGCGCCGCGCTCGGAAGTCGCGCTACTCGTCGCCCAGCAGCGCGCCGAGGGATCCGATGGTGCCGCGTGAGCCACCGCCGGTGCGGCCGGCGGGTGCGGCGGCGATGATGCGGTCGGCGAGGCGCGAGAAAGGCAGTGTCTGCAGCACGATGCGCCCCGGCCCGCGCAGGCGCACGTAGAACAGGCCCTCACCGCCGAACAGCGCCGTCTTGATGCCCTTCACCATCTCGATGTCGTAATCCACGCTCGGCTGCATCGCGACGAAGCAACCCGTGTCCACCCGCAGCACCTCGCCGGCCTGCAGGTCGCGCTGCACCAGCGTGCCCGAGGCATGCAGGAACGCGAGGCCATCGCCGCTGATCTTCTGCAGCACGAACCCTTCACCACCGAAGAAGCCGGCGCCGATCTTCCGCTGCATCGCGATGCTCACGTCGAGACCGCGTGCGCCGGCAAGGAAGGCATCGCGCTGGGCGATGATCGTGCCGCCCCAATCCAGCACGTTGATCGCCTGGATCTTGCCCGGGAACGGACTGGCGAAGGCCACGTCGCGACGCTGGTGCGATTCGTTGATGAAGACGGTCATCATGAACGAGTCGCCTGAGATCACGCGCTTGGCGCCGCCCATCAACTTGCCCAGCAGGCCGCCGCCCTCGTTGTTCGGATCGAGCGTGGTGATCGGACGGATGCCGTCTTCCATGTACATCATCGCGCCCGCCTCGGCGGTCACCGCCTCGCCCGGATCGAGGGTCACGATCACGGCCTGCAGGTCATCGCCGATCAGGCGATAGTCGATTTCATCAGCCTTGCGCATGTGCGATCCTGTGAAGGGAAGCGGTCCGTGTGCTGCGAGCTGCTGCGGAAGCGGCGATAATTGCTACGCCCAGTACTGCCACTGGTCGGCAAGCACCACATACGCCGACAGACAGCCGTTGGTGACGGCATGGGTCCAGATGAGGTCGGCGATTGAACGGGTCTTCGCCATCCAGAGATTGTAAATGACGCCGCACAACAGACCCACCTCCCAGTACGACCCGTGCTCACTGGCGAAGAGCAGCGCCGTGGCCCAGAACGACAGCGTCGTGTAACTGCCGAGTGGTCGCTTGCGGAAATCGTCGAACGAATCCACCGCCCGTGGCAGCCACCCACGCCAGAACAGTTCCTCGAGGATCGGCACCAGCAACACCGCCCGCGCCGCGCGCAGCCAGAGCGTGAGAACATCACCACGTTCCGCCACGGCCAGTCCCGCCGTCGGATGACCCACCACTGAGTTGTCGAACAGCCAGTGCGTGCGCCAGCCCGGGAACAGCGCCTCGGGCGCGATCCAGAGCATGAAGACACCGATACCGATGGCGGTGGACATCAGCAGGTGCTTCGGCACCAGCTCGATCACGTCGCGACTGAACACCAGCAGCGCTGCCACCAGCAGCACGATCCACAGCGCCGCGTTCCACGGCTGCGGAATGCCGAGCGGCTTGAGCGCGGCGAGCAGCACCATGAACAGCGCGAACGGTGCAACCCAGGGGACGGCGGCGCGGACGGGCATGACGGGCGTCGGTGAAGGAGGGGTTCAGCGAGGCCAGAATCTATGTCCACGCGGCGTCCAACAGGAAACGGCATCGGCTGCGACATTCGACCCCCCGCGTGCCAAGGACGACGGACGACGTGGCGCAACGGACGAGGGGCGGACCATCGCTGGTCCGCCCCTCGCTTCTTCACCGTGCACCGCCGAACGTCAGTCGCCCATCACCGGCTGCGGCATGGCACCCTTCGGCACCGGATGTTCGCCGGTCATCGGCGTGCTGAAGCCGAGTCGCTTGCCGAAGAACGCGCGCACACCATCCAGGATCTCGTAGATCGTCGGCACCACGATCAGCGTCAGGATCGTGGAGGTAATCACACCGCCGATCACCGCCACGCCCAGTGGCTTGCGGAAGTCGGCACCTTCGCCCGAGCCCAGCGCGATCGGCAACATGCCGGCCACCAGCGCGAACGTGGTCATCAGGATCGGGCGCAAACGGATCGCACCGGCCTCGATCAGCGCCGTGCGCAGCGACACGCCCGCTTCCTCGCGCTGCCACTTCGCGAAGTCGATCAGCAGGATGGCGTTCTTGGCCACGATACCTGCCAGCAGGATGACGCCGATCAGCGACATCAGGTTGATCGTCATGCCGGTGATCGCCAGCGCGCCGAACACGCCCACCAGGGACAGCGGCAGCGACACCAGGATCGCGATCGGGTCGAGGAAACTGCCGAACTGCAGCACCAGGATCATGTACATCAGCACGATCGCAATGCCGAGTGCGGCGAAGATGGAGGTGAACACCTTCGTCTGGTTCTCGGTGTCACCACCCTGACTGAGCTCGATACCGGGCGGCATCGGCTCCTCGGCGAAGATCTTGTTGATGTCCGCCAGCACGTCGGAGTTGGGACGACCGGCCACGTTGGCCTGCACCGTCACCAGCTTGTCGCGATCGAGGTGGCTGATGATCGACGGGCCAAGTCCCTGCTGTACCGTCGCCACCTGTCCCAGTGGCAGGGTGCTGGACGGACCACCGTTCCGGCCCGGAATCACCAGCGGCAGGTTGGTCAGGTCCACCAGGCGCTCACGCGATTCCGGAGCGAAGCGCACGCGCACCTTGCGCGTCTCACCCATCGGATCGACCCAGTCACCGGCTTCCACACCGGCGAAGGCCGGTCGCAACGACTGCGCCACCGACCCCACGCTCACGCCGAGTGAGCTGGCCAGGCCACGGTCCACCTGCACCGTGAGTTCCGGCTTCTGGCCCTTCGTGCTCAGGCTCACGTCCACCGCACCCTTCACCGCGGCCACCTTCGGCAGCACCTTCTCGGCGTACGCCTGCAGCGTGCGCGCGTCGTTGCCGCGCAACTGCAGCTGGATCTGCTTCTGGTCGCCGTTGAAGTCGTTGGTGTACACACTCGCCACCGCGCCGCCGATCCGCGCCATGTCGATGCGGAACTGCGCTGCCACGTCGTCGGCCGAGCGCATCCCCTTCGACTTCCGGTCCGCCTTCGGGAGCAGCTTCACGTACACGTTGCCGGCGTCCACCGCGCCGCTGGCGCCGCCGATGGTGGTGAAGGTGAACACCGCTTCCGGATACGTACGTGCGATCTTCACCGCCTCCAGCACCTTCAGGCGCATGTAGTCGAGATTCGATCCCGGTGGTGTCTCGATCTTCACGTTGAGTTCGGAGTTGTCCTCACCTGGGAAGAAACTGGTGCCGACCTTGCGCACGTCGAGCAGGGCCTTGCCGCGCTCCACACCCAGCGCCGACTCGACCAGTTTCGGCAGCAGTCCGATGCTCACGATGCCGAGCACCAGGAACGCCAGGCCTCCACCGGCGCGGATCGCCAACGGCAGCGACTTGCGCGTGTCGAGCCAGACTCCGAGCAGCACCAGCCCCATCGCCACGGCGAATCCGACCAGTCCGGAGATGGGGAGCGAGAACGCCGCGAAGAACACGCCGATTGCGAGGATCATCATCGCCAGGCGGTGGTCCAGCGCCCACGCAATCACGCCGCGATAGCGGTCCGTGCTGCGATTGAACCAGCGGTTGAACTTGTCCAGCTGCTTGGTGATCCACCACTTC
>JANMON010000059.1:0-35269 GCA_031369265.1 Gemmatimonadaceae bacterium | reverse complement strand
CGCCCCGGCTGATACCGCCTGGGCACTGCCGACCGACCTCGTCGGCGCAAACGAGACGCTCGACGTCGCCGCGCGACGAGCCCTCGCCGATGCAGCCGGAGCCGGCGAAGTCTGGCTCGAGCAGCTCTACACCTTCGGTGATGTGTTCCGCGACCCGGCGGGCCGTGTGATCAGCGTCTCGCATTACGCGCTGGTCTCGGCGGACGTGCTCACGGACGCGGGCACGCGCGCCGCACGCTGGTGGCCTGTCGCCGCTCTGCCGCTGCTGGTGCTCGATCATCGCCGCATCATCGACTACGCGCTCGCGCGGCTCCGCAACAAGCTCTCCTACACCACCGTGGGCTTCCAACTGCTGCCGGCGCGCTTCACGCTCAGCGAGCTGCAGCGCGTGTACGAAGTCATCCTCGGCCGTGAACTCGACAAGCGCAACTTCCGCCGCAAGGTGGAACTGCTGGGCATCGTGAAGCCCACGCGAGAGCAGCGGGCGACGGGCAGCGGCCGGCCGGCGCAGCTCTATCGTTTCGTCGCCACCGAGGCACCGGAAGCGATTGGCGCGCCCGAACCCGCCACCGCCGCACAACCTGCCGTGCACATCGCGCGTATCAGCCCCGTCATCCGGCGTCGCGGACGCATAGTGCCCACCTCACCTTCCGAAGGACATCGCTGATGGTCCAGCGCCTCTCGACCCGCGTGCTCGTCATCGGCAGCGGTGTGGCCGGACTCTTCACCGCCTGGCGCTGTGCCGAGCAGGGTCCGGTGATGCTGATGACCAAGCGCACCCTGCGCGACTCCAACACCATGTGGGCGCAGGGCGGGATCGCCGCCGCACTGGGCGCTGGCGACAGTCCGGAGCTACATCGTCGCGACACGCTGGCCGCCGGTGCCGCGCTGTGCGACGTGAACGCGGTGGACGTGCTGGTGAACGAAGGGCCGGACCGGGTGCGCGAACTGGTGGAAGCCGGTGCGCGCTTCGACCTCAACGCGCGCGGCGACTTCAAGTTGGGCAAGGAAGCGGCGCACTCGCGGCGTCGCATCGTGCATGCACAGGGCGACCAGACCGGCGCCGAGGTGTCACGCACGCTGATCGAGCGCGTGCACGCGTCGCCCAACGTGCAGGTGATGGAGACGGCACGCGTGCTGGACCTGATCATGGTCAACGGGCGCTGCATCGGCGTGCGTGCGGCCATCGAAGGCCGGCCGGTCGAGGTCTACGCCGAGGCCGTGGTGATGGCGACGGGGGGACTGGGCCAGGTGTATCGCCACACCACCAATCCCACCGTGGCTACCGGTGACGGCTTCGCCATCGCGCACCGCGCCGGTGCACGCATGCAGGACATGGAGTTCGTGCAGTTCCATCCCACGGCGCTGGCAACCAGCGAAAATCCGCTGGCGCTGGTGAGCGAGGCGGTGCGTGGTGAAGGTGCCACGCTGCTGGACGGTACCGGCAAGCGCTTCATGCCCGAGAAGCACAAGCTGGCTGAACTCGCGCCGCGCGACATCGTAGCCCGCGAGATATTCCGCGCGCAGGAGCGCACCGGCGTGGTCCATCTCGACGCCCGCGCCATCACCGACTTCGACACCCGCTTCCCCGGCATCTTCGCACTGTGCAGTGCACGCGGCGTGGACCCACGTCGCGACCTGATCCCGGTGACACCGGCCGCGCACTACATGATGGGTGGCATCGTGACGGACCTCGATGGGCGCACCACGCTGCCGGGCATGTACGCCTGCGGTGAAGTGGCCTGTACCGGTGTGCATGGCGCCAACCGGCTGGCGTCGAACTCGCTGCTGGAAGGGCTGGTGTTCGCCGAGCGGGTGAGTCGTGACGCGGCGCATTTGCGCCCGCACGGTATCGCCGAGCCGGCGCCGGAGGTGTGGGCCGTGCCCGACCAGTTCGATCGTGGTGCAGCGCAGGTGGCGGCCGACGACGTCCGGCGCGTGATGTGGCAGTACGCCGGCATCGATCGCACGGCGCGCGGCTTGCGCATTGCGGCGGTGGAAGTGGATGCGATCGAGGCGCGCCTGCCGGCAGGCGCGACCGAGGAACTCAACATGGTGCAGACGGCCCGCCTGATCGTGCAGGCCGCGCTGCTTCGGAAGGAGAGTCGCGGCGGGCATTACCGCAGCGACTTCCCGCGCGCCCGGAACAAGTGGCGCGAAACGCACATCGAATGGTGAACTCACGATGACGGTGCTCGAGACCCACTACGACCAGGCGCTGCATGACGAAATCCGCGCGCTGGCAAAGTCACGCAACGCGGTGATCCTCGCGCACAACTACGAGCGCCCCGAGATCCAGGATGTGGCCGACTACGTCGGTGACTCCCTCGGCCTCTCGCGTGAGGCGGCGCGCACCGATGCCGACGTGATCGTGTTCTGCGGCGTGCACTTCATGGCCGAGACGGCGGCCATCCTGTCACCGCAGAAGACCGTGTTGCTCCCCGACCTGGCCGCCGGCTGCTCGCTGGCCTCCACCATCGATGCCGACCAGCTGCGCGCCTGGAAGTCGGAGTATCCCGACGCGGTGGTGGTGAGCTACGTGAATACCACCGCCGAGGTGAAGGCCGAAACGGATTACTGCTGCACCAGCGGCAACGCGGTGGAGGTGATCAACGCCATCCCCGCCGACCGCACGATCCTGTTCTGCCCTGACATGTTCCTCGGCGCGCACGTGAAGCGTGTCACCGGACGCGAGAACATCATCGTCTGGATGGGCGAGTGTCACGTGCACGCCGGTATCGATCCTGAGCACATCAACCACATGCGCGCCGAGCATCCGGATGCGGAGTTCCTGGTACATCCCGAGTGCGGCTGTTCGACCAGCGTGCTGGATGCCGTCAGCAGCGGTGCGGTGAGCAGCCGGCAGCTGCAGATCCTCAGCACCGAAGGCATGATCAAGCGTCCCGCCCAGAGCGAGGCGCAGGAGTTCATCGTCGCCACTGAAATCGGCATCCTGCATCGCCTGCGCGGCGAGAATCCGACCAAGACGTTCCACGCCGCCAACGACAAGGCGAGCTGCGCCTACATGAAGGTCACCACGCTACCCAAGGTGCTGCGCGCATTGCAGCACATGGAGCACCGCATCACGGTGCCTGCCGACATCGCAGCCCGCGCGAAGCTGGCGATCGACCGGATGGTGGCGATCGGTGGCACGCAGCCGTCGCCGCCGCTGGCCGGTGATACCGCCGATCCCGGCGAATGAGCGACACATCGGCACTGCACGACGTGCACGGCTTTCCACTGCGCGAGATCCCGCTGCGCACGGCAGTGCGTGAGGCGTTGTTCGAGGATCGCGCGCTGGAGGACGTCACGACCCTGGCGACCATCCCCGCCACCGCGATGTCGTCGGCGGTACTGGCGGCGCGCAAGGCCGGTGTGGTGTGTGGCGGCCCGATGGCCATCGAGGCGTTCACGCAGGTATCGCCGCACGTGCGCATCGAGACGGTGCGCGCGGACGGCACCGTGGTGGCGCCGGGTGACGCGGTCCTGCGTATCACCGGCCCGTCACGCGCACTCCTGCAGGCCGAGCGGGTGGCATTGAATTACATGATGCACCTGAGCGGCGTGGCCACGCTCACGCATCAGTACGTGCAGGCCATTGCCGGCACCACGGCGCGCATTCTCGACACGCGCAAGACCACCCCCGGCCTACGCCACCTCGAGAAGTACGCGGTGCGCTGCGGCGGCGGACGCAATCACCGCATGGACCTGGCGTCGATGGCGATGCTGAAGGACAACCACCTGGCCGCCGTCGGTGGTGACATCGTGGCCGCGGTGAAGCAGGTGCGGGCAATCCTGCCGGCCGGCACCTGGATCGAGGTCGAGGCCGACCGGCGCGAGCAGGTGGAACGCGCGATCGAGTCGGGCGCCGACGTGATCATGCTCGACAACATGGCACTCGATGCGATGCGCGAGTGCGTGGCCCTGGTGGCCGGCCGCGCCGTGGTCGAGGCCAGCGGCGGCGTGACGCTCGACCGCGTGCGCGCGATCGCGGAGACCGGCGTGGACTGGATCAGCGTTGGCGCCCTCACCCACTCCGCCCCCGCCCTCGACCTCGGCCTCGACTTCGCCTAGAAGCGCCGCGGCGTCTGCGCCGCGGCGCCGTCGCGCATCACGTCACACGCTCACCGGATCCTCTGACGGCAGGCGCATCGGCACCACTGGCTGGCGACGGATGTCGAGCGGCACCTCGAGCACCGAGTCCGGCACGAAGCCGCCACCCGCCGCGCGCAAGTCGGCCGCGATGGCGCGGCGCGTGGCATCCTGCGGTGACTGCAGGTTCTCGCGGTTCTCCTTGAAGCGCCGGCCGCTCTGCACGCAGAACAGGTCGCAGAGGTTCAGCTCACGCTCGATCGCCTCCAGCCCGCGCTCGCGGATCAGGCGCTGCGTGCGACTCAGCACACAGGCGCGCGCGAACAGCTCGATCGCCATGTTCGACAGCCGTTCCACCAGCATCTGCCGGTCGATCAGCTGCTTCTTGTGGGACACGATCGCCGAGTCGGTGGCGGTGCGCAGCTCGGCCACATGTTTCTCGAAATAGCGGCGGTGCGGCTGCAGGCGGGCGTGGATCGGCGTGTCCACCGTGGCGTCGTCGCCCACACGCAGCTTGCTCTTCACCTTGCCCACCACGAAGTCGCTCAGGATGCCCATGTTGCGCATCGGCGCCTTCAGTGCATCGCCCACTTCCTGCAGCGTCTCGGCCGGGCCCTGCACGCCGTTGAGCGCGATGAAGAGGCGCAGGATCTCGTTGGCGCCTTCGAAGATCCGGTTGATGCGGGCATCGCGCAGTTGCCGTTCGTACGGCCATGGCTTGCTGAAGCCGCGACCGCCCGCCAGCTGCACCATCTCGTCGCTGGCACGCCAGACCATCTCACTGGCGAACACCTTGGCGCAGGCCGCTTCCAGCGAGGCGTCCACGTCAGGGCGTGACATCATCGACGTCAGCATGCCGATCATGCTGTCCGACGCGTACTGGTCGGCGGCCAGGTCGGCCATCTTGCGCTGCGTGATCTCGAAGTCGGCCAGCGGCTTGCCGAATTGCACGCGCTCCTCGGCGTACTGCACGAACTGGCCGATCACGGCGCGGGTGCCGAGGGTACAGCCGGCGGCGAGACTGAGGCGGCCGGCGTTGAGCGCGTGCACGGCGACCTTGAAGCCCTTTCCCACCTCGCCCAGCACGTGATCCACCGGCACTTCGAGGTTGTCGAAACGCAGCTCGGCCTGCGTGCTGCCCTTGATACCCAGCTTGCGGAATGTGCGCTCGACATGAAAGCCCGGCATGTCGGGCCGGATGATGAATGCGGTGGGGCGCATCACGATCTTGCCGTCACGTTCCACCGGAGTCTGCGCGAAGGTGGCCAGCACACCGGCGCGATGGCCGTTGCCGATCCAGTATTTGCGACCGGTGATCAGCCAGTGTGTGCCGGCGTCGTTGAGGCGGGCCGAGGTCACGATGTGCTGCGCATCGGAGCCCGTCTCCGGCTCGGTGAGCGCGTAGGCCGCCAGCGTCTCGCCGCGCGCCAGCATCGGCAGGTAGCGCGCCTTCTGCTCGTCGTTGCCGTAGAGCGCGATTGCCTTGCCCCCGAGTCCGCAGTGCACGCCGACCAGCACGGCCAGCGACGGATCCACAGTGGCGACGGCGGCGAACACGCGCGCGTAGCCGGCCTGCGACAGCCCGAGGCCGCCGTACTCCTTCGGGATGCTGATGCCCAGCAACCCAAGCCGACCGAACGCCTCGATCACCGGCTCGGGAATCGTCTCGTCCTCGTCGAACTGCTCGGGGCGGATCAGGTCCCCCACCAGCGCGTGCAGTTCACCGATGATCCGCGCCACCACCGCCGCCTCGGCCGGATCGCGCTGTTCCAGCGAATCGGGATAGGGAAAGATCAGGTCGTCGTGGATGTCGCCGGCGAAGAGACTGCGGGTGAAGGAACGCGTCGCGGTGCTCATGGGATCGGGTGCAGCTGGTGAGTCAGAAAGAGACGAGACGGACCGAAATCAAGCGACACCGGCACCAACCTGCACCGTTCACGACAGGCGTCGGACCGCCGCGCGCAGTTGCTGCGCCAGCCCGGTCGGATCGGTGGTGGGCAGGTCGCAGCTGAAGTCGCGGCAGACGTAGGCGGTGGTGCGCCCGTCGATCACTGGCCGGTCTTGCAGCAGGGCCGGCACGTCGGGGGTGTCGGGCAGACCGCGTGCGAGCAGGAGCGTGGGCACGTACGCGCGTCGCAGCACGTCCAGCATCGCGTCGTTCCCCTCAGCGCCCGGCACCAGTGCCACGTCCACGCCACCGAACACGAAACGGTCGGCCACACCCAGCCAGTGCCCGAATCCCAGCGGATGCTCGGACATCGGTGCCGCCACCGACTGCAGGTGACCGGCGACGATTTCGCGATAGCCGGTGGTGGCATCCAGCGCTGCCAGCTGCAGCAGCACGTCGCAGGCCAGCGATGCTCCGGACGGTGTCGCGTTGTCGGTCAGCTCGCGCGGGCGCGTGATGAGCGCCTCGTGATCGCGCGCGGTGTCGAAGAAGCTGCGCGACGTGGCGTCGAAGAAATCGTCCACCATTGCCGTCGCCAGCCGGCGCGCGGTGCGCAGCAGCGTGTGGTCACCGGTGACCTGCCACAGCGCCAGCAGTCCCGCGCTCACCGCCGCCTGATCCTCGAGGAATCCGCTGGCGCTGCGGCGGCCGTCCATCCAGGTGCGCACCACGCGATTGCCGACGAGCATGTCGCGCGTCAGGAAATCGGCCAGGCGCGTGGCGGCGGCGAGGATGGTGTCATCCGCGAACACCCGCGCCGCCTCGGCCAGCGCGCGCAGCATCAACCCGTTCCAGCTGGCGATCCGCTTGGTATCGGTGGGCGGCGCGATGCGCGTCGCACGCTCGGCCAGCAGCAGCTCGCGCACACGGCGCAGTTCCGCCTCCGCCGCGTCCACGCTGATGCCGCTGCGCGCCGCCACCACGCTGATCGGCATGGGGGCAGTGAGGATCGTGCGACCTTCGAAGTTGCCCGACGCCTTCACCCCGTACGCCACCGCGGCGAACGCGAAGCGGTCGCCCAGCACGCGCTGCAGCTCCTCGCGCGTCCAGACGTAGAACCTTCCCTCTTCGCCCTCGCTGTCGGCGTCCACGCTGGCGTACAACCCACCTTCCGGCCCCGTCATCTCGCGCAGCACCCAGGCGATCGTGTCGCGGGTGACGCACTCGATCTCATCGCTGCCGGTGGACTGCACGAGGTGCACGCCGAGCCGGATCAGCAAGGCGTTGTCGCAGAGCATCTTCTCGAAGTGCGGAACGATCCAGGCGCGATCGGTGCTGTAGCGGGCGAACCCGCCGGCCAGCTGGTCGTTGATGCCGCCGCGCGCCATCGCGAGGAAGCTCTCGGTCACGATCCCCAGCGCTGCCTGGTCGGCGTGCCGGGTGCCGTGCCGCAGCAGGAAGTCGAGCGCCATGGTCTGCGGGAACTTTGGTGCGTCGCCGAAGCCGTGGTGTTGCGGGTCGTAAAGCCGCCGGAGCAGGGAAGCGGCCTCGAGCAGCCGTTCCGGTCCGACGTCGCCGGATGGCGTGAGCGGCGCGGCGGCGTTGGCGTAGAGCTCGCGCAGGGTGGCGGTGGTGGCGTGCACCGCCTCACGCCGGGTGGTCCAGGCGCTGGACACGCTGTGCATCAGCCGGGTGAAGCTGGGGATGCCCTGCACGTCCGTGGGCGGGAAGTAGGTTCCGCCGTAGAAGGGATCGCCGTCCGGGGTCAGGAACACGGTCATCGGCCAGCCGCCCCGCCCGGTCATCGCCTGGACGGCCTGCATGTAGATCCCGTCCACGTCGGGCCGCTCCTCCCGGTCCACCTTCACGTTCACGAACAGCCGGTTCATGGTCGCGGCCGTTTCCGGGTCCTCGAACGACTCGTGCGCCATCACGTGACACCAGTGACAGGCCGCGTAGCCGATACTCAGGAGCACGGGACGGTCGCTGGCCTTCGCCACCTGGAAGGCCTCGGCCCCCCACGGGTACCAGTCCACCGGATTTCCGGCGTGTTGCCGGAGGTACGGCGACGATTCGGTGTCGAGTCGATTGCTCATGCAAGTGCTACTTGCGTAAGTGGTTGCGGTCGGCATGGTTTTAACCGTCTCAACGTAGCCGTCCGGTTCGCCACTACCCGTTCGACGCGTCCTTTTCACCTCGCCTGCCTGCGTGACCGAAAGCGCCCAGAAGACAGCCCCATTCCGGGCGACTTCCCCCTCACGGTGTCACCGCACGCTCTGTCCAATCACGCGCCGCGCGCTGCTGCTGCGCAATCGGCTGCGGGCGATCTGTGTGCGGGATCTCTGGCTGCCGCTGCTGATCACGGTGCTGGTGCTCGCCACCGCCGCCGTGCCGCAGGTGCCGCTGCGCGACGCCGTCACGCAGGGTGACGTGAGCGGAATGCGGTTGGCCATCAGTCGCGAGTTCGCGCTGCTGGCGCCGTTCTGCACCATTCTCGACATGCAGGCGCTGCTGACGATCCCGCAGCACATCGCGGTGCTCGTGACGCTGTTGTTCGGGTTCGTCGCGTGGCGCGCGCTGGCCTTCACGCGCGGCAGCACCTGGCCGGTGTGGCGCCACGAACTGGGTGGGCTGGTGATGATCGTGCTGGCGGCGCCGGTGATGCTTCTGCTGGTGAACGTGCTCTTCCCGCGGCCGATGTCGAAGCTGGTGGTGGACGATCCCGACGTGGTGGTGGTGGACGTGCACGCGCACACCGCCTCGTCGCGCGATGCGCGGCCCGACTGGACGCAGGAGCGCGTGCGTCGCTGGCATGAGGAAAGCGGCTTTCACGTGGCCTACATCACCGACCACAAGCGCTTCGGTGGTGCGATGGACGCCATGCTGTCCAATCCCACCCGTGCCGGCGATGGCGTGGTGCTGCTCTCGGGCCTCGAGATGCGCAGCGGTGGCCAGCACGTGAACGTGCTCTCGATGACGCTGGCCGAGTCCACCTACATCGTGGCTGGCGACCACCTGGTGAAGGGCATCCGCCTGGCCGATGGCAGAGCGCCGATCATCGTGCAGACGATTCCATTCCGCATGCCGATGTTCGCCGGGCCTGGCCAGGATTCCCTGCCGCGGACGATGGCGCTGGAACTCAACGATGGTGCGCCGAAGGGGCTCACCATGGGCCTCACGCGCCATGCCGAGCTGCTGCGACTGGCCGATTCGCTGAACGTGGCGCTGGTGGCTGGCTCCGACAATCACGGCTGGGGCAACACCGCTTCCGGCTGGACGCTGATTCGCGTGCCCGGCTGGCGCGACCTGACCCCCGGTGCGCTGGCCGTGCGCATCGAGCAGGCGCTGGCCACGGGCCGACACTCCACGCAGGTGGTGGAGCGTCGCACGCCACTGCTGCTCTCCGCGCCGGCAGTGGCGCTGACGGTGCCGGTGATGATCCTCTCGGCGTCGCGCGGACTGTCGCTGCCCGAGCGCGTGAGCTGGATCGCGTGGGGCTGGTGCACGCTGCTGGTGCGATTGGGCATTCGTCGTGCGGCACACCTCTCCCTGGCGCGGGCACGCCTCGCGCGGCAGCGTCGCCGGCAGCGGCTGCGCATCGTGCCGGTGGGTGGAGCGGTCGGCCTGCAGAGCTGAGAGCGTCGCGCCATATTCGTGCGTCGAACGCGCGCCGCATCCAGAGCCGGCGCTGTCCACCGACTTCCCGACCCATGGCCGACGCCGTCGCCCCCGATCTCGACCAGTTCCTCGTCGCCGCGCAGGCGCGCATCCACGACGAACTGCACGAATTCCTGCGCATCCCGAGCGTCAGCGCGCGGAGCGAGCACTCACCGGACGTGCGCCGCGCCGCCGAATGGGTGGCCGCGCAGTGCACCGCCATCGGCCTCACCTCGGCCGAGGTGATCGACACCGCCGGGCACCCGATCGTGCTGGCCGAGTGGCGCGGCGCACCGGGCAAGCCCACGGTGCTGATCTACGGGCACTACGACGTGCAGCCACCGGAACCGCTCGAGCTCTGGACGTCGCCGGCGTTCGAACCCACCGTGCGCGACGGCAAGCTGTACGCGCGGGGCAGCGTGGACGACAAGGGCCAGCTGTTCCTGCACCTGAAGGCGCTCGAGGCACACCTGGCCGTTCGTGGGACGCTGCCGGTGAACGTGATCGTGCTGGCGGAAGGTGAGGAGGAGGTGGGCAGCGAGAACCTGTCGCCGTTCATCGAGGCGCATGCCGCGCGCCTGCAGTGTGATGCGGTGGTGATCTCCGACTCCACCATGTTCGCGCCCGGTCAGCCGTCGATCCTCAGCTCGTTGCGCGGCCTGGCGTATTTCGAGATCCGGGTCACCGGACCGCAGTCGGACCTGCACAGTGGCATGTACGGCGGTGCGGTGGTGAACCCGGCGATGGAGCTGGCGCGCATCCTGGCCACCATGCACCACATGGACGGCCGCATCGCGATTCCCTGATTCTATGACGCCGTGAAGCCGTTCCCCGACGCGGTGCGCGAGCAGATGCGCGGCCTGCCGTTCGACGAGGAACACTTCCGCGCCGAGGTCGGATCGCCATCGCTGGGTGGGGAATTCGGCTACACGGTGCTGGAGCGGCTCTGGACGCGTCCGACCTGTGAAGTGAACGGATTGCTGAGCGGCTACACCGACGAAGGCGCCAAGACGGTGCTGCCAAGTCATGCGATGGCGAAGGTCAGCTGCCGTCTGGTGCCCGACCAGGATCCGGCAGTGATCGAGCGACTGATGCACGAACATGTGCACGCGGTGGCCGGCGCCGGCGTGACGGTGGACGTGGAGCACCTGCATGGCGGCAAGCCGTGGCGCGCCGAGTTGAGTGGACCGATCTTCGACGCCGCACGCCGCGCACTGACGGCGGCATTCGGCAAGGAACCGGTGATCACCGGCGAAGGCGGTTCGATTCCGGTCGTCGGTGACTTCCAGCGGCTGCTGAACGTGCCGGTGCTGCTGGTGGGCTTCGGCCTTCCGGGCGAGAACGCCCATGCTCCCGACGAGTGGATCAGCGTCGAGAACTTCGAGCTCGGCATGCGTGCCATGGCCGCGCTGTGGGACGAACTGGCGGCGGGCTGACGACAGCGTGACGCGTCAGCGTCGCTACCACTTCCACTCGCGCGACAGGAACAGGCCGAAGTTCTGGAAGGCGTTCGGGGAGCCGGTGTCGAGCGTCTGGCTGGTGAGCAGGAAGCGCGGACCGAACGTCGTCTCGAGCCGGTAATTGCGCGGCAGGCGGTATTCCCAGCGGAGGCCGATGGGTGAGATGTCGCCTTGCGTGGGCGCAAAATTGGCCGGCGTCAGCGTCGCTGCGACGTAGCTGCGGGTGCCGAAGTAGCGGCCGTATTCCAGCTCGGTGGCCAGCAGGAATCCACTGAATCCGCTCAGGATGTTCTGCACTTCCGGCGGTGCACTGGTGGATGTGATGTTGAGCACATCGGCGCCAAGGATTCGGGCGAGGTTGCCTTCGGCGCCATTCAGCAGCGTGCCGAGGGCCGAGGCCGAGAGGAATCGGTTCACGACGCCGATCGAGTTGCCGACGATCGAGCCACCGGCGGTGGAGCCGGCGTTGCCGGAGCCCGATTGCGACAACAGCGATCCACTGCTGTTGCCGAACGCGAGATAGCTGATCAGGTCCGTCTGCGGGATCGGCGGTTGTGCGTCGCTGGTGAGCGAGAGGCGCGGCCGCAGCAGCGTCCCACCGATGTTGAGTCGGATCGCCAGCGCCTGCTGCGACGCCTGACGCACCTGGAACTCGGCGACGGCCTGCAGCAGCGGATTGAGGTCCGAGGTGCCGACGAACGTGGCCGAACCCCGCACGATGTTAAATCGCTTGGTGAGGAACTCGTACTGACCGCGTTCGGTGGCCACCGTGCCTTCCAGCGTCACGCCGCCCGTGGCCGGATTGAGCGCCACTGCCAGTTCGCCGTCGGTGAAGATCTCCACGTTGGCTTCCTTGCTGCGCACCCACACGTCGCGATCGATGCGCGCCACCACCTGCGTCTTCAGTCCGCGCACGAAGTCGGACGGCGGTGCCACCAGGCCGCGCTCGATGGCCTGCGTGCTGTCCACCGCACCCAGCACCGCCGGATCGTTGGGGCTCAGCACTTCGGTGGCCTGCCGCTCGTCCTGCAGGCGATACACTCCCTCGCGCACACGCAGGCTGCCGTCGATGGTGGTGGCGGTGTACGGCCCCTTCATCGTCATGTCGGCCAGCACGCGAATGCGACCCTTGCTGCCGTCCAGCACGCGTGCGTTGCGCGCCACCAGCGTCAGGTCGAACACCGGATCGGTGAGCTTCCGCAGTGACACGCCGCCATTCACGCGGATCGTGCCATCGCCGGCGCCCACGCGCACAGAGTCCACCACCAGCGAGTCGCCCTTGAACTGCAGGTCGGCCGCGATGTCGTGCAGCGGCAGCTCGGCGTCCACCACGAACGCCTCACCGCGGCGCACCTGCAGGGTGCCATCGAAGGTCAGGTCGTCGGGCAACTTGCCGCGCACCTTCACCCGACCACGCGTCTCGCCCTTCACGTTGGTGATCGAGGGGCTGAGCTGCGGGATGATGTCCAGCGGCAGCGAGTCGAGCTGGATGTCGCCGGTCATCGGCAGGTCCAGCAACCGCTTCGGGCTGCCGCTCAACGCCAGGTCCAGCGGGATCGTGGCATCGGCGCGCGCGTTCGGCTGCTGGCCGGGGCGTCGCACTTCCGCATACGCCACCGCGCTGCGATCGGCGTAGTTCATGCGCGCACGAAACTCCGGCAGCGGCAGGCTGTCGTAGACCACGTCACGCACCGCGCCGAGGAAGCTGATCTTCGGGTTCGAGGCCGGCCCGTCCACGTACAAGTCTGCCGACACACGGCCGTCCACCGGTGACACCGTCTGCGCCAGGTCGGCCAGGTCCCAGAGCTGCGTGTTTCGGATCGCCAGCGTGACGTTGGTGGAGCCGGCGGTGTCGATCGCCGCATCCACCTGCAGGCGCGCGTCGCTTCCCGCCGCCTCGAGCGCCAGTGAATCCACCATCAGCTTGCCGTTCGACCACGATGCGCGCCACGGATAGGGGCTCGACCACTGCGACGACCGCAGGACCAGCGCGGTGCTGTCCACGCGTGCCTGATAACGCGCCGAGTCGAGCACCAGCGCCCCGCGCATCGCGATGCCGGTGCTGTCGATCAGGTGCACGTCGATGTTCAACTCACCGGTACCGGTGGCAAGCGTGTTGCGGCGCCACGCGTAGCCGGCGGCGAGGCGAAGCGAGTCCACGTTGAAGCCGGCCGCGCTGATTGCCTCGGCGTCGCCATCGATGCGCGCGGAAGAACTGTCGGTGAGCAGATGCGTCCAGCTGGGCGTGAGCGTCAGGCGCTGCGCGCTGTTGCCGTTCACGAACAGGTTGGTGCCGTCCACCGAACCCTTGCCGCTGATGTCGCGCAACCAGCCCTGCAGCGTGAGGCGCAAGGTGGCGCGGCCGGCCAGCGAATCGCCGCGCACGGGCAGCGGCGCCTGCACTCGCAGCGCCAGCGGGGCCAGGCCACGGGCCGCGCGCTCCACCTCCGTGCGACGCGCCAATGCCACCGAGTCGGCGCGCTGACGGCGCAGCGACCGCATGATCGCCGCCTGCGTGAGCGCGATCTGCGTCGTGTCGCCTGGCAGGTAGGGCCGCAGTCGCTGCAGTGAGTCGATCTCGATCGCGACGTTCAGCGTGCCGGTGCGGCCGGCGCGCAGGCCGAAGGTGCCAGCCCCGCCACCCTGCGTGCCACCGATGCGAAGCAGCAGCGTGTCGAGTTGCAGCAGCCCATCGTGCGCCTCGGCCACCATCGCCACCGTGTCCACGCGCACCCGATCCACATCCGAGGCGCGCAGGTCCACCACCATCGTGCCGTCCAGGTCCTCGATCGTCGTGCCACGCACGTTCACCTGTGCAATGCCCACCAGCGTCGTCTTGACGGCCGTCGGCACCAGCCGCTGCAGGTCCAGCGAATCAGCGGTGAGCTGCACGTTGGCGAATGACGGGCCGACCGTCGGCACACCGATGCGACCCACGATCTGCAGGCCACCGGCCGTGTCCACGCGGATCGCGCTGTTCACCGCCATGTCCGACGCCACGCCGCGCAGCGTGAGGGTGCCGGTGGCGTTGCCGCGAAGGTCCAGCGCTGGTGCAAAGCGACCCAAGGCCGCGAGCGAGAGCGGCGCGAACGTCAGTTTCGCATCGAAGCGTGGCTCGACGCCGGCGATGTTCACGCGTGCGGTGCCGTTGATGCGTGATTCGAGACCCGCCACACGGTGGGCCAGCGCCAGCCGCGTGTCGAGCCAGCCGTCGGTGCGACCAGTCACCGTCACCACGCCGCCGATGCGGCCACCCAGCGGCTGCAGCGCTTCGCTGGCCAGCGTGACCGGTGCCGGCTGCACGTCGAGGCGCAGGTTGCGCGTGACCACGGCACCGCGGCTGAATCCCGCCACGCCGCGCATGCGCACGCCCAGCGGGCCTGCTTCACGGTCGATGAAGCGGAAGGTGCCGTCGATGGTCGAGCCTTCCAGCGCACCCTTGGCCACCAGCGTGCCGCTCAATACTCCCTGGCGTGGTACTTCGATCTCGGGCAGCGCGCGTTTCAGCGTGCGCGTGTCGAGGTTGGACAGCCGCACGGTCATGTCGTTGAAGTGCGTGTCGTCCTTCTCGAACCCGAAGTCCAGCGTGCCGCTCATGCGCGCCGATTCCAGTGCCAGCGTCAGGTCCGCAAGCCGGATGTCGCTGCTGGTGCCATTCAGCACGTACCGCACGTCGCTGATGCGACCGGTGCCACCCGTCGGCAGCGTCGGCACCAGCCAGAGCCAGTCGTCGGTGAGCACCTCGGGCGCCTTCGCCACCAGCCGCGTGTTGCCGCTGTTGATGTTGTACTGCCCTTCCAGCGTGGCGCGCGACTTCGGCAACTGCGCCGCCACGTTGCGAAACCAGATGCTGTCCGAATCGACGTACACGGTGCCCGACATGCCGCGCAGGTCGAGCGCCGGTGGATGGAACGGCTTCACGATCGCCGAGCCGCGCGCGATCTCGAACTTCTGCGCCCTCTCGCCCGGATACTTGATCCGCGCGTAGGGAGCGTTGATGGTCACGTGCTCCAGCACCGTCACGCGCTGCTGTCCGCCCGGCACCGACTGCACCACCGGGCGCAGCTTGCCCGCCAGCGCCAGCGTGAGCAGCGAATCGCGCTGACGCTTCGGCCGCCACCCTTCCACCTCGTACGGGCTGCGCGCCGTGAGCATCGCATCGATCAGCGTCACGTTGCGCAGCTCGACCCAGTCGCCGAACTGCCGCTTCGGTCCGCGCGCCTTCTTCGTGGTGTCGGGGAAGAGGATCGCATCCCAGTTCCAGCGCTTCCCCGGCAGCCGGTTCAGCACGATCACCGGACGCTCGGCCAGCACGTTGTCGATGATCACGCGACGGTTCCACAGGTCGAGCAGCGACCAGTTGCCCCGGATCAGCGGTGCCTTGATGAACGGCGTGCCGGCGGAATCGGTGATCACCAGGTCGCGCACCGTGGCGCGCGTGAACACCAGTAGTTCAACGCTGCCGATGCTGACATGGCCGGCGAACTGGTTGTTCAGCGCATTCTCGACGGTGGCGCGGATCTTCTCGCGGCCCCATGTGGTGCGCGGCAGGTACACCACCGCCGCCACCGCCAGCAGCAGCGCGCTGCCGGCGAATGCGGCCGTGAGCGCCGCGACCTTGGCCTTCTTCAGAACGCCTCCCCGATGGAGAGGTGCAGCGTGAGCTGATTGAAGATGCCGCCGAAGCCGGTGCCGGTGGCCGGGTTGAAGCCGCGCTTGGTAGGAATCTCGAACAACCCTTCCGTGCGCGGGGCATTCCACGACGCATCGCGTGCCTGCAACTCGGTGATCACGCTCAGCTGCTCACGCGATCGCGGGTTGTAGCCCAGGTCCACGCGGATCGGGCCGACAGGGCTGAGGTAGCGGATGCCGATGCCGGGCGTGAACACGGTGGCGGTGCCGCCGAACTCCGCGCCCACCGAACCGGCATCGACGAAGACCGCTGCGGTCAGCGGTCCCCAGAAGCGGTAGCGCGCCTCGATCGACGCTTCCACCATCGCCTCGCCGCCGAGCGGCTTGGGCAGGAAGTCACCGTCCACGAAGTCCGAGGTCGCTCGACCGTTCACCAGGCGACTGGAGTCGATCGCCGTGGCGCACTGCGGCAACGCGAGGGCTGGATCACACGGCAGCCGGCCGTCGCGCAATTTCGGATCGGCGAGCAGCGAGTCGAACACCACCTGCGTCGGCTGGAACACCGAGCGCGGCACCACCAGCACACGCGGGCCAAGCTGGTTTTCGCCGTAGCCACGCACCGAGCGGGCCCCGCCAGCGTAGAACCGCTTGCGCGGCAGGATGACGGCGGCGCCCCCGATGCTGCGCGCCCCACCGAATCCCTTCACGATCCCGGCACGCCCGTGCACCGCCACCGTCAGCTTCTCGGTGGCGTGGAAATATTTCGCACCCTCGACTTCCGCTCGCGCATAGCCGAACTGTGAGCCCGTCCACCCATCGGCGAACTCGAGCTCCGAGCGCCACGAATAGCCACGCGTCGGGCCGATCGGGTCGTCGCGCCGGTCGGTGGTGGCGGTGAGGGCGATCGGGGCCAGCCGCTGCGTGTTCTGCAGCACGCGCAGTGAGGCCTGGTCGCAGACGCCGAAGTTCACGCAGAAATACGTGTCGGCGGCGCTGGTGGAGGTGAGCTCCATGCGGTACTGCAGCGTCACCGGCAGGAACGGCTTCACGTTGCGCGTGAAGCTGGCCGCTGCACCACCACCCGTCTCCACGAACACGCCGGGCGAGGAGCGACGAAATCCGAAGACGCTGACACCGGTCTGGTTGCGGTAATCGCTCAGCCAGCGCCGCCGCAGGTCGGCGTTCACCTGAAAGGTCGGCTCGAGATACTTCGGTGAGCCGTTCTCCTGCGTGTTCTTCAGCACGTTCTGGAACGGGCCGCGGCCCACCAGCTGCGGGCCGAGCAGGTTGCCCACCGTGGCCTGCATCGAGAGGCGGCTGGCGTTGTTGCGGAAGTTCGCGTTCACGAACCGGGCGTCGACCTGGAAGAAGTCCACCGTGCTCACACCACCCGTCACGCGGAACGAGCGCGGCGGCAATTCCTCCACCGAGGCGATCAATCGTTTCAGTGAGTCGTTGCCCGCCGATTCCACCCGCACCACCGCCCGACGGAAGAATCCGGCGGCATACAGCGCACGCTGGCTCTCGATCAGGCCGGCGCGCGAATACACGTCGCCCTTCTTCACGCCCATCGTGTTCGCCACCAGCCGTGGGTCATACCGCTCGGTGCCTTCCACCCGGACCGAGTCGATGATCGTGCGATACAGCTTGTTCACCTCGAGCTTGACGGCCGCGCGCGGACTGCCGGTGTCCACCACCGCCACCGGATTCAGCGTCACGTCGCCGTAACCGCGCGCATCGAGGCGCTGGGCGATGCGCACCGCCACCGAGTCGAGTTCGATCAGGTCCAGCGGCTCACCGATTTTCGTGCTCACCAGCCGGCGCTCCTCGCTCGGACTGAAGAACGGGTCCAGCGCCCCGATGTCGAGTGTGCCCACCAGCGTCGGCGGACCCTCGATCACCTTCACCTCGATGTCCACTTCACCATCGTCGGTCTTGCTGATCACCGGCGTGACCTGCGACGCCCGCCAGCCCCGCTTCCAGTAGAGTACGCGCAGCCGCAACATGTCGCGCTCCAATTCGGCGCGGTTCAGCACTGCCTTCACGCGCAGGAAGCCGAGCGGGATGAAGCGGCAGTACGTCGGCACCCCACGACAGTGCGACGCCACCGTCTCCATCGCCGCCTTCAGCTCGTCATCGCTCAGGTTGGCGTTGCCGCTCACCTTCAGCTCTCGCACCACCGGTTGCGCCACCACCCGCGTCAGCGATGGCACCGCCTGCGCGCCCACTGATATGGCAGAGACGCTCCCGAGCAGCACAACGCCCGCCGTGACACGTACACGGCGGGCGGTGCGAGCAACTGCAACCGGCAGGCTCAAAGCCCAGCCAGCAGGGCGTCGTTGTTGGCCGTCGCCGCAATGCGCTTGATCAACCATTCCATCGCACCCATTGGCGGCATTTGCTGAAGTCCCCTGCGCAGCATGTAGATCGACTGCACCTGTTCCGGCTTGTACAGCTTTTCCTCACGGCGCGTTCCGCTGGCGGGAATGTCGATCGCCGGAAAGATGCGCCGTTCGGCCAGCCCACGATCCAGCTTGATCTCGCAGTTGCCCGTGCCCTTGAACTCCTCGAAGATCACGTCGTCCATGCGTGAGCCCGTTTCCACCAGTGCAGTGGCGATGATCGTCAGGCTGCCACCGCCATCTTCCGGCGCCACGTTGCGAGCGGAACCGAAGAACGCCTTCGGCTTCGCCATCGCATTCGCGTCCAGGCCGCCCGACATCGTGCGACCCGTGCCGCGGTTGGCGGTATTGAACGCACGTCCCATGCGCGTGATGGAGTCGAGCACGATCACCACGTCCTTGCCCATCTCCACGAGGCGATGAGCCCGCTCGGTGACGATTTCGGTCACGTCCACATGCCGCTGTGCCGGCTGGTCGAAGCTGGATGCGATCACTTCGCCGACTTCCCATGAGATCGCCTCGCTCACTTCTTCCGGACGTTCGTCCACCAGCAGCAACATCAGCACCGCATCGGGATGATTGAGGTGCACCCCTTCGGTGATCGCCTGCAGCAGCGTCGTCTTGCCGGCACGCGCCGGTGCGACGATCAGCGCTCGCTGTCCATACCCGATCGGCGCGATCAGGTCCAGCGCACGTCGCGTGATCTCCGGACCGACCTTCGCCGGCCGGCCCGTCTCCAGCGTCAGGCGCTTGTTCGGATAGCTGGCGGTGAGACTCTTGAAGTCTTTGCGGCGCAGGTTCGGATCGGGCGCCATCTCGTTCAGCGTCGTGATCTCGCACACCGTGGGACGCCGGCGCTGGTCATGGCCCCACTGCGCGGTGATCAGGTCGGCGCGACGGAGCTGGAACTGCCGCGCCATCCAGCCTGGGATGAACGGATCGCCGGGCTGCGGCAGGTAACTGGCCGCACCACGACGGATGAAGCCACCGTCGCCGCGCGCGGGATCGTACCAGCCGGTGATGCTGGCTTCGGCGGTGACGATGCTCGACCCAGGCGTTTCCGGCGTGTGCTGGCGCTCCTGCCGTTCGCCGCGCTCGGGGCGCGGACCACGTTCATGCCGCTCGTTGCGTGGTGGACGCTCGTTGCGCTCGGGGCGCGGACCACGCTCGTTGCGCGGTGCGTTCTGCTGCTGTTGTGGCTGCGGCGGTGCATCGACGCCATCGGTGCCATCGCGGAAGCGATTGCGGCCGCGACCACGGCGGCGCTGGAAACGGCCACGGCGTTCGTTGCGGTCACCGGCCTGCGGACGCTCCCCGTTGCGGTCAGGTCCACGCTCCGGTCGCTCGGCGGTGCTGCGATCCGGCGCTGCGCCGCGATCTCCACCATCGAAGGACTCGACTGGCGCGCTTTCCACCCGCGGCGTGTCCACTCGCGGCGTGTCCACTCGCGGTGTGTCCACTCGCGGTGTGTCGGTCGGCGCGGCGGCCGAGGGGCGTTCGGCCCGGTCGGCGCGTGGTGCGCGTGGCGCCCGTGGTTCACGGGGCTCGCGGGCGGCAGCGACGACTGGTGGGCTGCTCGCGACCTCTTGCGCTGCTGGAGGTGCTGGAGGTGCCTCGGCCGGCGCGGCATCGGCCACCACTGTCTTCTTCGGTCGACCGCGCGGCTTTTTCACCGGCGCATCATCGAGGGCGGGGGTAGGAGTCGGTGCGGTCACGACCGCAGCCGGCGCGTCTCCACTGTCCTTGTACGGGTTCGGCTCGTCACCCTGCGCTGTTTTACGCGGGGAACGCGGACCGCGCCCCGGGGAGGGGCGGCGACGCTCGGTCATGTCATCCATGTGCTACGTGGTTACTGGGCACGGCGCGGTGCGAAATCACCGGCGCGCAAGGCGCACGCACGGCGGCGTGGCACCTCTTCGGACACTCATGACATCACCTGCCACGCCATCTGGAACGATGCGCGGGCCTGAAACCGTCATGATGAAAAAATCTGGTCGGGTCTGACCCGGGTCACTGCGACAAACGCACTCGAACGCTGCGACGATACGTCGGACCGACGATCGGGGACATACGGCACCAACCGCGACGGAACCCACACACTGCGGCTGATTTGGGGGCATTCAGGCGGGCGGGCAATCGGCCACACCGACCTCGGATGCGCACGTTCGGGGGAGGGACCCGCGTGGACTCGCAGGGCTTCCAGCTCTCAAACGCTTGGGCCAGAGTATCGTCACAGGCTCACCCGAGCGCAAGCCATACAACCCGGCTCGCATGATTTTGTTGCGCCGGCCCCCGTGCGCCGACGCCCGCCGGCTGCAGCGTCACCCTCCCCGGACGCAGTAGCTTTCGCTGATGCACACGCACTCCGATCCTCGCACGGCCGTCGCACACGCCGTGTCCGAATACCAGGCCACGGCCGACACTGGTGCGCTCTTCGCCACGCTCGACCGCATCGCCGCCACCGCCATGCCCGACGCGTTGATCGAGGCCGCAGAGCCCTACCGCACCATCCCCGAAGTCGCCGGTCCACTCTACGAAAAAGTGGTGGCAGCGCAGCCGGGCAACGCCCGTGCCCTGGTGATCCTCGCCAATGCGTACTGGCTGAGTGGCCGCGGGCCCGTGGTGGTCGGCGAGCTGGCCGAACGCGCCATCGCCGCCGATCCCACCAATCGCGGTGGCTGGCACATGTGGGCGCTCAGCGAAAGTGATCCGCGCGACCGCACCACCCGCTGGAAACAGATCGTCGATCGCTTTCCCGAGGACGAGCTGGCGATGGCCAACCTGGCCGACAACGCCGCCGCCCTCGCCGGCGCCGAGAAGGATTACGACGCGCTCGATCTCGCGGTCTACACCTACGAAGCGCTGCTGGCGCGCGCCACACTGCCCGAGCAGCGCGATGCGCTCGACACCGCGCTGCGCTCACTGCGCGGCTGGAAGTTCTGATCGTCCCCCGCAGCCGCACCCATCGTGTCGCGTCCTGATTCGTCGCCGCCGCCAACCCCGTTCGAAACCCGCGCCTACTGGTACCCACGGGTGCGCGGGGGCATCACGGTGATCGCCGGCACGCTGGCCTACGTTGCGCTGGCCTCGGCGTTCGGCAACACGCCCAGCTTCGTCACCGCGCTGGTCGGCATGCTCGGCTCGGTGATCATGATGTCGTGGGTGTGGTACCTCGAGGCGCGCCGCGCCGCGAAGCACCACGGGCAGCCGACGCGCTAACGCTGCGCGGTCACCGCAGGTGCACCGCCCGCACCGCCCGCCACGTAGCCGTTACCGTTGCGCTGCAACCGCGCCACCAGCGAATCCACGGCCTCGAAATACACGTTGAACCGCTTGATCGCGTGCGGATTGAACGCCGGATCGAACGGACTGACGCTCGGCCCGCCCGCGACCTCGAGGATGGCGTCGTAGTCGTAGCGCGTCACCACGCCACTCTTGGGATCCTTCCACTGGCCACGCTGCGCCAGCGCGCGGTTCTTCGGCCACACACCGAGCGGCAGCGCGAACGTGCGCACCTTGTAGCCTGGCACGGCCGAGTCGATCGCCAGCTGGCCACGCGCGATCTGCTCCTGCACGAAAACGTCGGGATACTTGGCCAGGTTCGCGTGCCACAACGTGTGGTTGCACAACTCGAAGCCCTGGTCGCGCAGGAACTGCAGCTTTCTGAAGCGCCACTCGGTCTTCTGCCCTTCGATGTCCTTGTTGCCGAAGAAGCTGCGGCCCGCCTCGGCACCGCTCAGCATGCAGAACGTCGCGCGTGGCTTCCAGTCGGGATGCCGGCGTGAGAAGTCGAGCCAGATCCCGACCGCACTTTCCGGATCCACTTCGAGCTGGCCATTACGCTCGCGATAGCGGAACTGCGACGCCGAGGCATCGTCGAACGTGAACACCACCGGGCGCTTGCCGGCGGGGACGTCGATGCGCTTGTCGATCAGCTGCGCCACCGTGATCGGGCGGTAGCCGTAGGCGTAGAGTGTATCCAGCGTGCGACGGAAGCGCGCCCGCGTGATGGTCCACACGGCATCAGTGTCGGCCACCAGGTGCACCATCAGCACCGGCACCTTGCCCATCGAGGCGGCGGCGGCGGGCGTCACCGGACCCCATGCCGTGTCGGCGACCAGGGCCGCTGCGGTGGGTGTGGCGCTGGCCGCTGCGGCGCCGGGCACCGTGTCCGCGACAGGGGTCGAGGTGGAGCAGGCCGTCAGCAGGGCGACGGCGGCAGGAACGGCGAACCAGCGTGAAGCGAACACAGTCAGGGCGGGTGAAAGCGGCGAACCAGCGCATCGGCGCGCGGGCTCACTGCATACTAAGGGATCATGGCGCAGCGGACCGGCCGACAGTATCGGCCACGCTGGCGACGCGCATCAGCCGATGGCGGCACGACGCGTTGCGGAGACGGATGACTCGCGCACGGCGCAACGCTCAGCCCCGTCGTGCCCCCACCCCGGCCGCGCCAGTTCCGCGCAGGAGCGAGAGCCAGTCGGCGCTGGTGCCGGCGTAGCCGGGAAAGACGCGTGTCGTCTCGCGCCCGCCGAGGTGTGTGCCCACGATCTCGTCGAACACGGCGCGGAAGTCGGTGGTGAGTGCCAGGTCGCGGCCTTCGTTCAGCTGTTCCGGTGCCAGCCCTGGCCAACGCCCGAACACGTCGCGACCTCGCACGTCACCGCCGATCACGAACATCGAGCCGGCATGCCCGTGATCGGTGCCGCCGTTGCCGTTCTGCCGCGCGGTGCGCCCGAACTCGGTCATGGTCAGGATCACCACGTCCGCCATGCGATCCCCGAGGTCCGCCACCAGCGCCGCCACGCCATCGCCGAACTCGCGCAACCGATTCGCCAGCTGCCCGGTCGCGCCACCCTGATTCACGTGCGTGTCCCAGCCGCCGATGTCGGCAAAGGCAATCTCCAGGCCCACGCCAGCCTTGATCAGCTGCGCGATCTGCCGCAGGCGACGGCCGAAGTCCGTCACCGGATACTGCGCCCCATTGGCCGGTGCGTACTGCTGCGGGTTGGCCGCCCGCAGCATCTTCACCGCCTCGAAGGTGTCGCTGCCGGTGGCGTGGATCACGTCGGCGCGCCCGGTGCGATAGAGCGCCTCGAGCCGGTCCGCCTGCGAGCCGGTGGCGCGCACCGTGAACTCGTCCAGCGAGTTCATGGCGACGACGGGCTGCGGCCCTTCCAGGATGCGCGGCATCTGCGCGGTCAGCGAGACCGCCTTGAACGGCGTCGGTGCGCACTGCGTCCCGGCTTCACAGGTGCCGGAGACGGCGAGGTAGCGATTGAGCCAGCCATCGGTGGTGCCTTTGCGATCGGGCGTGCCACTCTCCATGTAATCCTGCGCATCGAAGTGCGAACGCGTGCTGCTCGGACTGCCCACCGCCACGATCGGCGCCAGCAGGCCGCGATCGTAGAGTGGCTTGAGCGAGCGCAGCGCCGGATGCAGCCCGAACCGGCCATCCAGCTCCAGCGCGCCGGCATCGCCCGCGGCCAGCGACGGCCGCGCGATCGCGATGTTCGGCCGCAACGCGTAATACGATGGATCGGCGTGCGGCACCACCACGTTCAATGCATCGGCCGCGCCGCGCTGGAAGATGCAGATCAGCACCTTGCCCTTCGCCGCCTGCGGCAGCGCCATGCCGAACGTGGTGCGCCGCAGGAACGACGGGTTGAGCCCCATCGTCACCAGCGCCATCGCGCCCGAGCGCATGAACACGCGTCGATCCATCACTGCTCCTGCCGAAGTGAGGGGTGTGGTGAGGTCAGCGGCGCTGAAACTCGGGCGACCCGAGCGCCAATCCCACGATCTGCGCCAATCCTGGCGGTGGCACGGTGGCGCGAATCGGTGGCGCGCCCGTCGAATCGCGCATCTCGTCCCGTGCGGCGGCGCGTCCCAGCATCGGATGATCCCCGCTCAGCAGGATCGCGCGCATGTCGGCACTCACATCGCCACCCAGCAGTGCGCGCACCACGCCATCCACCTGCTGGTCGCGCGGCAGTGGCGCCAGTTCAGTGAACGTCGTCCAGCGCTGCAGGCGCACCCCCGGCACGTTCCCGCTGGCGAGGGCCATGCCGAAGTTGATCCGGTTCAGGATCGCGCCGGTGTTGATCCAGCCCTCACCAGTCTCGGGCCAGCCGTTCGGCGCCTGGTGCTGATACAGAGCCTGTCCCAGTCGCGCCACGATCGCAGCCGTGCGCGGGGTGGTATCGATCGCGGCACCGGTGGCCCGCAGTGCACTCACCACCACCTCGAACGGCGACTTCACCTTGGCCCGCCACGCTGCGGCCGCGAAGAACTCCTCACTGGTCACGATCGTGCGCACCACCTCGCGCAGGTCGCCCTCGGTGCGTGTGAAGGTGGCCGCCGCCCGCTGTACCAGCGCCGCCGGTGGCGTGTCGCTCACGAAACGCTGCACCAGCTTGCGGGCGATGAACCGCGCCGTGGAGGGATGCCGCGCCAGCAGGTCCAGCAGCAGTTCACCTTCGCGCACGCCCTGCCCCGCCGCGAACGTCGTGCCGAGCACGCGCTTGGCGCCGGCGTCGTGCAGTGCCGGGTTGAAGCGGAACGCGCCCAGTTCGTTCGGCTGCTGGATGCTCCATCCGGTCAGCACCCGCGCCGCCTCGCTCACGTCCTGCTGTGTGTAGCCGCCATCCACGCCCAGCGTGTGCAGCTCCATCAGTTCGCGCGCATAGTTCTCGTTCAACCCACGCCGCCGCTGCTGCAACTGCGCCACCAGCGTGTCGCGCTGGCCCGGCGTCAGCCCCGCCAGCTGCGGCGTGCGTTGCGCGTACCGGCGCTGCACTGCCTGCGCCAGCCGCGGGTTCACCAGCCGTGGACGTCCTGTGTCGGCGGTGCTCTGCCAGTTGTCCAGGTAGAACAGCATCGCCGGGCTGTGCGCCACCGCGCCCAGCAGCGTGCGGAAGTTGCCCAGCACGTGCGGACGGATGGCGTCGCGCTCGTAGGCCACAAGGAAATGCCGCATCGACGCGCTTTTGCCGGCGAAGACGTTGAAGTGATTGAGCCAGAAGTCGGTCAACACTTCCTCCAGCTGCCGCTCACTCACCACCGCCCGCGCCACCCTCGCCGAAAGCAGCTCCTGACCCACCAGCTGGGAGCGCCGACGCAGCATCGCATACTCCAGCGAGTCGGCGCGCGACACGCCACGCATCGAGTCACGCAGCATGGCCGCGCCGCCCTGCCGCGCCAGCCGACGCAGCACCGGGTTCGGTGGGTACTCGTCCAGCAGTTGCGGCAGCGGCAGGCCGAGCGTGCGGTACCGCGCCGTCACCGCGTCACCAGCGGTGTCGTCGATGCGGCGCGCATCGAGCTGGCGTGCGATCCAGCGATCCACACCCAGCTCGCGCACCGTCTGCACATCGCCGGGACGCGCGCCGAACGCGAGCCGGTTGAGTGCGTGCATCACCTGCTGATCGGCAGTCTGCTCGCGCGCCGCCACGCTGCTCGCCGGCGGCAACGGCAGGTTTCGTCCATCCACCGGCTCACGCGTGGATGACGCCGCCGTGCCGGCACACCCGTCGAGTGTGGTGCACAACACAAACAACAGCAGGCGCGACGACGGCACGGGTCACTCCGGTGAGAAGGTCTGCATCACGCAGACGTTACTGCGTCGATCGTGTTAAGCACGGCCAAAATTTGTTGCGGCCGAGCTTCCTTGCGCGCCGTGACAATTCCGCCAGTGCATGCGTCCATGCCCAGTGCGCGGGGCGCTATCTGTGCGCCGCTGATCGGCTTAGTATGAATGCACTGAGCATGTTCCGGCGCCGCACCGCCCGAACACTCGTCCAGCAACACACCCGAGCCCCTTGCCGAGCGACCAGCCCGTCGATGAACTGACCCGACTGCCGCTGCGCGGTGCATTCGTTGCGGCCGCGGCCGATGCCATCGCCACTGCACGGGCATCCGGCGGCGAGTGTGCGCTGCTGGTCATCGATGTCGATCAGTTCAAGCACATCAACGACACCTTCGGCCACCTGCAGGGTGACGTGGTGCTGGGCCTGGTGGGCGAACTGCTGCGCCGCACGTTGCGCCGCGGCGACATCGCCGCGCGCTGGGGTGGGGACGAATTCGTCGCTCTCCTGCCGGGTGCGCCGGTCACGCGTGCGCGGGATGTCGCCGAGCGACTCGCCGCCGCGATTCGCGGGCATGGCGGGCTGGCGGAAGGCTCCACGCTGCCGATCGCGATCACCGTCAGTATTGGCGTGGCCTCGTTCCCGGCACACGGCAATGATCCCGAGTCGCTCTTCGCCGCCGCCGACCGAGCGATGTATCAGGTCAAGCGCCGCGGACGCGATGGCGTCGCCGTCTCCGGTGGCGCGCACGGCGCCGCCATGATGCCGGCGCTGGATCGCTTCGTGGGACGCAGCGAAGAGTTGCGCGGACTGGTGCGGTTGCTCGACGAGGCCGCGCACGGGCGCCCCCGCACCGTCGCCGTGCTCGGCGAGGCAGGCGTCGGCAAGACCACACTGCTGCGACAGCTCGAACCGGAAATCCGGCTGCGCGGCGGGTCGATGGTGGTGGGTCGCGCCGTGGACGCGGTGATGGCGCAGCCGCCCTACGCCCCGTGGATCGAGATCGTCGAGGCGCTGGAGCGGCAGAAACAGCAAGGCGGCGACGGTCGCACCGGCAACACACCGCCGCCCGTGGACGCGGTGCCGACCCACGCGCCGACCCCCGGCAGCACCCCCAGCGCCGCCTCGCTGGCCACACTCTTCGCCGACGGTGGTGCGGCGCCACTCGGCATGCGCATTCCCGTCACCCCGCCACAGAATCGCCCCGTACCGGCCGATGGCGGCCGCTGGCCGCAGCTCTCGCGCATCGTCCCCGCACTGGCGGCGGGCACCGGCACCGGCACCGCGCCGCTGCCCACTGGCAGCAAGTTCGCGCTGCTGGTGGAGCTCGCGGCCTACATCGCCGAAGCCGCGGTGCGCCGCCCGCTCGTGATCCTGCTCGTCGACCTGCAGTGCGCCGACACCGCCAGCTGGGATGCGCTCGAACATCTCGTCACCCAGCTCGAGACCGAGCCGGTGCTGCTCTGCCTCACGCTGCGCATGGAAGACGTCACGCCCGAGGTGCACGAGCGCATGCGCAAGCTGGTGCACAATCGCCGCATCCACGAACAGGCGCTGGCACGGCTGACGCGGGAAGAGTTGCGGCGCTGGGTGGACACCGCCTTCCACGGCCAGGAGATCGAGCGCGAGTTCCTCGCCTATCTCTATCGCCAGACCGAGGGCAACCCGCTGCTGGTGGTGCAGACGCTGCGCACGCTGGTGGACGAAGGCGACATCTGGTGGGACAAGGATCGCTGGCACTGGCATCCGGTGTCCGAACTGCGGTTGCCGAGCGGTGTGCTGGACCTGATGGGGCGCCGACTGGCCAAGCTCAGTGCCGAGGATCGCGACGTGCTGACCATCGCCGCGGTGGTCGGACGCGAGTTCGACCTCGGTGTCGTGCAGGATGCCGCCCGCGTCACCACCGAGGCGCTCCACGAGGCCATCGAGAGCGGTGTGCGCGCCAGCGTCATTCAGCCGGCGCATGGGCGTGGCACCGACCGGTACGTGTTCGTGCACGCGCTGCTGATCGAGGCGCTCTGCAAGCCGCTCGAGACGCGGCGCGCGCAACGCATCCACGAGCGCGTGGCGCAGGCGCTGCGGAAACGCACGCCTGATGCGGTGGCCGAGATCGCGATGCACTTCGACCGGGCCGACGATGCGGTGCAGGCGCACGCCTTCGCTCTCTCCGCCAGCGAACGTGCCCGTCGCGTCTACGCACACGACGAAGCCGAGGAATTCCTCCGCATCGCCGAACGTCACGCCCCCGATCCGGCGGCGGTGGCGGCGGTGCGCGTGGCGATGGCTGAAGTCTCCGAGCTACGCGGACAGTACGCCGAGGCCGAGGAGACCTGCGCGCTGGCGCTGGACTGGTACGCGTCGCGCGCCGATCATCGCCAGACGCTGCGGCTGCGACGGATGCGCGAACGGCTGCGCGCCTTGCTCGGCGAGCCGGCGCGTCAGACGCTGCTGGCCTGCGAGTCGCTGGCCTTCGACGCCGCCGAACTGGGTGCCGACGATGAGCGCGTCGCACTGCTCGGCATGCTCGCCGCCACACACCTCAGGCTCGGCGATCGGGGCGCTGCCATCGGCGCCGCACGCGATGCAGTGGCGCTGGCCGGCAACCTCAGCGAGGACGCGCTGCTGGCCGAGGCACTGGTGCGGCTCGGTGTGGCGCTCGACGCCGACGACGCCGGTGAAGCGGAACTCAGTTACCGTCGCGCGCTGGCACTCTACGAGCAGTTGCAGGATGTCCGCGGACAGGCGCGCTGCTGGGATCGGATCGGCGTGGTGGCGGCGCAGCGCGGACAGTGGGCTGAGGCGCGCACCTCGTTGCGTCGTGCGATCGATCTCGGTCGCACCGCCGGTACGCCCGACGAGTGGGGGCTGGCCGCGCTCGACCTGGGGGTGGTGGCGCGTCGCACCGGCGATCTCGAACAGGCGCGCGAACTGTTCGGCGACGCGCTGGCGCTGTTCGCCGCGGTGCAGAACAGCGAGCGGCAGTTGCTGGCACTGTACCATCTGGCACATCTGGATCGCGAGCGTGGCGATCTCGCCGCCGCCGCCGATCTCTACGACGTGGCGGCGTCGTTGGCCGAGCGTGTCGGCCAGCACGACGTGGAAGTGGGCGCCGTCTCCGGCGCCGGGCTCTGTCGCCTGCGACTCGGCGAACGCGCTCGGGCGCAGCAGGGATTGGCCAAGGCCGAAGCGCTGGTTGCGGGACGCGACGGCTGGTTTCCGGGACGCGAACTGCAGGACGCCCTGGCGGTGGAACTGCTGGCCGCGATCGGGGACGGCAGTGCAGTGGCGGCACGCCTCACGGAGGCGTGGCATCGTGCGCAGGCCGCCGACAGCTGGGCGGCCAACTGGTTGCTGGAGGAACTGACGCCGACGCTGGAACGCCTTGCACCGACGGTGCTGGCGAAACTCCGGGAGGAACGCGACCGTGTGCCGGCCGAGTTGCCCCGCGCCGCCATCGAGGCCATGAAGCCCCGGTCGTGATGGCGGCGCGGGCGCGCGGTCAGGCGCGCAGCATGTACCCGGTACCGCGAACCGTGTGCAACAACTGCGGACCTTCGGCTCCGTCGATCTTCTTCCGCAGGTAGTTGATGTACACGTCCACGATGTTGGTGGACGGATCGAACTCCGTCTTCCAGACGTGCTCCGCGATCTGCTCGCGCGTCACGGCACGGCCGGAATGGCGCATCAGGTATTCCAGCAGCGCGTATTCCTTCTGCGTCAGCGAGATCGCGGTGCCGTCGCGCGACACTTCGCGTGACACCGTGTCGAGTTGCAGCGCGCCGACGCGCAGCAGCAATTCTTCGTCGCGCAGTGTCGATCGTCGCAGCAGTGCGCGGACGCGGGCCACCAGTTCGTCCACGTCGAACGGCTTCACCAGGTAGTCGTCGGCGCCGGCATCCAGTCCGGCCACGCGATCACCGATCGTGACGCGCGCGGTGAGCATCAGCACCGGGGCACGGAACCCGCGTTCGCGCAGTTCGCGCGCCACATCGAGGCCGTTCGCCTTCGGCAGGCCGATGTCGAGAATCAGCAGGTCCGGCGCCTGGTCGATCGCGAGGGCCAAGCCCGATTCGCCGTCTTGCGCCGTCAGCACGGCGTACCCGCTTTCCGTCAACGTGCGCGAGACCACTTCCAGCACCTCGGCGCGATCCTCGACCACGAGGATCGTCGCCCGTGTCCGCTCGGTAGTTGTCATAGTGGCAAAGTAGGGGTCGACTCGCCGTGAGCAAGGCGCAATGTCGGCCATGAATCGCCCTTAACCCCCGGCCTGCGACGCCGTCTGTGACAGGTAGGGTGGTCCGTCGCGTCCCGTGTCTGGTGACGGAAACGAATCGGAGGCAGTATCTGAGCATGGTACGACGCTTGCTGACGTCGTTTCACTGGAACGGTGAGGTGAAGGCTCACGTTTCGCCGACGGGCGCATGTCCGCCGGCTGGCTCTTCCAGTGTGGCGGAATGATCCGCACCGATGCCGTGTGCATCACGGGAGGGATATCGATGATCGATGTGTTCGTTCGGATGGCCACGACGCCGGTGCTGGCTGGCGTGGTAGCCGAATCGGTGCGCTGGGCCGCCGGAGCTGATCCGGCCGCCCCGGGCCACCAGGTCGTCACGCTGTTCGGCGACCCGTCGGTGACGCATCTCGCTTGGGCCGTGGCTGCCGCAAATCGCGGCCGCGCAGACGCAGTCTGGCAGGTGGCGGCGGATGGAAGCGCCGTGGCCGCAGAACTGACGCTGGCCACCGCCGTCCTGCGCGACGATGCCGCCGCCCTGCTCACCAGCAATGGACCGCAGTTCCGCACCGCCATCGCCCACCTGCTCAGTGTGCGTGGCAAGCACGAAGGGTCGGCGATCCGGGTGCCGATCGCACTCGACGCGGCATTCGACATGGATGATGACGCCATGCTGGCGCTACTGCGCGAAGCCGAAGGGGACGTGGACACCGATCCGGTGGAGGACGAACTGGCCGCCTGACTCGTCAGTGCAGTAATCAGTGAGGGCCGGCGATGCATGTGCATCACCGGCCCTTCGTACATCCACTCATCGAGATTGTTGTCTCATCTGCACCGCAGTGGCTGCGGCGCCCGCGCGACAGGGAGCCCGGGCAAAACGCCCGGAGCGCTGCAAATCGCCTACTGCGCCTTGGCCGTCTCGCGCTGCGCCATCTTCACCGCTTCGTAGGCATTGATGATCCCGCCCGCCGCCGACAACGAGGCGAACGGCACGCGCACCGACCGGCTCCCCGGCTGCAGCACCTGCAAATCCGGGAACTTGGTCACCGTGGCCATCAGGATGCGCTTCACGTCGGCGGCGGTCAGCGTCGGGAATTGCGACATCAGCAATGCCGCCACGCCGCTCACCACCGGCGCCGCCACACTGGTGCCGTCCTCGCGTGCGAACTCGTTGCCCAGCGCCGCGGCGTAGACCGATACGCCTGGGGCGAACAGGTCCACTTTGGTGCGGCCGTAGTTGGTGAAGTCGGCCGCCAGGCGCTCACCCGCGCGCCAGCTCGAGGCACCGACGTCGATCCACGTCGCCGCCCGCTCGCTCCCGCCGGCGTACGCGGAACTCGGGAAAGTGGGCGTGGCGTCCACGTCGGTGCTTTCGTTGCCCGAGGCATGCACCAGCAGCACGCCCTTCGACACCGCGTACTGCACCGCGCTGTCCACCATCGCCTTGCCCGGCGAGTACGGCTTGCCGAACGACATGTTGATGATCTGCGCGCCCGCATCCACCGCGTAGCGGATGCCGTTGGCCACGTCCTTGTCGTATTCGTCGCCATTCGGCACCACGCGCACCGGCAGGATCCGCACGCCGGGTGCAACGCCGACGAAGCCGCTGTCGCCGCTCACCGCGCCAATCAGGCTGGCCACGGCCGTACCGTGCGACGCGTCGGGACCCGTCACGTTCGCGTTGCCGTACCGGCGGCCCATCGCCGGCGTGTCGCCGATCAACTTCCGTCCGTCGTAGGCCAGGTTGAAGCCGTAGTTGAGGCGACCTTCCACCTGCTTCCGCGCCGCCCGCGAGACGTTCGGCGTCAGGCCGTTGGCCGCGAACATGCGCAGCCGGTCCAGCGCTTCACGCGTGCCAGCGTTCTTCGGAATCATCCGGCCCAGCGTGGCATCGGTGATCGAGGCCTTGGTCACGGCATTGTCGCGCGCCACCACGTTCAGCAGTGAGTCGTATTCGGTCAGCACCGGACGCAGGCCGCTCCATTGCGACTCGGCTTCCGCGCGCCCGGAGCTGTACTCCTGCTCCAGCTCCGTGCACGGCGTGGCCACCGGGCTCTTGCCGCCGTTGGCGCGGCAGGACGCCACCAGGCGCGTCACCTCGAGGCGATCGTCGTCGATGTTGCCGCTGGCGCCGCCGATGAAGTTCCAGCCGCGCGCATCGTCCACGTAGCCGTTGCCGTCATCGTCACGCCCGTTGGCCGCCGATTCCTTCTGGTTGAGCACCAGCGCCGAGCGCAATGCGGTGTGCGACGTGTCCACACCACCGTCGATCACGGCCACGGTGATGACCCGCTTGGGCGCCGCGTTGCCGAGCAGCTCCGTCAGCGCGCGTCGAGCGCCCACTCCCGCCACGCCATCGGTGGCCGGATCCAGGAGGTGCCAGTCGGCCGGCGCGCTGCGCAATGCCGGGCGAGGTGCCGGTGCGGCCGGGGTCGTGGTCGGCGCCGGTGTGACGGGTGTCGCCGCCACCGTCGGTGCAGCCGGCGTGGGGGCAGGCACCGGCGCGGTGGCCGGTCGCTGCGGGGCGCAGGCGGAGAGTACCAGTCCGCCATACGTCAGCGCCGTGGTGACGCGAAGACGACCACCCATCATGTGCGGCTCTCTCTCAGACTTTGTGAAAACTGATCCGGGCCGCCTCGCGGCGATCCTCGGCGGTGTAGATCTCGAAGTCACTGAAGAACGCCGGGGCCTCGGCCGACAGCAGTCGCAACGTCGCCACCGCCATGCGGCGGATCTCCAGCTCGGCGGCCTCGCTCGACCGCAGCTCCAGCATCGTGCGCCAGGCGCGCGCGTTGGCGGTCACGACGATCTTCGTCTCGGTCGAATTCGGCAGTACACCGCGTGCCGCCTCGCGAGCCATCTTGCGACGGTGGACCTTGTCGGCGACCCAGCCGTATCGCTGCATCAACTCGTCCACCAAGTGGATGTACGCCGATTGCGCCGACTCGATCTGCGCCTTCCAGGCCGTCTCCAGTGCCGCATCGCCCACCATCGCCGGCGGCAGCACGAACGCCGCCTCGCTTTCGTCCACGTAGCGCTGGCTCAGCTGCGAATACGCGAAGCCCGCCCGGTGCCGCACCAGTTCGTGCGTCAGCGACCGGCTCACTCCTTCGAACAGGATCGCATAGTTGGCGTGTTCCAGCACGCTGCCATGCCCCTGCTTCTTGATGTTCTCCAGGTAATCCCGCGTGGTGCGACCGGCGGGATTGCGCTGGCTCATGTAGCAGAGCCGTCCGGCGAACTCCGCCAGCTTCTCGCCATCCGTCGCCTCGCCCAGCCACGCCACGCCGAGGTGCTCGGGCTCGAGGAACTGCGGACGCGAGAGGAGCGTGAGGCGGGGTTCGGTGAAGAACTCGGGCACGGTCGGGGCAGGCTGGTGTGGGAGCAGTGGCGGACGAAACCGCTCACAAAGCTACCCACCCCATGCGCCGCCCGGGGTTCTGGTGATCCGGCGCTGGCGCACCCCACCGGGCGGCCGCCGGAGCCTTATGACTCCAGCAGATCCAGCCGGAATGCCGCGTAGTCCCGACGCTCCGTCACCCGGTCCAGCGCCTTCCGGGCGGCCGGTGTCAGCGGTGGCAGGGCGGGGTCGTACTTGATGTCACCCAGCGCCTTCTGCCCCGGCAACGCCACCTTCACCCCGGGATTCAGGATCCCGCGCGGATCGAAACATTTCTTCACGAGGTCGAAGAGCACGATCGCGTCATTGGCCCACACCCGCGTCAGGAACGGCGTGCGGAGGCGCCCGTCGCCATGCTCGCCGGCCAGCGTCCCGCCCAGGACCGACGTCAGTGTCACCACCTCGTCCAGCGCCGCCGCCACGCGATCGCGCCACCCTGCCTTCGTCACGTCCACCAGCGGGTTCACGTGCACGTTCGCGTCGCCGGCATGTCCGAAGATCACGCCGGCAAAGCCGTGATGCTCCATGATGCTGCGCACGCCACGCACGTATTCGGGCAGCGCCTGCGGCGGCACGCAGCCATCCTCGATGAACTGCATCGACACACCGATGTGCGTCATGGTGTTCAGGATCGGACTGGCCGCGTGCCGGATGTGCCACAGCTCCGCAATGGCCGCCGGACTGCTGGCCTGCGTCAGGCCCACGGCACCGAGGGCCACGAACGCACTGACGATCGACGCCGCCAGCGCGTCGGCGCCGACCTGCGTCCCGGCCTCGGCGTCCAGCAGCAGCATCGCCTCGACCTCCTCGGCCACGTCGGCGGCCGGTGCAGCGCTGCGCACGAGGTCGAGGAAGGTCCGATCCAGCAACTCGCAGCTCGCGGCACCCAGCGCCACGGCGCGCGTGGACGCATCCACCGCTGCCTCGAGCGTCGGGAATCCGGCGCACACCGCCGCGCGACCGCCCGGCACGTCGGCCAGCTGCAGTTCCACACCCACGATCATGGCCAGCGTGCCTTCGCTGCCCACGAACAGGTCCACCAGGTCTCCGGTGCGCGCGAAGTCCACCAGCGCGTACCCCGACGACTCCTTGCGCACGCCGGCGTGCCGGATGCGCGCGATCGGCTCCGCCATCGCGGTGGTGAAGATCGTGCTCATGCCCTGCGTCGAGAACCGACGGATCGCGGCGACGGTCTTCGCCTGCGTCGGCAGCTCGGCGCCGCGGCGGATCGTCGCCCGCGCGCCATCGTCGAACACGCATTCCAGCGCCGTGACCCAGTGCCGCATCGCACCGTGCTTCAGCGAGTGCGGTCCGGCGGCGTTGGTGGCGACCATACCTGCGATGGTGGCCCATGCACCGCTGGACGGGTTCACGGGAAACCAGAGTCCGTGCGCACCGGCGGCATCGTTCACGGCGTCGCGGATGGCGCCAGGGCCGACCCACACGCGTTTCGTCACCGGATCGACTGGTCCGATGTTCGCGAGACGGCTGAGGTCCACGATCACGCCGTCGCCGATCGCCGCGCCACCCATCGACGAGCCGGCGCCGCGCGGGATCAAAGGCGTCTGGGTGGTTTGGGCCCACGCGGCCAGCGTGACCACATCCTCGGCATCGGCGGGCACCGCCACGGCACGCGGCATGATCCGCGCAATCCCCGCCGCTTCCGAGTACACGCCGCGCGCATCGTCATCATCGCGGTACGTGCCGCGGAAACCAGGTGGTGTCATCACGCCGATAGATGCACCGGCCGGGACGCCAAGTGTAGAGGGGACGCCGGACTTCGCGTGGCGTCGGGTGTGCATCGCTGCCATATATTCGACTGTGCCCTTACACGAGTATCGAGGACCGGCAAACGCCGACCGTCCCCCTGCCGAGCTGCCGCTCTTCGTGCAGCGCCCGCTGCCCCGCGAGGTGGAGCGCT
>JANMON010000058.1:0-1767 GCA_031369265.1 Gemmatimonadaceae bacterium | reverse complement strand
CGATGCAGAGAGTCGATGACCGCCGCATGACAACGAATCAGTCGTTCAGTCGTCGGCTGCACACCCTACCGACATGGACCTGCCCCAGCGTTGACCGGCCGGCGTTTCGAAGGGTATGATGTATTCTCATACCGGGAGGCCTGATGGCAAAGACGAAAGTGGCGGTGACGCTCGACACGGACACGTTGCGCCGCGTGGACCGTCTGGTGCGCGACGCGCGCTATCCGAACCGGAGTCAGGCCATCGAGGCGGCCATCACCGGCCAGTTGGATCGCCTCGAGCGACGCCGCCTGGCGGAAGAATGCGCCAAGCTCGATCCGGCCGCGGAACAGGCACTGGCCGACGAGGGACTCGGCCTCGACGAGGCATCGTGGCCGGAATACTGAGGGGAGAAATCCGGTGGGCCGACCTGAATCCAACACGGGGGAATGAGCAGGCCGGTCAACGACCGGTGCTCATCCTCAGCCAGAACGTGTTCAACGATCGATCGGGGACCGTCATCGCCGTCGCACTGACGAGCCAGCCGCCACGCGCGGCGTTCCCGCTCACACTGGAACTCGTCGGCCGGGGACTGCCGAAGCCATCCTGGGTCAAGATCAGCCAGATCCGCACCCTGTCAGTCGAGCGCATCGGCAAACGTCTCGGCACCGTGACAGAGGAGCAGCTGGATCAGGTCGTGGAAGGGTTGAACGAGATCATTGGCGCCTGACGACCGCGACCGCGACCCGACACCTCTGCGACATCGTCGAAGTCACGCAAGAAAGCGGACGTGACGTCTGCGCAAATTCGATTATACGCGCGTTGAATTTCGTCGTTCGCTGACGTCGGTCGGCACATCATGCGCGATGCACATGCTGGGTGCGGAGAGTGCCGTCATCGATCCATTCAAGATTCGTAATTATCTCCTGTCGATCGAGCATCATATCGGTCGGCGGAAAGCTGCATTCTTTGCGATGCTTGGTTACGCGCGAGCCAACTGGCAGGTATTTGCGCAGCTCATGCGGAGGCATGCGGAGTCGGAACACGCGACATTGACTGCCGTGACACCATTCGGATCCAAGTACACGGTCGTTGAATACGTGACTGGTCCCACCACTCGCTCAGCCACTATCATTTCCGTGTGGATCATCCGCACCGGCGAGACGTTTCCTCGACTGGTCATTGCATACCGCGGAGAACTCAGATGACGTACGAAGATCTCGACACGATCATCCTCACGCGCGACATCCCGGAGCTCGCGCTCCATCGCGGCGACCTCGGCGTGATCGTGCTGCGGCACGGCCCGACGACGGTGGAAGTCGAGTTCACGTCAGCACCTGGGACGGCGCCGACCGTCACGGCGATCCCGATGGACGCGATGCGGTTGGCACGAGCAGGTGACGTGCAGCGTAATTCGCCGCGGACGTAGTACGTCACCCGACGCCACAGGTCGATGGCGCACACGGAGGTGAGCATGCGAAAGGCAAGACAGCACGCACTCGAGGCGCGCCTCGCCCGAGGCACACTGGTGACGCTGTCCGTGCTCGCGGCGGCCTGTGACCGAGCACTGCCGACCGCAGACGAGCTGGATCGGATGACGGCAGCCACCGTCACCGCTGCCGCCGGCAAGTCCGCGCTCATCGACACGTCGAACGTGATCTACTATGTGAACGACGTCGCCACGGCGAAGGACGCCGCCAACGCGATCGTGCCGGACAGCATCGTGAGCGTGAGCGTCACCAGGATCGCCAACGCCGCCGGTGAAATTCGCATCACGACACGAAAGCC
>JANMON010000053.1:0-1586 GCA_031369265.1 Gemmatimonadaceae bacterium | reverse complement strand
ATTCTACGGCCGTTGGGTGGACGAACTCGTGATGCGCATCGCCGACGTCACGCTCGCCTTTCCCACGCTGCTGCTGCTGATCGCGATGGTGGCCGCCTTCCAGCCCAGCCTCGGCGTGGTGACGATCACCATTGGGATCGTGGGCTGGGCTGGCGTGGCACGGCTGGTGCGCGGTCAGGTGATGGTGGTGCGGGGGCTGGAGTACGTGCAGGCGGCGCGCGCACTGGGTGGAAGCGATGTGCGCATCCTGCTGCGGCATGTGCTGCCGGCGGTCACGGCACCGCTGGTGATCGTCGGTACCCTCGGCATCGCCGCCGCGATCATGGCCGAGTCGTCATTGAGTTTTCTGGGCCTCGGTGTGCAGCCGCCCACACCCAGCTGGGGTGGCATGATTGCCGATGCACGTGACCTGTCGCAGTTGCGGCGGGCACCGTGGACGTCACTGGCACCAGGCCTCACCATCGGCTGCGCCGTGCTGGCTTTCAACTTGCTCGGTGACGCGCTACGCGACGCCACCGATCCGCGCCAACTCACCCGCCGCCTCGCGCGGACAACGACACCCGGCCGTGACTGACTTCGTCGCACTGCAGCAACGCGAATACCCGTGGATGACCGGCTCCGACGTGATCTATCTCGATCATGCCTCCACCGGCGCCTATCCCAAGTGTTGTGCCGACGCGGTACAGGCGTACGTGTCGTTGCGTCACATGCCGCACACGCTGCGGGCCGAACATTTCTTCGCCGTGCTGCAACGCTCGCGCGAACTGGTGGCGCAGCTGATCGGCGCCACGCCCGGCGAGATCGCGCTGACGACGAATACGTCGCACGGCCTGAACCTGGCGGCGTTCTCGCTACCGCTGTCCGCTGGCGACGAGATCCTGACGGTGGACCGCGAATTCCCGGCCAACGTGTTTCCCTGGATCAAGCGTGCCGAACGCACCGGGGCCACGGTCGTGCGCCTGCCGTGCGTGGATGACGTGCCCGATGAAGCCGCGCTGATGCATGCCATCGAGACGCGCCCGAACGTGAAGATCGTCACGCTGAGCTGGGTGTCGTTCTGCAGCGGTGCGCGCCTCGACATCGATGCCATCGGTCGCGCTTGTCGAGCCCGCGGCATCTACTTCGTGGTGGATGCGATCCAGGGCATCGGTGCGCTGCCGCTCGATGTGTCGAAGACGCCGGTGGACATCCTCGCCTGCGGCGCGCAGAAGTGGCTGCAGTCGCCGTGGGGCTCGGCGTTCACCTACGTGCGCAAGGAGCTGATCACGCAGCTGGAACCGGCCAATGTGGGCTGGATGTCGACCCGTGGCTCGGACGACCTGTTCAACATGCTGACCTACGATCCGGTCTGGTTCGACGACGCGCGCCGGTTCGAGATCATCACGCTGCCGTTTCCCGACTTCGCCGGCATGAATGCCAGCCTCGCACTTTTCCAGGAGCTGGGACCGGCGCAGATCGCCGAACACATCGCGCAACTCGGTGATCGGTTGGTGGAGTTCTGCGATGCACATCCCGAGATCCGGCTCGTCACGCCGCGTGAACACAACCGACGTGCCGGTGTGTTCGCGGTGCAGCCACCGGCGCTG
>JANMON010000032.1:0-5284 GCA_031369265.1 Gemmatimonadaceae bacterium | reverse complement strand
GCGGACTTGCGAGAGAGGTGTCCGAAACACTACGTGAGTGACCGTTCGAGGCGCTGCTCGATGCACCGATCTGTCGTCGCGCTCGCGCGTGATTGGACGATCATGGATGGGCTGCGCTACCCATCACAGCAGGAGGGAGCGGGCGATGGCCACCGTATGGGCATATCGAGCGGGCGTGTTCTCGGAGAAGCCTGAGACGGGATGGAGTCACTCGATTCCATTCAGCGCATTGCGGTCCGCGAGAGACATGGAGCTCCGTAACCTGGGAGTCCGGGATCCAGGCACGAGCGACCTCGTCGAGCGTCTTGAAGCGCGGTCGCTGGCGGGTCTGGTGGATCGACTGGCAATCGTTGCGCACGGAGAGCCCGGCGCCGTCTTCATGAGCGGGAAGTACTTCCCAGAGGCTACGGCCGGCAGTCTTCGACGGTTAAGCAAGTATCTCCGGAGGGGCGGCATGCTGTTTTTTGCGTCGTGCGATGCAGGCGCAGGTCCACAGGGGAGCGAATTCCTGATCAGGCTGTCGAGGGAACTCCCGGGTCGCGTCATCGTGGCGCCAAGCATCAAGGGGTTCTTCGAACAATTCGCGAACGAGCCTGGGAACGTGCAGGAAGCTGGAAGCGGTAACCGGCCTTCGCCAGGAACGCCTCGGCTTACCGAGTGGTCGAACGACACGAAATGGGCGTTCGAAGGCCGGATCGTGCGCTGGCCGAGCAATGAGCGAAAACACCTCAAGCTCATGCGTTGTGCGAATCCGGGATGTCCCGGGCACGCGAACACCACGGATCGTTGCCCGTACGAGCGTTGGGGTTCCGACCCAGTACTGCTGCGATACAATCCCTGACAGCCGCCACGCGCCACGCGTCGCGCGCGTGGCGCAACGATCAGCGCTGGATCAGCGTCACCTTGCCGAGCAGTGAGCGCACCAGCACGCGCACCTTCACGCTCGACGCATCGAAGTTGGTGCTGCGCCAGGTGTCGCCGTCGTGGCGGAACGAACCATCCACGTTCTCGCGCGCCAGCAGGCCGGTGGACTCGAGCTCGATGCCGATCGTCGGTGGTGCAGTGATGCTGATGCCGCCGAACACACTGGTCACCACCACCCGCAGGTCGCGCTGCCAGCGCCCCCCGAGGTCGATCGCAATATCGCCCACGTCGCCGGCGATCCGGACCTCGCTGGCATCGGCATTGCCCATGCCGATCAGCTTCAGCCCACCGGCACCGACGTTGGCATCGAACACCGACATCGCCTCGGTGTTGGGCGCATCGAACCGCACGGTGGCGGCCGCGGCGCCGGAGTTGAGCGCGAAGCGGCGCAGCGGAATGCCGGTCAGGTCGAGCGCGGCGTCCGCGGCGGTGGCGTCGATCATCAACTCCAGTGGGGCGCTGCGCGTGAGCTGCACCCGCCAGTCCTGCGCACTCTCGTCGGTCTGGTCGTCGTCGCGGCGCACCGTTCTCGCGGCGCTGCGCTGACCGGCGGTGAGCGTCAACGTGCGCTGCGCCGCGTTCCAGGTGGACGTCGGCGCGGAGTACGAATCGCCGAAGCGCGTGATGCTGCGATAGAGGTACGGCGCATCGGAGGCACCGACGCTCAGCGTGCCGGTGCCAAGCTGCAGGCGGACCGCCACCGGTCCTGCATCGTTCAGCAGGCGTGAAGACTCCAGCGTGCGGACATGCTGCGCGAGCAGTGGCGTGCCCACCAGCGTCGCCAACAGCAGCGGAGCGACGCGGCGAATGTTCATGCGCCTCATCGCGCGCTCCGCGAGCCGCTGGTCGTCGTCGGACGCTTCACGGCCACTACACCGGTCAGCGGCGTCGGCGTCAGCCACTCGGCCTTCGGCGCCTCCACCGGCAGCGGTGTGCCGCTGGGTGCAGGACGACGAACGCCCCACGGATCCTCGTGCGAGCGAGTGCCGCCGCGGGTGCGCAACGTGGCACCCAATCCGGCGGTGAGCGCGACCCAGGTGATGCCGAGTGCCAGCGTGCCGACGGCGGCGGAGAGGATCGGGATCGAGGTCAGTGCGGCGGCGATCAGCCACGGTACCGAGAGCAGCAGCATGCCGGTCACCAGCGACTGCAGGCGCGCACCGCGTTCCGACACTGCGCGTCGGCGTGGTGCGAGGCCGGCGCCCACCATCTGCACCGCACCCAGTCCGCCCAGCACCAGCAGGCCGAGAACCGCCACCACGTAGGCCACGATGGCGAACGGGATCAGCAGGATGCCGATGAGCGTGAGGGCCAGCAGCACGCAGGTCAGCACCAGCACGGGCAGCAACGCCATCTGCGCCAGCAGGCCGACCATCACGTTGCGCGCGAAGCCGGACTGCAGTGCGGTGGTCACCCGCTGCATCGCATCACCGGAGTTGATCAGCACACCGATGCCGAGCAGGATCAGGATGCCGAACCAGGCCGCGGTGCGCGTCAGGCTGGTGATGGTCCCGCCGACGGCACCCACCTGCACGTCCGGCGTCAGCGGTTCGATTGCATCCAGTGTGCGCAGTTCACCATCCACGCGGCCGCTGGGGGCGATCGCGGCGCCATGTTCGGCGGAGATCACGTCGCCGAGCACGTGGCCCGACGAGTCGATCACGACGGCGCCGTTGAGTGCCATCGCGGTGCCGGTGACGGTGCCGGTGATGCGCAACGTGCCGTCCAGCACGACCAGGTTGCCGCGCAGCGTGTCACCGGCGGCCACGCTGAAGTCGCCGGACTTGTGCGTCGCATCGAGTGCGCTGCAGCCGATGATCGGATCCTCGCTGGCGCGCTTGAGCAGCGCGGCGTGCGCACTGCTGAGGCCTGCCAGTTCGCGCCGCGGGCAGCTGGTGGCTGGAACGGTCTGGGCGTGCAGGGCGCCGGGGAGGAGCAGGGCGGCGGCCAGCAGGGCGAGGGTGGTGTGGGCGGCCACAGTGCTACGCCTCGAAACGCCGGGCACGCGCGGCAACCGCGCGGAGCCCGAGGAATCCAAGACCGGCGCCGGTCAGCAGCGTCGCACCGGCCAGGCCCAGCAGCGGCAGTCCGCTGCCGACTGAGGCGCCGAGTGGACCGACCAGGCTCTGGGCTGCCGCCGTCAGCGACGCGAAGAGGCCCTCGCGGGCCCGTTCGGTGACCAGGCCGCCGACGAAGATCGTCGCGTCCCGGTGTGCCCATCCCCACGCCGCCGCGCCCGTGACCAGGGTCGCAGCCCCGGTGAGTGCCGAGCCCGCCGCGATCCGTGCGACCGGGCTGGACGGCACCCATCCATCCCCGCTGGTCCGGATGGCCACGAGCCATGGCTCGAAGACGTGCACCTCGTGCATGACGCGGTCGGCGAACCCGACCCGTGGCGTCATCTCGGGGAGCGTCTCGATGTCCATCACGAACGCGCGGAGCGCCGCCAGCTCGTCGCTGCACTGCGGGCATTCCCGCAGGTGAGCAGTGAGCTGCGACACCCCGAAGCCTGTCTCCCCGTCGAGGAGCAGGTCGAGTTCGTCTGGCAGGAGGTGGCGTGTGAGTGTCATTGGATTCCCTCCAGCGCGTACGGGAGGCAGGCGCAGGTGGTTTCAGGAAGGACGCGGACCGGGGATTCCGGGGCACGGGAGCGGTGAACGGATGCAGTCATCTGACATCCTCCAGCGCCTCCCGCAGCTCGTGGCGGGCGCGGTGGATGTAGGTCTTGACGGTGCCGAGGGGCAGGTCGAGGAGCTGGGCGATCTCCTCGTAGGATCGGCCGTCCACGTGCCGGAGCAGGATGCAGCTCCGGTAGAGGGGGCGGAGCTTGGCGATGGCGACTTCGATGGCGGCGCCGAGCTCCTTGTTGGCCATCTCGTCGAGGGCGTTTTCGCTGCGGTCGCCGATCTCGAAGCTGGTCGCCTCGATTTCGGCCTGCGTGGCGGCGCCCGACGCGCCGTCGATGCTGATGGTGTCCAGGCGACGACGGCGGAGCGAGTCGATCGCGAGGTTGTTGGCGATCTTGAACAGCCAGCTCGAGAATTTGAACTCCGGGGAGTACTTCTCGATGTTGTTGAGGACCTTGATGAAGGTCTCCTGGGCCAGGTCTTCGGCGGCCTCGCGATCGCGGACCATGCGGTAGACCAGCGAGAAGACCGGGCGCTCGTAGCGGCGGATCAGCTCCCGGTACGCCTCGTCGCGGCCTTCCTGAGCCAGGGCGACCAGATCAGCGTCAGGGAGGTTGGCAGCGTCGAGGAGCCGGGGCATGCGTCGGGGAGGCACGCGCGGGCGGCAGCCGATGTGCGGCGCCCGCAGTGCGTTGGCCAAGCTAGACCTTGCACTGTCCCCTGACGAGTCCCGCGCAGTTCGCCGCGGCGCTGCCTTGTGGCACCTGCCGGTGTTCCGCGACCTTTGTCACCTGATGCCAAGCACACTCGAAGCCGACCGACGGCGCGCTGATGCCGCCGCTGCCGGCGGTGCGGAGAAACGCGCGTACGTCCAGCAGATCTTCTCCGAGATCGCACCCCGTTACGACCTGCTGAACCACGTCCTGTCGATGAACATCGACAAGGGGTGGCGGCGGCGTGCGCTGGAGGCGCTGGCGTGGCGCTCGGCACCGGCGGGCCGGTACCTGGATCTCTGCGCCGGCACGCTGGACGTGGGGGTGCAGCTGGTGCGGCAGGCGGGGTTCAGCGGCTACGTGATGGCCGCCGACTTCGCCGAGCCGATGCTGCGGATGGGCGACGGCAAGGCGCCGCGCTCGTCGGTGGGCCCGGTGGCGGCCGATGCGCTGCAATTGCCGGTGGCCGACGGCACGTTCGACGGCGCGATCGTGGCGTTCGGCATCCGCAACGTGGCGGCGCTGGACGCCGGCCTGCGCGAGGTGCGCCGCGCGCTGCGTCCGGGGGCGCGCTTCGTGATCCTCGAGTTCTCGACCCCGCGCAACGCGGCCGTGCGTGCCGGCTACCAGTTCTACTTCCACAGCGTGCTGCCGACGATCGGGCGGGTGGTGAGCGGGCACAAGACGGCCTACTCCTACCTGCCGAAGAGTGTCGCACACTTCCCGGTGGAGGAAGAACTGGCGGCGCGCATGACCGCCGCCGGCTTCCGCGAGGTGACCTGGACGCCGCTGTCGTTCGGCATCGCGGCGATTCATGTCGGCGTGGCGTGAGTTTTCGCATGCCGTGCCCACGTGACTTCCCCTTCTTGCTGACGTGAACGTGTCATTGAATTGCCTGCAGGAATACATCGATGCGATCGACGCGATGGGCGAACGGGTGCGAATTGCGCATCCGGTGCGCGCCAAGCTGGACCTGTGCGAGATCGCCGACCGCACCAGCACGCTGCCGGGCGGCGGGCC
>JANMON010000025.1:0-10906 GCA_031369265.1 Gemmatimonadaceae bacterium | reverse complement strand
CGCCCGCTGGCGTTGATCGCCACCAGACGCTGTTCCCTGGCCAGCCAGACGATGGCGAACATGTCGCCGCCGATGCCCGTCATGTGTGGCTCGGTCACGCTGAGCACCGCCGCTGCCGCCACCGCCGCATCGATCGCATTGCCACCGGTGCGCAGCACCTCGAGTCCTGCCGCCGAGGCGAGCGGCTGGCTGGTGGCGACCATACCGGCTGGTGCGTAGACGGTGCTGCGGCCGGCCATGGTGGTGGCGCGCTGTGCCGACAGGGTCACGGTCGGTACCACGGCGAGAAAGGCGGCAGCCAGCACCACACCGGATCGGACACCACGCATGCAAACTCCAGGAAGACGTTCGGACGGGAGGGGCGAATCTCCAACGATGCGGCGGCCCTGCGGGTGGCGCAATGATGTTGCCGCGCGGTGGTGGCACCCGGAAAAACCTCGCGCAGAGGTGCGCGTCCGGCTTGAACGCGGTACTACTCTGCATTGCCCGCCAGCCCGCCGCACACCACGTCGCCCCCTGCCCCGCCCCCATGTCGATCGCGCGTCGGCTTGTCCTCGTCGTTGCGGCCTGCGCCGCACTCCCCGCACTACTCCGCGCCCAGCAGTACGACGTCATGGAGGCCACCATCCCCGGCGTCCACGCGGCGATGGATGCGAAGCGGCTCACCTGCCGCGCGCTGGTGCAGGCCTACCTCGATCGCATCGCGGCGTACGACAAGAAGGGACCGAACCTGAACTCCATCCAGCACGTGAATGCGCGCGCGCTGGCCGAGGCGGATTCGCTGGATGCGGTACTGCGGAGCAAGACGCCGCGCGGCCCGCTCCATTGTGTGCCGGTGCTGCTCAAGGATCAGATCGAGACCATCGACATGCCGACCACCTACGGTTCGGCCATCTACGCCAACTTCACGCCAAAGCGCGATGCAACGGCCGTGAAGCGCCTCGAAGGCGCCGGCGCGATCATCATCGCCAAGACCACCATGGGTGAGTTTGCAGGACGTTACGTGGGCTCGGCGGCGGGCATCATCCGCAACGCCTACGATCCGACCCGCAATCCGAGCGGATCGTCGGGTGGATCGGCGACGGCGGTGGCGGCGAACTTCGGGTTGGTGGGTATCGGTGAAGACACCGGCGGCTCGATCCGCGGACCAGCGGCCGTGAGCAGCCTGGTAGGACTGCGACCGACGCTGCAGCTGGTGAGTCGCTTCGGCATGCTGCCCGCCAACCCCACGCAGGACACGATGGGGCCGATGACACGCACCGTGGCCGACGCCGCGCGGGTGCTGGACGTGATCGCGGGATACGATGCGAACGATCCAATCACCGCCTATGCCGCGGGTCATGTGCCGCCGACGTACACCACCGCACTCAAGCCCGACGCGCTGCGTGGCGCACGCATCGGTGTGATGCGCTTCCCGCGCGACACGGCGTCACCACGCCGCGCCGCATCCACCGCCGGCGACAGTGCGCGTGCCCCGCGCGACACCACACCGGCAGGCATCGCCAAGGCGAAGAGTGATTCGGTCACGCGTGCCGATTCAGCCGCCAAGCGCGACTCCACCAACCGCGTGCTGATCGTGGAATACGCGAAGGTGCGCGTGGTGTTCGACAGCGCGATCGCGACGCTGCGCGCACGCGGTGCGATCGTGATCGACTCGCTGCCACAACCCCGCACTCGCGGCGGCATGGGCAACGATTACGAGACCGAGGAGGCCACCAACGCCTACTTCGCCGCGCACCCGAACGCGCCGGTGAAGACGCTGGCAGAGATCCTGCTGGCCGGCACCGTCAACCCATGGCGCGCACGCGCCATGGTGACCTACCTCGGCAAGAGCACCGACGATCCGGGTTACCTGCAGGTGCTCAAGCAGCGCGAGGCGCTGCGGGTCGAGATCCTGGCGATGATGGCCGAGCGACAGCTGGATGCGATCGTGTATGCCACGTACGACGCGGCGACGACGGTGATCGCGGCCGACGTGCTCACCAATCCGCGGACGACCGATGCCTACGGACGCGGTGACAACCGTGGCCTCAGTCCGCAGATCGGCTTCCCCGCGCTGACGGTGCCGATGGGCTTCACCAGCGATGCGTTGCCGGTGGGCCTCGAGTTCCTCGGGCGTCCGTTCAGCGAGGCGCAGCTGCTGGGGCTGGGCTTTTCGTTCGAGCAGGCGACCAGGCACCGCCGTCCGCCGAGCACCGCGCCTGCGCTGAAGCGCTGACGGGAACGCGCCGTCGGCGACTATGCCTGCAGGAACGGTGCGTAGGCCGGGTTCAGCACCAGCGCACCATTGATCAGCAGCTCGCGATCCCACGGCAGGATGATGGTGGCCTCGGTGGACATGGCCGCGAAATCGGGGACGAACGGCCCGGTGCGGAAGCTGACGGCGGTCTTCACCGATTCGGCGCCGACGTTCACCAGCGCGGCGCGGGCGAGGCGGATGGTGTCGCCGGTGTCGCAGGTCTCGTCCACCAGCAGCACATGCTTGCCGCGGGCGGCGGCCGGCGCCTCGCCAAAGATGGCGGGCGTTTCGCGCACCTGCGCGTCGGGGCGATAGCGGCGGCTGACGGTCATCGACACGAACGGGGCGTCGAGGATCGAGGCGATGGTGGCACCGGGGATCACGCCGGCATTGGCGATGCCGACCACGAGGTCGGGGTTGAACTCGCGCGAGACCTTGAGGGCCAGGGCGCGCGACAGTTCACCGAACAGTTGCCATTCCACTTCCAGCACACCCTTGGCAGGATCGACGGTGGTGCGGCGAGTGGGCATTGCGGACATCTCCGTGGGCGGGGCGAACTGAACGGCAGTGCGATCGCGGTGAGCGCTGCTCTACACTAGCCGGTCTTGCCAGTGCCTGCAGCGCGGCATCATTGCCACTGACGGTACCGCGCACGTAGCTTGTGCAGAATCACGTGCCCACGCGCGGTGCATCCGCACGCCGGCCCGCGAACTCTCTTCCTCGACTTTGTATCCATGACCTGGTTGCGCCGTGTCTCCGATGGCGTGTCGCGCCTGCTGGGTGGGCATCCCAGCGCGCGCGAACTCGGTGCGAGTCGGCCCGATTTCGTGGCAGAAGGGCTCTCGCTCGAGAAGGCCAACGATCTCGATGGTGCGCTGACGTCGTACCGGCTGGCCCTGCGAACGAGTCCGGATGACCCGCGCATCCTGCTGAACATGGCGATCGTCTTCACCAAGTCCGGACGTGCGGACGAGGCGATCCGCAGCTACCGCAAGATTCTCGAGGGCGAGCCGACCCATCCCGGGGCCAACTACGGGGCGGCGTTCCTGCTGGCGAAGAAGGGCGACACCGAGGGCGCCATCGCGCTGCTGGAAACCTTCCTCGCGGCGGCGCCGAGTGGTGGCGACAGTGCGCGGTGGATCGCCCACGCCCGCGCCACACTGCGCACCCTGCGCGGTGAACCCGAGGTGCTCGAGACTGCCGACGATGCCGTCGCCAGGGAACCGGTGGACACACCGGTGCGCCATGCCGCGGTCCGCGACATGCACACCGAGGCGTCAGCCGATTTTTCCGGCTTGAAGGCCACCGGCACCGACGGGCTCCGTCACGGGAATGACGCCTGAACCAGCCCCCGGCCGCGTCCTCGCGGTCGTCAGTCAGAAAGGCGGCGTAGGCAAGACCACGACGGCAGTGAACCTGGCGGCGGCCTTCGCACGCCGCGGGCTGAAGACCCTGATCGTGGACGTGGACCCGCAGGGCGCGGTGCGGTACGGGGTGGGATTGCGGAAGGGCCACCCGACGGCAGGATTCGCCGATTACCTGCGCGGCACCGTCTCGCTGCGCGACATCATCCTGCCCACCCAGCTGCCCTGGCTGCGCGCGATGCTGGTGGGCAGCGTGGACGATGCCTTCGAGCACGACGACTACACCCGCCGCGCCACCGAGACGCAGCAACTGGCGCAGCTGCTGCGGGTGGCCCGCGAACGCTGCCACGTGGTGGTGGTGGACACGCCGCCGGGCCTGGGCGGCATCGTGCGTGCCGTGCTGAGCCTGAGCCAGCACGTGCTGGTGCCGCTGCAGTGCGAACCGCTGGCGCTGCAGACCACCCCGCAGATCCTGCGCGGTATTCAGGACGCGCTGGCCTCGAACGACCAACTGGCCCTCGAAGGGGTATTGTTGACCATGTATCAGGCGGGCAACTCGTCCAGCGAGCGCACCGCCCAGTACATCCGTCAGCACCTGCCCCCGAACCTGGTCTACGACATCGTGATTCCCCGCTCGATCGCCGCGGCTGACGCCTTCGCCGCCGGAGTGCCGGTGGTGATGCGCGCGCCTACCGACCCGGCCGCCCTGGCGTACACCAACCTCGCCGCCCGCCTCGCGGAGCACTTCGCGTGATGACGGCTCGGCGTGGCCTCACCGCCGCGCTGCTGACGGTGGCGGCCCTGGCGGGCTGCACCGACGTCAGCACCGATCCGCAGGTGCCGGTGTCGCTGCAGTTCGATTCGCTGCCGGCGCTGGCGGTGGTGGTCGGCGACACCATGCGCGGCGGCGACCTGCTGCCGGCCCCCGTGCCCGCAAGGGCCTTCAGTGGCAATGGCGGCGCGGTGCCCGATACGCAGATCCGCATCATCGGCATCGACAGCACGTCGGTGCGCGCCTTCACCGTGCTCTCCGGCTTCCGCATCGTGGGTGCGAGAGAGGCCAGCGCGGTACGCGTGGTGGCGCAGGCGGGTGCGCTACAAAGCCAGACGCAGACCTTCGCGGTAGTGCCGGCGCCCACTCGCCTCGTGACCGGCAACACGGCCACCGATTCGATCGTATACGACCGTCCCGACACCGCGCTGCGCTACCGCGACGTCAGCGCCAACGTGATCCGGCAGGTGGTGCCGGAATCCACGCTGGTCTCGCTCAACGGACTGCGCGTCAAGATGCGGGTGGTGAGTTTCTCCACCACCATCCTCGACTCGGTGCGCCTGGTGGGCACCGGCAGCGGCAAGCCGGCGACGTCGGCGGTGGTGAGCAGCGGCGCGGCGACGCTGCGGCTCAAGGCCTACACCAAGGCCGGCGCCACCGGCACCGGCACCGTGACCATCGAGGCCTCGCATCGCGCGCGCGGTGTGGAGGTCGCGGGCAGTCCGCTGCGGATCACGCTGCGGCTGGTGCCGTTCTCGCTCGCCTCCGGCAGCATGGTGCGTGATCGCGCGCCGCTGGCGCCGACTCGCGCACTCCCCTAGCCTCAGCGCATCGGGTCAGCAGCACCCGCCGGGCTCGGCACCTTCGGCACGCGCCCGCTGGTCATGTCGCACGGAGGAAGTATGGCAGTATCCCGGGCCGCCCTCGAGCACGATGCCGCAGCCGGTGCGCTGGTGGTGCATCGCGGACCACCGCGCCCCGCACCTGGCACGCTGACGCAGCTCTTCTTCGACGCGATCGCGAAGTTCGCCAAGCCGGCGGCGTTGCGATTCAAGCAGAACGGGCAGTGGCAGGACATCTCGCACGCGATGCTGCTGGATCGCGTGCGACACACCTCGCTGGCCCTGCAGGAGTTGGCGCTGACGCGTGGTGATCGGGTGGCACTGCTGTCAGAGAACCGACCCGAGTGGGCGATCGCCGATTACGCCTGCCTGACCGCCGGCCTGGCCGACGTGCCGATCTACCCGACGCTGCCCGCCGAGCAGATGGTGCACATCCTGAACGACAGCGGCGCGGTGGCGATGTTCGTCTCGACGCCGGAGCAGGCGGCGAAGATCGCGCGCATCCGGCCCGACGTGCCCTCACTCCGCCGCGTGATCAGCTTCTGCTCGCCGGCACCGGCCGGCTGTGACGTCACGATGGACGAATTCATGGCCGAAGGCGCGGTGGTGGATTCGCCGGAACGTGCCGCCGCGTGGAAAGCCTCCGCACTGTCGGCGCAGCCCGACGATCTCGCCACACTGATCTACACCTCGGGCACCACCGGCCTGCCGAAGGGCGTGATGCTCTCGCACGACAACCTGCACAGCAACGTGTTCGCGGCGCTGCCGGTGCTGGACCCGAAGGATGACGACGTGGCGCTGAGCTTCCTGCCGTTGTCGCACATCTTCGAGCGCATGAGCGGCCACTACATGCTGTTCGCCGGCGGCTGCACGATTGCGTATGCCGAGTCGATCGAGGCGGTGGCGGCCAACCTGGGCGAGGTGCGACCGACGATCCTCAGTTCGGTGCCGCGCATCTACGAGAAGTTGTACGCGCGCATCATGGAAGGTGGCAACGCCGGCTCACCGCTCAAGAAGCGCATCTTCCACTGGTCGCTGCAGGTGGCCGACGAGTGGGCCGATGCGTTCCTTGCCAAGCGCGAGCCGGGCGCTCTGCTGGCGGCGAAGTACGCGGTGGCGCAGAAGCTGGTGTTCAGCAAGATCAAGGCGCGCCTCGGCGGCCGCCTGCGCGTGGCCTGCAGTGGTGGCGCCCCACTGGCGAGCACGATCAACAAGTTCTTCGTGGCCGTCGGCCTGACGCTGGTGGAAGGCTACGGCCTCACCGAGACGAGCCCCGTGATCAGTGTCAACCGGCTCGACAACATCCGCGTCGGCACGGTGGGTGAACTGGTGGCAGGCGTGGAAGTGGCGATCGCCGCCGACGGTGAGATCCTCACCCGCGGTCCGAGCGTGATGCAGGGCTACTATCGCAACCCGACGGCGACGGCCGAGGCGATCGACGCCGACGGCTGGTTCCACACCGGCGACATCGGTGCGATGCAGGATGGCTTCCTCAAGATCACCGATCGCAAGAAGGACATCATCGTGACCGCCGGCGGCAAGAACATCGCGCCGCAGCCGATCGAGAACACCGTCGTCACCAACGCCTTCGTCAGCCAGGCGGTGATGATCGGCGACAAGCGGAAGTTCCCGGTGATGCTGGTGGTGCCGAGCTGGGACGCGCTGCTGAAGTGGACCGCCCACAAGGGCATCACGACCACCGATCGCACCGCGTTACTCACCGACGCTGCGGTGGTGGAGAAGATGGATCGCGAAGTGCGCAGCCAGATGGTGGGGCTGGCCAAGTTCGAATCACCGAAGAAGATCGCGCTGCTGGAGCACGAGTTCACGATCGAGGGCGGCGAGCTGACCCCATCGCTGAAGGTCAAGCGGCGTGTGATCAACGAGAAGTACAAGGCGATCATCGACGCGCTCTACGAAGACGGCAGCTCGGCGGAGTAGGCGCTTCTACGCGATCGGAGTCGGTTGACTGCGTACGGCTCATCGCAGAACTGAGCAGCCGCAGAACTGCACCGCCGCAGAAGATCGACTGGGGATTGGCGGACATGCGCGCTGTGGCGGGCATCGGTGCTCAGCCAGGCGATTTTTGGGGGAACAGCGAACGGACCCTCCACCGCATCGGAGCCCACCAAAGCCCTTGCAGTTGCCCTTCTGCGAATGTTCCCTTCCGCGGCTGCTGCCGTTCTGCGATCAGCTGTTCAGTAGATGCCGACCAATCGCAAACGCCTAGGCCGTGAGCGTACGGCCAAGCCGGAGCACCGCGTCGAGGAAGAGATCGAAGTCGTCGTCGGTGGAGCGATGGTTGACGATCGCCACACGGATCGCGAAGCGGCCGCGGATCACGGTGCCACTGGGGACCGCGACGCCCTCTTCCTGCAACGAGATCAGGATTTCGCGGTTGAGGGCATCCAGCGCCGCATCGTCGCGGCCCCGCGCGACGTAGCGCAGGTTCACGATGTTGAGCGGCGCGGGCGCCATCAGCTCCAATTCGGCGTGCGACGTCACCATCGCGGCCAGGCGCTGCGCCTGCCCCACGTTGCGCGCAATGTGCTGGCCGAGGGTGTCGGTGCCGGTGGCGCGGAGGCGCATCCAGACCTTGAGCGCCTTGAAACTGCGCGTCAGCTCGACACCGCGATCGGCGAAGAACACGCCGCTCTGCGCCATCAGGCCGCGCTTCTCGCTGGCGAGGTAGGCGCCGCTGGCCGAGAAGGTCTCCACCAGGTCGGCGTCGTCGCGCACCAGCACGCAGGCCACGTCGAACGGCATGTAGCCCCACTTGTGCAGGTCGAACGCGACCGAGTCGGCACGCTCCTGGCCTGCCACCTGTGCCGCCGTTTCGGGCGAGAGGGCAGCCATGGCGCCGAACGCGCCGTCGATGTGGAACCAGAGTTGCTCGCGCGCGGCGAGATCTGCCAGTGCCATCAGGTCGTCGGTGGCGCCGGTCTGCACCGTGCCCGCGGTGCCGACGATACAGATCGGCCGGTGTCCTGCCGCGCGATCAGCCGCGATCATCCGCGCCATCTCGGCCACGTCCACCGTATAATCGTCCAGCACCGGAACTCGGCGGAACGCGGCCGCGCCCAGGCCGAGCAGTTCGCAGCCCTTCTTCAGCCAGCCGTGCGTTTCGGTGCTGCCGTAGACCAGCAGCATCGGATGATCGCCCTGCAGTCCATCAGCGCGCACGTCGAAGCCGGCGCCCTTCTGCCGCGCGACGGCCAGGCAGAGATCGTTGGCGATGGTGCCGCCGCTGACGAGGATTCCGCCTGCAGTCTCCGGAAAACCCATCAGCTCCGCGCACCACTTGATCACCTGCCGCTCGACCAGGATCGGCGACTGCTCGAAGCCGCCGCAGTTCGGGTTCATCACCGACGCCAGGAAATCCTCCATCGCGGCCTGCGGCGTGCCGGTGCCCATCACCCATCCCCAGAAACGCGGATGGATGTTGCCGTTCGGATACGGGCGCACGTCGGCCAGGAATTCCTCGTACACCGCGATGTCACCCATGCCCGACCGCGGCAACGGTTGGGAGGTGAGCCGGGCGCGCACCTCGTCGGGCATCGGCTTCCAGGTGGGTCGCTCGCGCACGTCGCGCAGGTAGTCGAGTGATTCATCGACCATGCGATGGGCGAGGGCGCGATACTGCTCCCAGTCCTGTGGGTCGAGCGGCGGAATCGTCATGTGCGGGCTGGGCGTGTCGATCGCGGCATGCAGGCAGGTGATCGCGTGAGCGGGGCGGCGACCGCCGACAAGTTATCGCGCGACGGTGCGTGCAAGCAGAATCGCAATTCGAACACCGATCCCGCCAGCGTTCAGGCCTCGAACAGCGGCGCGGTGGGTGCGCGACGGAGCGGGATGGGCGCGCTGGCCACCGGCAGGCGCTCGGCCACGGTGACGTCGGCATCGGTGGCGAGGGTGCGCCACACCTGAACGTCGAGGGCCACCGACGCCGGCACCACCAGGCGACCGCCGGTACGCAGCACACGCGCGGCCGCGTGGACGAACACCGCGCCGCTGTGGGCGCGATCGAGCGCCACGCCGCGTAACGCGCCGGTGGCGAGCGGGATGCCGGTGACGGGCAGGCGCAGCGTGCTCACGCGCTCGTCCTGCGTCACCACCGTCGTCGCGTCTCCCACGAACATCGTCACGCTGGAGACGATGCGGCGCAGCGGTGCCACGGCGCGCGACCAGAGCCCCGTCAGCAGGATCGGCTGCGGTGTCTCGACCAGGTGCAGCTGCGCCGCCAGCCGGAACGCGGCATCGTCGTCCAGCACGATCGCGCTGCGCAGCACCGGTGTGGCGGTGAACATCACCTCGCCGTCGGTGATGTCGAAGGTCGTCTTGCACACTGGGCAACCCACCTTGCCATCGAGGATGTGCCGGTTGCCGGTGCGGGTGCTGGTGGCCACCAGCCAGCTGTCCTCGTGTGCCATCGGGCAGCGCAGCGTGTCGATCAGCTCCGTGAACACCGCGCCTCAGCTCCGCGAGAGACGGAGTTCGTCGATGGTGACGGTGGCCGGTCGCGACGCCGCGAACCAGATCGCATCCGCCACGTCGTCGGCCGAGAGCATCGCGGCGCGCGGCGTGAAGCCCGGGCGGTTGTCCGGGTCGAGCGGGTCCCACAGCGGCGTGTCCACGGGGCCCGGAGAGACGAGGGTGGCTCGCACCCCAGTGCCGCGCAATTCTGCCCGCATGGCCTCGTGCAGCGCCCGCACGCCGTACTTGCTGGCCGCGTAGGCACCGTTGCCGGGAAAGACGGCGCGATCGGCGATGGAGCCGAGCGTGACGATGGTACCGCTGCCACGCGCCTTCATGGCCGGCAACAGCGCACGCGTGAGCAGGAAAGGCGCGACGAGGTTGGTCTGCAGCACCGCGCTGAAGTCGGCGGGCGACATCTCGTCCACGGCGGCGATCTGGAACAGGCCGGCGTTGTTCACCAGCAGGTCCGGCGCCCCTCCGAAGGTGGCCATGATCTCTGCCGCGGCGGCCGTCACCGCATCGGCGTCGGTCACATCACAGGGTACGGCGATGGCTTCCGCACCGAGCGAGTCGGCGAGCGCCTGCAGCGGGCCAGCGGTGCGCGCCAGCAGCGCCACGCGCAAACCTTCGTGCACGCAACGGCGGGCGACGGCGGCACCGATCCCTTTCGAGGCGCCGGTGATCACGGCGGTGAGACGATTGGTCATGGCGGAAATGTACCGCCGCCGGCGAGATCGGATCGGCCGGCGGCGGTGGGTGGTGCGGAATGCTGGAGCGCGGTTTCCGTCAGGCGCGACCGTGGGCCAGGCGCAGGAATTCCTCACGCGTCTTGGCGTCGCTGCGGAAGTTGCCGATCAGCGCCGAGGTGATGGTCTTGGAGTTCTGCTTCTCGACGCCGCGCATCGCCATGCACATGTGCGCACACTCGATCACCACGCCCACACCCTTCGGCTTCAGCACATCGGCCAGCGCCTGCGCGATCTGCTCGGTCATCCGCTCCTGCACCTGCAGGCGACGCGCAAACACTTCCACCACCCGCGCCAGCTTCGACAAGCCGACCACGCGGCCGTCGGGGATGTAGGCAATGTGCGCCTTGCCGAAGAACGGCAGCATGTGGTGCTCACACATCGAGTACAACTCGATGTCACGGACCATCACCATGCCATCTGCATTCTCCTCGAACATCGCATCGCCGATCACGTCGGAGGCGCTC
>JANMON010000354.1:0-6571 GCA_031369265.1 Gemmatimonadaceae bacterium | reverse complement strand
CGCCAGGTCGTCGGGCACGAAGGCCGCACCGGCAGCGGTCATCAGCGCGCGCGTGTCCTCGCGCTCGATGTTCGAGAGGCGGTCGCGCAGTCCGCCCGCGATGACGTCGAGCGCATTGGCGGGTATGAAGCATGTCATGCCACCACCAGCCGACGCACGTGGCGCGAAGCCCATCTCGCCCAGCATCACGCGAACCTTGTTCGCCACGTGAGGCGCGGGAAACCAGCAATGCAGGTCGCCGTCGCTGTCGACCGGAGCGGGAGGCACCTCGCACCGCAGGCAACCGCGACGATCGGGAAGAGGAGTCGGTGAGTCGCCGTGACTCAGGATCGGGAGCATTTCCAGAGTATCGGAATGACGCCAATGGGCTTGAGCGATACGTGATCGTCGGTCCCATGAGCAAAACACAGCGCGCCGGCGGGGCGCACCGTTGTCTCAAGACGCTGGAGCGCTGGCAACGTCACGGATTGGCGCGTTCAAGTCGTGTCGCGGTAACCGCCTGAAACGCACACGAAAAAACCGCCGCCGCGTCGATCCTCTGACGCAGCGGCGGTTTCACTTTCTGTCACGCAGCCTCAGGTCGGGCAGCGGTTCAACGCCACCGGACACCGCTCCGGATCCGGCGCCGGCGAACTGTTCAAGCCCCCAGGACCACCGAACGTGTACAGCGGCAGCAACAGTGTGCCGAGTTCGCGGCCGGGAATCGGGAACTGCACCAGCGTGTTCTCCGGCATCGTCTGCCAACCACGCGCATCGAGGTACGACAGCATGCCGGTGTTGCCATACAGCTCGATGCCCTTCTCGTACCGCAGTGCGTCCCACAGGCTGCCGCAGGCGCCGCTCTGCTTGCGCGGCACGCAACCCGGTGCGTCGGGCGGCCCATCGATCGTGACCGCCGGCAGTGCACCGTTGGCCACGCGCGTCTTGTTGATCAGCGGCAGTGCCTCACTGGCCCGACCGAGACGGATCAGCGCTTCGGCCTTCAGCAGGTCCATCTCGGCCACCGTCAGCTCCGGCTGCGGGCCCGTCTGCCACGAGGTGCCGGTGCCATAGCGCAGGAAGTAGTAGTGCGAGAAGCGCCACGTACCACGAGCCACTGCGAACAGGTTGTTCAGGTTGTAGCCCATGTACTTGCCCGGCGAGGCCGGCCCGGTGGTGCCCTGCAGCCGGCGGTCACGGGTGCGCATCTGGAACGGCTGGCGGCTGTCCACCGGCGTCGCGACCCAGTTCACCCAGCCGTTGGTGGAGTCGGCCGGACCGACCAGCCAGTAGCTCGGCCGCGCGAAGTCCGACGGACGACCCACCGTGCGCAGGCGCGCCAGCAACCGCTTCCAGTCATCCACCAGCACGTCGGGCTGTGCCACCGGTGCGAAGTCCACCTGCACACCGGCGTCGATGCGACGAATGACTTCCGTCCACTTCACCGCCGCGCGTTCGGCACGCGTGCGCGCCACACCGGCCAGCAGGCGTGCTGCATACGAATTCGTCAGGCGCACGAACTCGTCCTTCGTCAGCCCCTGGAACAGCCACGACTCGACCGGGAAGGTCATCGTCGGCTGCGCCTGGGCCGCCGCCGCAGCCTGGTCGAGCTTCGTGATCGCGTACGTCGTCACCTGGTTGTACGGCACGAACGATGGCGTGGTGATGGTATCCAGCTTGGTCGTCTCGTCGGTGATCACCGCCTTGTCGAACATCAGGCCGAGATACCCGTACGACAGGCCCTGCATGAACTTGCCCATCGCCCGCGCGCGCGCGGTGCGCACCGGATCAACGATCACCAGTCCGCCGTCCAGCGACGCCAGCACGTCGTTGGCCGACGAGATGGTGCGATAGTAGGCGTACCACGGATCCTGGTTGACCTGGTTGCGACCGTTCACCGGGCTGTTGTTCCACGCCGAGCGCGGCTCGGCGGAGAGTTCCAGCTGTCCGAAGTCGGCGAAGCCCGAGGTCACGTCGCGCGCCATCGTGGAGAAGGCGAAGGACGGATAGTTGCCGTGACCACTGACGGGCCACCAGGTGCGGAAGGACGTGGCCACGAACGACTCCGTCGTCAGCGGCTGCGTGGTGGCACGCGCTGCGTCGGGCAGGTTCGGGTTGGTGACGTTCAGGTCCTGACAGCCGGCGGCGAGGAGCAACACACTCGCCGGCAGCACAATGGCACGAAGGAAATGAGTCATGGAATGATGTCGGGCGCTCAAAAGGTGAGCTCGACGCTGCCCGTCACCGTGCGATAGCGCGGATAGGCGAAGCTGTCGAGGCGATTGAGCACGGTGCCCACTTCGGGATCGTAGCCCTTGTAGCGGGTGAAGGTCAGCAGGTTGCGTCCGATCAGCGAGACCGACATGCCCTGCGCGCCGAGGCGCGCCAGCGCGCTGGTGAACTGTGAGCCGAGGCGGTACTTGACCGAGAGTTCACGCAGCTTCACGAAGCGCGCATCCTCGACGAAGTAGTCGGTCGGGTTGTTGGCCGCGTACAGCGCCACGTAGTACTCCACCGGCTTCTTCAACCCCTGGATGCGCGCGTACTGGTCCACGTCACTGCTGCGGCCGTACTGGTACATCCGCTGGTTGGTCTGGTTGTACACGTTGCCGCCCACCTGCGTGTCCCAGAGCATGAAGATCTGCACGCCCTTGATGCCGATGGTGTTCGAGAAACCGAGGCGGTAGTTCGGGTTGCCGTCGCCGATGCGTACCACGGCGGCGTTGCCGACCGAGTCGAGCGACGTGATCGGCAGGCCCCAGCCGTAGTTGGTGGTGCCGATGGTGGCGGTGGTGCCCCAGAGCCGCTTGGCCTCACCCTCGATGAAGCTGTTGCCCGGTCCGACCCACACCAGCAGCCCTTCGTCGTTCACGTTGAACTCACCGGCCCGTGCCTGCGCCGCGGCCGGCAGCTGGCTGGTGCCCTTCATGAAGCTGAAGCCGTACATCGAACCGAGGCGCTCACCGGCGCAGCGGTACCCGATGGTACCGGTAGTGAAGCAGGAGCGGTTGAACTCCGTGATGCGGTTGCGCGAGCGGTCGGCCACGATGCCGGTGCGCCAGGTGAAGTTCGGCTTGCGGATGACTTGCGCCTCCAGCGTGCCCTCGTAGGTCTCGCCTTCCACCGTGCCGGCATTCTGCCACTGGTTGGCATACCCGAAGAAGCCGGCCAGCGGGATCAGCAGCAGCTGGTCGGTGGTCTTCTGCTTGGCGCGCGAGAGCTGCAGCGAGTAGCGATCCTTGATGATGGCGTCGATGCCGAACTCGATTTCGCGCGAGTACTCCGGCTTCAGCGAGCGGTTGCCGAGGTTCTGCTTCACCAGGCCACCGCCCTCGATGAAGTTGTAGGTCTCGAACTGGTCGTTGAAGCTCGGGCGACCACCGGCCGTGCCGACGGACGCGCGCACCTTGAACTCGGTGATCGCCTTCACCGGCCACCACGGCTCGGCCGCCACGCGATAGGCGCCGCTGTAGCGGTAATACCAGTTCTTCTGCTCATCGGGGCCGAACAGCGAGCTGCCGTCCTGGCGCACCAGGCCGTCCACCAGGTACTTGCCCTTGTAATCCACCGCGCCACTGAGGAAGAAGCTGTTGGTGCGGATCGTCTCGCTGGTGGAGGAGACGAAGCGGTTGAAGGCGTTGTTGAGGCTCTGCACGCCCGGCGTCGAGAACTGCGTGCCCGAGGCGGTGGTGAGTTCGTTCGTCTCGCGCTCCATCAGGCCGCGCACCGTGCTGCGGAGGGTGAACGCACCCACCTTCTGCAGCAGGTTGAGGCTGACCGAGGCGTTGAGGGCGTCGGTGGTGCCGTTGAAGCGCTCGATCCGACCGGGGCCGCCATTGGCGAAGCCTTCCGTCTTCACGCCCTGGTCGAGGAAGAAGTTGGTCTGCCGGTCGGAGCGGTCGTAGCTCAGGTTCCCGTCCACCGTCATCCACGACAGCGGGGCGTAGCGCATCTCGAGGCTGCCCTGCGTGTGCGCGCGCTTGCGCACGTTCTGCTCCGTGGAGAGCACGTAGAGGGGGTTTTCCTCGCGCCCTTCGAAGTCGGGCTGGAAGATGTAGGGCGTCCCGTCCGGATCCGGCTTCCGCAGGTCCACGTCCGGCGCCTGGTTGATCAGGTCGAAGAAGGTGTCGTCATACACGTTCTGGCGCGTGGAGCGCATGTGATAGGCGCTGATGCCGATGCTCAGGTCCGTGCGCGGCCGGTGATCGAGGTTGATGCGGAAGTCGTCCTGGTTGTAGCGGCCGGAGTTCAGCACCACGCCGTCCTCACGCCCGTTCACGTACGAGAAGAACCAGTTCGTCTTGCCGGTGTTCTGCGAGATGTTGAGCGAGTTGCGCGCGAAGTTGCCGGGATCGAAGAAGCGCTGCACCTGGTCGAAGGCGGTGCCGGGCTTGTATTCGGCATCCTGGAAGCGCTCGTAGACCGGCTTCGGCACACGCTGCTCGCGCGGCACCACGGCCCCGGCGGCGTTGATCCAGTCGCCCTGCGCATTCACCAGGTAGTAGTGATTCTGCGCCCACTGCACGGGCGAATTGAGCGAGTTGGCGCCGTACTCCGATCGCACCGTGAAACGGGTGGTGCCTTCAGACAGCCCGGTGCCGCGACGGGTGCGGATCTGGATCACGCCCGACGCCGCGCGCGAGCCGTACAACGAGGCGGCGGCGGCGCCCTTCACCACTTCCACACTCTCGATGTCCATGCTCTGCAGGTCGGCGCTGGACCCCTCGAACGATCCGGTCTGGATCACGCCGTCGACCACGATCAGCGGCGCGTTGCTCTTGCTGATCGACGTTGGCGTGCGCAGCTGGATCTCGGTGCCGCTGCCGGCCTGGCCCTGCGGCACGGCGCTGACACCCGCGATCTTGCCCTGAATCGTCTCCAGTGCGTTGGTGGCCGGCACCGGCGCATCCTCGGCGCTGACACGACCCACCGTGAACGGCACCCGCGTCCCACTGGCCGGATCGACCACGCCGGTGGTCACCACGGCCTGCAGGCTGAGCGCCGTCGCTTCCATGCGGAAGTTGTAGGTCAGCGTGGCACCAGTGGCCACTTCGAGATTGGTGCGCGTGACGCGGCGGAAGCCGAGGCGCAGCGCCTCGAGGCTGTAGGTGCCGGCGGCCGCACCGTTGATCGTGTAGCGACCGTCCGGTGCCGTGCGGGCGAGCAGGCGCGTGGTGCCACGCGTGAGCGTGATCTGCACCGATGCCAGCGGCTGGCCCGACGCCGAGTCGGCCACCACACCGGTGACACGCCCGGCCGGGGCAGCCTGGGCACCGGCGGCAGGTGCCAGCGGTGGCGCTGCCGAGAGCACCGCGAGCGCCAGCAGCGCACCGGTGGTGAACGAACGGTGCGACGGGGCTGCGTCGCGGGCAGGTACAGCCATCGGGTCTCCGGGGGCGGGTTGAGGCACGGTCGGGCGCAGCCGCCACGTACGTGGCCACGGCCGGCCGGATTCGTCTGCCGTCTACGGGAGTGTGTCCCACGCCGTTGAGTGCTGCAGTGGCCATTGCATGGCCGATGACCGATGCGTACGGTGCGCATCCGGTTGCAGCCCGCCAGCCGCGTGCAACGTTCACACGCGTTAACCTCTCCCGTTACCCATGTCCGGCGTTCCTGCCCTCTCCCTCACCGACGCCGAGGGCCTCGCCTTCCGACTCTTCGGCATCAGCGGCGCGGCGACGGCCTTGCCCAGTGAGCGCGACCAGAATGTGCGGCTGACCACGGGCAGCGGCGATCGTTTCGTCCTCAAGCTGGCGAATGCCGCTGAACGACTCGAGGTGTTGGAGGCCGAGAATGCGGCCTTGCGGCATGTCAGCGCCCTCGCGGTCACGCCGCAGCTCATACCGACGCTGCAGGGCGCCGCCATCGCGCAGCATGACGGACACTTCGTTCGCCTGATCACGGCGGTGCACGGCACCACACTCGGTGCGACCCCGTACCACACGCCAGCGCTGCGTCACGACATCGGCCGGGCACTCGGCGCACTCGATGCGCAGCTCGCATCCTTCGAGCATCCCGCGTTCCACCGGCACTTCCACTGGGACCTGGCGCACGCCGGCAACGTGGTGCGCGACCTGCTGCCGTTGCTCGACCGTCACCCACTGCGTGCGCAGGTGGAAGGGTTCGCCGCGCTGCACGACGCGCTGGTGGTGCCGCTGCTGCCGTCGTTCCGGCGCAGCATCATCCACGCTGACGCCAACGACTACAACCTGCTGGTGGACGGCGCCACGCAGCGCGTCACCGGCATCGTGGACTTCGGCGACATGGTGCACAGCCACACCGTGAACGACGTCGCGATCGCGATGGCGTACGTGGTGCTGCATGCTGACGATCCACTGGCCGCGGCGGCCGAGGTGGTGGCGGGCTACCACGCCGCGCATCCGCTGACCGAGGCCGAGATCTCGGCGCTCTGGCCGCTGCTCTGCATGCGACTCTGCGTCAGCATTTGCCTGGCCGCCATGCAGCAGGCCGCGCGTCCCGACGACACCTACCTCGGCATCAGTCAGGGGCCGATCGCCCGCACGCTGCCAGCACTGGCAGCCATTCACCCGCGGTTCGCGCAGTACACGTTCCGTCACGCCTGCGGATTGTC
>JANMON010000344.1:0-4819 GCA_031369265.1 Gemmatimonadaceae bacterium | reverse complement strand
TACGAGCGCCTGTCCGACGAGCGGCGGGAGCTGACGACAGCAAACCTCGCGAGCCTCCGGCACACCGCATTCGCGTTCCTCGCGACGAGCGCCGTGCTGACGGCCCTGTTCGTGGCGAAGGGCGCGGTCACGCGAACGGCTGCCCCCCTGAGTGGCTCGGCGTTCGATGTCATGCTGTACTCGATCCCGTACACAGCCGCCCTCACGATCCCGATGTCGGTGTTCATTGCGGTGCTCTGGGCAGGCTCCCGCACGCCAACTGCGACAGGCAGCGACGATCCGACCGTCACCGTTGGTGCGCTCCGACTTGCACCCGTCATCGGCATGGCGTCCGCCGTCGCATTCTGCTGCCTCGCCCTGAATGCCGAGCTGGTCCCGCGCGCGAACCTGCGGTTGCAGGCCATGTATGCAGGTCAGATCACGGTTGCGCCGAGCGACCGTAGCATGACCGTGTCCGAATTGCGTGCGGCGGAGGCGAAGCTGCTCAGCGCACCACGCGCCACGTCGGAATCGGTGAATGAGGGCGCCACGCTCGCGAGCTACGAGGTCGAGATCCAGAAGAAGCTCGCGCTGGCCGCCGCGTGCGTGGTGCTGGCCTTGCTCGCCGCAGGAATCGCCAGTCGTGCGACACGCATCAGCATCGGGGCGCAGGCCGGGATCAGCCTCGTCGTCTTCGCCGTTTACTACGTCTGCATCATCACGGGCGAGCACCTCGCTGATCGTTCCGCGATTCCGCCGGCGCTGGCGATGTGGAGCGCCAACATCGTCGCGCTGGCAATCGCCATGCTGACGCTGCGCGCTGGGCGTGGCGGGCGCGCCCAGGCAGTGCGAGTGCCTGCCAGGACCGTCTGAGCCGCCGGCTGGAACGGCGCTTGTGACGGGTTGCGGGACGGCGCGTGTGCCTCGACGCGGCCGATGCAGCGCCGGGACCGGTAGCTGAACACGCGTGAGGAAGCTCAAGAGTGTGATCAGGCTTGCGCGTACTCGATTCGTCGACATGAACGTGGTGCAGACGATCGACGCACGCGGAGGGCAGGTCGCGCTGAACCGACTGAACCGCAGCATCCAGCAGATTCGCACGGTCGACGTCGCCGCGATCATGGCGGCGGCCGTGAAACGGTAGCGTGCCGCCGTCTCGGCCACTGGCCGTCTTGCGTTCCCGCCTGCTGATTGTTGCGACACGCATCCCGGACGCATCGTGCGTCCGGCGGACCTCACGCGAACAGTGGAGTCCGCAGTCGCGTCAATTCCGCAAGGAGAGTCCGCATGGCAGTCGCGAAAGTCATCGAGATCATCGCCGGCAGCGATCAGAGCTTCGACGATGCAGTGAGGCAGGGCGTGGCACGCGCCACGGAAACGCTTGGTGGCGTCACGAGCGCGTGGGTGAAGGATCAGAATGTGATCGTCGCTGCTGGCAAGGTCACGGAATACCGTGTCACGATGAAAGTGACCTTCATGCTGCTGCCTGCATCCGAAAACTGATCTGTTTCACGGCGTGCTCAGGTGGTCATCGATCGTGAGCGTCCCGCTGGTCGTAGCGTCTGGTTGCGACCAGCGGGGGCACCACCTGAGTCATCGCGCCACGTCGCCGCGATGATGATGCACGCTGCGCCGCACTTGCGTGCGATCGCCGCCGCGCTACACAGGTGCGCGCTGGGCCTCGCGGGCGCCACCCCTCAGTTCTGCGAGAGTCCGAATGCACCTGATCGTCGGCGCCACGGGATCGATGGGCACACACCTGACTCGCTCCCTGCTCGCTGCAGGCGAACGTGTCCGCGTCTTCACCCGCGATCCGTCCCGCGCGACGGCATTCGCGTCGCAGGGTGCCGAGGTGGTGCGCGGCGACCTGCGTGACGCGGCTTCGGTTCGAATGGCCATGCAGGGCGTGCGTGCCGTGGTGTCGGCGTCGCACTCCATCCTTGGGCGCGGCGCCAACGCCAGCCGGATCGTGGACGACGCCGGACAGCGCACGCTGATCACGGCGGCGAAGGAGACGGGCGTCGAATACCTGGTGTTCACCTCTGCACTTAATGCATCGCTCGCACATCCGGTGGACTTCTGGCGAACGAAGGCGCGGATCGAGCAGGTCGTGCGGGAGAGTGGCATCCCGTTCACGATCCTGCAGCCGAGCGCATTCATGGAGGTGCATGCGTATGACCTCATCGGCAAGAACGTGCAGCTTGGCAATCGTGTGCCGTTGTTCGGTGCAGCAAACAATCCGCGCAACTTCGTGGCGGCGGCGGATGTGGCGGAGGTGGCGCGACACGCCCTCGTCGGTTCGCGATTCATCGGCCAGACGGTCACGATCGGCGGACCACAGAACCTGACCAGCCGGGAAGTGGCAGCGGTATTCGAGCGCGTGTCTGGCAAGCCGGCGGCGATCCTGCACGTGCCGCTGTCCGTGGTGCGGGGCATGGCGGCGGTGCTGACACCGCTGCACGAAGGCGTGGGGCGCATCCTGAGCGCGACGATCGTCGCCGAGACGACGGACCAGACCTTCGATCGCGCCTCGTCGCCCTTGACCACTGGGCTGCCGTCAACGACGCTCGAGGCGTGGGCGCGCGCGCGGCTCGCGGGGTGAGTGGGGAAATTGACACCGAACGCGCGCTGGCCACCGATGTGGGCTGCCAGGTCTGGTGCGGTCGCGAGTGGTCACAGTCGCAGCACGCGCAGCAGATCAGATTACCCCCATGCCATCACGCCTTCTGACTCTTGCGGCCTTTGCCGCACTGTGGTGCCTTCCGCCCGCGCTCCACGCGCAGGCCGTCGCTCCGACCCGCGCCTTCACCGGCTTCACCCTGATCGACGGCACCGGTCGCGCCCCGGTGCCGAACGCCACCCTCGTGGTCCGCAACGGCCGCATCGTCGCCGCCGGACCAGCGGCGCGAGTCCGCATCCCGGCCGAAGCCGAGCGCGTGGACCTGGCCGGCAAGTTCGTCATGCCGGGCCTGATCAACGGACACGCGCACGCCTCAAGCACCGCCGACCTGGCTACCTACGCCGCCTACGGTGTCACCACCGTCTTCTCGCTCGGCGATGAACCGGCGGAGGTGTTCGCGGCGCGCGAGGCGCAGCGCACGTCGCCGCCGAAGCACGCCCGCGTGTACCTGAGCGGACCGGTGCTTTCGCCTACGTCACCGGACGACGCGCGTGCGCAGGTGGCCGCCGTCGCCGCACGCGGTGTGGACATCGTGAAGATCCGCGTGGACGACAACCTCGGCGCCGCGCGCAAGATGTCGCCGGAGATCTACCGCGCCGTGATCGACGCCGCGCACGCGCGCAAGCTGCGCGTGGCCGTACATCTCTACTACCTGGATGATGCGAAGGCACTGCTGGCCGCCGGCGCGGATTACATCGCGCACAGCGTGCGTGACCTGCCGGTCGACAGCGCCTTCGTGCGGGCGCTGGTGGCGTCGAAGGTCTGTTACTCGCCCACGCTGATGCGCGAGGTGTCCACCTTCGTGTACGAAGGCACACCGGCGTTCTTCACCGATTCGCTGTTCCTCGCGCATGCGAATCGCAGCTGGATGACCACCGTGCAGCAGCCGGCGCGCCAGGAGTCCATCCGCACCAGCGCCAGCGCGCAGCGCTACAAGGCGCAGCTGCCGATCGCGATGCAGAACATGGTCACGCTGCACCGCGCCGGTGTGCCGATCATCATGGGCACCGACACGGGGCCCTTGGGCCGGTTCCAGGGCTACTTCGAGCTGATGGAGTTGGAGATGATGGTCGATGCGGGGCTGACACCGGCGCAGGTGCTGAGTGCCGCGACGCTGAACGCCGCGCGGTGCATGCACGTGGACCGGGAGCTGGGGACGCTGGAGCCGGGCAAGTGGGCCGACCTGCTGGTGCTGCACGCGTCACCGCTGGAGCGGATCGGGAACGTCCGGCGACAGCATTCGGTGTGGATCGGTGGGGCGCCATTCTCACGTTGACTACGCCGCAAGCCGCGAACCCCAACATCCGTTGGGAGAGAGCCACGAATGCCATGGAGAAGCAGCGTGAGATCCCTTTGACCAGGGTCGACGCCTGCTGCGGACAGCCTTGCGTCTGCGGGGGGAGCGAAGGACTGGGCGCCCGTGCGGAGCAACGGTTGCCGCTCGGAAGGCCGCGGTCGGCCTGTCTCGCGCGGGCCGGATCCTGAGCGTATTGTGCGTGGACAGCTCCGTACGTGTTCACCTCGAGCGGAAAGGAACGTGAGATGCCGACCGATACGAAGGATTACAACCCGATCAGAGGTGGAATCTCTATCGTGGCTGCTGATTCACCGGGATATCTTGGCACTCTTGGCGTAGTCCTGCGTGATGCCAAGGATCCCCTGAACTACTTCTTGGTCACGGCGCTGCATGTGCTCATGGGTGGGCATGACGACGAAGCAGGGCGATTGAAGCGCGTGGCGCACGGTGGAAAGCTGCTGCATCCCATCTTCGGGGCCAACCTCAATAACGTCGTCGCGCGATGGACCGTCAACGACGTCTTCGATCAGGGGAACTTCCGAAGCCCAAGCATACGCGGTGGCGTGAAAGGCCAGTTCGAGGATTTCGCGGCGGTGTCATGCGAAGTGGGCTGGGCCAACGACGAGCATGTCGGCTGGATCACCGGTATCGGGAGAGTCGTCGCGCCGGTCACGGCGCACATCGGTGACTCACTCGTCATCCGAGGCGCACGAACGGGTCAGGCCACGTGGTGCACCGTGGCGAACGTGAACGTGATGGTGGGTAACACTGGCCCGTTCATCGCCGTGCGGACTGCGGAGGGTATGCCATTCCGTGGTCTGCCGGGTGAGCCCGCAACGCGCGGTGGCGATTCCGGCGCGGTT
>JANMON010000248.1:0-9702 GCA_031369265.1 Gemmatimonadaceae bacterium | reverse complement strand
CTGAACGCCGCGCGCTGCATGCACGTGGACCGGGAGCTGGGGACGCTGCAGCCCGGGAAGTGGGCCGACCTGCTGGTGCTGGACGCGTCACCGCTGGAGCGGCTCGCGAACATCCGGCGACAGCATTCGGTGTGGATCGGTGGGGCGGCGGTCACGCGCTGAGGGCAGTCACAGCGTCACCGTCGTGCACCATGGCAGGACGGTGACACCTGATGCCGAGTACGCAACGGCAGTCGCCGTGGCACATTCGCTGGACAGTGGGCCGTCTCCGCCGCAACGTCACGCAACCGAATACGAGGGGGCCATGCCTGCTCCCGTCCGCATCCACGAACGGGCCCTCAGTGCCGCCGGCCCTGCGTCTTCCGTCCCGCACCAGGAGTCGAGCGTCATGCGTGATCGAGCATTTTTCGTCAAGATCGCCAATGGGAAGGATCGCGAGTTCAATCAGAACTGGATCACGCGGAACATCGTCTCGCAGGGTGTCTGCATGGCGTTGGCCATCGCATTCATCACTCGGCAGGCGCGCAAACTCGAAAAGCGACCCGACGTGCTCACTTGGAAGGGGCTCGGCCAAGGTGCGCAGGCGGAGGCGGCAGCGCTGTTGAAGCTGCTCGACGCAGACCACTTCACAACGGTGGTGGACGCCAAGCAGGCGAAGCCCGGAGCATTGGGCAGCAATGCGCGTCATCACATGGTCGGCGTTCTCCAAGAGGCCTTCGCGGGCGATATCGGGCGGCGAAACGGTGGGCTGCCGGACATTTCGTTCAAGGCGAAATGTGCCGGCATCCTGCAGCAGGTCGAAAACCTCACCGCCCTCGAATTTGTCGGGTATTCGGACTCCGCGAGCGCCGTCGGCGCGAACGGTGCCTTCTGGTACGTGTCGGACCAGCATCTTCCGCACGCATGGGCGGTGACTGCCGACTGCAAGAATGGCAAGTTCAAGCTGTTCGATCCGAACAACGGTCGAATCACCTTCAAGTCCGCCGAGGAGCTCGTCGCCAAGGCGAACGAGTACAAGGAGCCGGGGGCACAATTCCTTCGGTTCGAGTACAACTAAACGTCGCTGCTCGCGTTCCCGCCTTCCAGCCAGTGCCCATGCGCCGCTCCCTCACCCTGCTCTCGCTCACCGCATTCCTCGCCAGCACACTCGGCGCCCAGGCCGCCCGACCCGACACCGCCGATCCCTACCGCTGGCTCGAGGAACTGAGCAGCGAACGCGCGATGACCTGGGTGCGCGCCGCGAACGCGCGCACGGCCAACATCCTCGAGAACGATCCGCGGTACGCCGGCATCCACGCCGAGGCCCTTCGCATGGCGCAGGCGCAGGACCGGATTCCGTACGTCACGTTCATCGGTGGGGCGCTTTACAACTTCTGGCAGGACTCGACGCACGTGCGCGGCATCTGGCGCAAGACGTCGCTGGCGAGCTACCGCACCGCCTCACCCACGTGGGTCACGGTGCTGGACCTCGACGCCCTGTCGCGCCGCGAAAATGCGAACTGGGTCTGGCACGGTGCCAACTGCCTGCAGCCGAGTGAGGAGCGATGCCTGATCGCGCTCTCCGATGGTGGTGAGGACGCGGTGACGCTGCGCGAGTTCGATCTCGTCACGCCGCGCTTCGTCAGCAACGGCTTCTCGCTGCCGAAAGGCAAGCAGGTGGTGGCGTGGATGGATGTCGATACGCTACTGGTGGCGCGCGAGTGGACTGCCGGGGAGATGACCACATCCGGCTACGCCTACGTGGTGAAGAAGCTGGCGCGTGACCGGCCCCTCTCCGCCGCCACCGAGGTGTATCGCGGGCGACCATCGGACGTGAGCGTGCGACCGTACACGGTCGCCGACCAGTCCGGCCATCGCGTGAGCATGATCGACCGCGGCATCAGCTTCTTCGAGGCCGAGCATTTCCTCGTCCGCCCGCGCGACGTGGCGCGGCTGGCAATGCCGTTGAAGGCGAACGTGGCCGGCATGCTGGCGGGGCAGGTGCTGGTGAAGCTGTCGGAGCCGTGGACGCAGGGCACGAGCAGCATCGCCAGCGGTGCCGTGGCGTCGTTCGATGCCGCGGTGGCGATGCGCACACCGGGCACGCTGGCGCCGGTGGCGGTGTTCGAGCCGGGGCCACGTGAGTCGGTGGAAGGGATCGAGTCCACCAGGCAGCGGCTGCTGGTGAGCATCACGCGCAACGTCACCGGACAGGTGCTCGCCTTCTCGCGCAGCAGTGCCGGCGCCTGGACGCCGCTCACGCTCAAGCTGCCGGAGAACGTGTCCACGAGCGTGGTCAGTGCGGATCAGCGATCGAATCGCGCGTTCGTCAGTGTCACCGGGTATCTCACGCCGAGCAGTGTCTGGCTGGCGGATGCCGGCACGGCGGCCGTGTCGCGGGTGAAGACGCTGGCGCCACGCTTCGACGCCACGCGGGCGCAGGTGGAGCAGCTCGAGGCCACGTCGGGCGATGGCACCAAGGTGCCGTATTTCATCGTGCACCCGAAAGGCATGCCGATGGATGGCAGCAACCCCACCATCCTGTATGCGTACGGCGGCTTCGAGATCTCGTTGACACCGTCGTACAACGCCGACGTGGGCAAGCTCTGGCTCGAGCGTGGCGGTGTGTACGTGGTGGCGAACATCCGCGGTGGTGGTGAGTTCGGTCCGGCATGGCATGACGCCGGCCTGAAGACCAAGCGACAGGTGATCTACGACGACTTCGCGGCGGTGGCGCGCGACCTGATCGCGCGCGGCATCACCAGCCCGCGCAAGCTGGGCATCCAGGGCGGCTCCAACGGCGGCCTGCTGATGGGTGTGCAGATGACGCAGCACCCGGAGCTCTTCAACGCCGTGGACATCCAGGTGCCGCTGCTCGACATGCTGCGCTACGAGCAGATCGCCGCAGGGTCCTCGTGGGTTGGCGAATACGGCAGCGTGACCGTGCCGGCGGAGCGCGACTTCCTGTCGTCGATCTCGCCACTGCAGAACCTCAAGGCCGGCGTCTCGTATCCGCAGCCGCTGATCTGGACCACCACCAAGGACGATCGCGTGGGCCCGCAGCACGCGCGCAAGTTCGCGGCGAGAATGTCGGACCTGAAGCTGCCCTATCTCTTCTACGAGGTGATCGAAGGCGGGCACGGTGCCGGCGCCAACATCGAGCAGCGCGTGCACACCACCGCACTCGAGTACACATACTTCGCACGACAGCTGATGCCCGATGGTCGCGTCACGCCCTGATGGGTTCGTCGCAGCCGAAGCACGTGTGCAGGTGGGGGCTTGTCCTCGCGCGGGCGTTTCACCTTCGTGGATACGAGCCTGACGCGCAGTCGCTCGAGGACTTCGTTCAAGGACTCTGACCTCACGCAGCGTTCAAGGACCATGTCCCGTTGAAGCGATCCCGGAGACCGACGACGATGACTCAGCACCCGCAGGACGCACGCAGCGAGGACGACGCCTTCGGGGTCGATGATGATGACGAGGCCGCCGACGACACGGCGGACATCGCTGCGATGCGCCCGGAAGACATCGACGTCGATGGCATCACGCCGTTGCCGGAGGAACTCACCGGTCGCGCCAGCGGCACCGACGAGGACCTGGTGGCGCTGTTCGAGAATGCCTCGGACAAGCACATGACCGACGGCTTCCGCGGTGGCAGCGACGACGAGCCGTCCCTCGACGACGACGAACTCGGCGACAATCACAGCACCACCGGCGCCTGAGCGCATCGGCGGCCCGGCCGTCGCCGTTGCCGCCCCTCCCGTGCTGCGTCTGCCCATCGATGCGGGCGGCGGTGACCAGCAGGGATGTCATCTCCTGCGCTACCAGTGCACCCGTCTGTTACGCGTCGGCAGGCCACGCGTCTAATGGCTGAGCACGCTGAAAGGATCTGAACCGATGCGCTCCAATCCCCACCCGGACGAGCGGCAGGCGCGGCAGGATCCGATGGCCCGCAAAGGCCAGACAGCGGCAACGAGTGTCTCGTGTGGACGGGCGGGTGGGCCCTGAAGCACGTTCAGCCCCCGGTGAGCGACGGCTTGCCGGGGGCACCTCGTGTCTGCGCGTGAGCGAATCGCGGACATAGATTCGGGCATGACCACCGCCCGGCCCCGCATCGCCTTCCAGGGCGTGCCCGGTGCCTTCAGTGAGGATGCAGTCCGCGCCTTCTGGGGCCCCGATGTCACCACCGTGCCCTGCCAGAGTTTTTCGGCCGTGCTGGCCGCCGTGCGCCACGGTGCCGCCGATGGGGCGGTGCTGCCGGTGGAGAACATGGTGGTCGGACCGATCCAGTCGGCGCTCGATGCGCTGGACGACTTCAGCGATGGACTGACCATCGGCGCCACCATCGACGTGCCGATCGTGCACGCGCTGCTGGGCGTGCCTGGCAGCACCCTCGAACAGGTGAAGCTGGTCACCAGCCATCCGGTGGCCCTCGCCCAGTGCCGTCGCTTCCTGCAGGCATTCGGCGCGCGCGTGGAGAACTATTTCGACACCGCCGGCGCAGCGCAGATGGTCAGTGAGCGACAGGATCCCGGCGTCGCGGCCGTCGCCAGCCACAACGCCGGTACCCGCTACGGCCTCGAGATCCTGGCCGACGCGATCCAGGACGATCCCGAAAACTGGACTCGGTTCCTGCGCATCGAATCGGGGCGCTGACGCGCCGCGGCAGCACTCAGTCGCGCTTCTCCGGCGCGTGACTGTGCTCACGCTGACGCGCTGCCTCACTGCGGCGCCGCTCGTCCATGCGGCGCCGCGATTCGGCCGATTTCGCGCGCTGCGCCGGCGTGAGCACCGAGTCCATCGACGCCCGCATCTGGTCGCGCAGTGAATCGAGTTGCGGGCCGACGCGTGCCCGCAACGAATCGAGCTGCAATTCACGCCGCGCGAAGATCGCGTCCACCGCGCTGGCCTGCGTCGGCGTGAGCGCGAGGTCGTCGGTGATGCGCTTCACGATGCGCGCACGCATGCGGTTGCGACTGGCGGTGTCCACCGGCTCACCGATGGAGCCGAGCGGACCGCCGCCACGGCCGGAGCCGCGGCCGCCGTTGCGCGAGTCGATGCCGCGATGGAGCAGGCTGCGATCGACGGCAATCCCGATCGCGACGCCGATGCCGAGCATTGCGAGCACGGTCAACACCGCCATCACCCGCGAGCGGGTTGTGGTCATCGCGGCTCCAACTCGATCGCGCCCGCGCTGGCGTCGTTGTCGATCACGTGGTGCGCCAACCCACTGCTGCCATCCGACTCGAGGGCGCTCAACAGCGCCGCAGGATCGCTCTCGCGCAGGTCGGCCTCGGCTAGCGTGCTGCTGTCCATGCGCGACAGGAACACGGCGGCGATGAGCGCGGCGGCGGCCGCCATCGGCAGCGCCACCCGCACCCAGGCGGCGAGGGTGTCGGCCATCGACGCTCGCGCGGTGCGGCGCCGGGAGGCCAGCTGGAACGCCGCCGCCGACAGGATCCGGGCCTCGAGCTCACCGAGGGCCACTGGCGGTGCGCCGCGGTCGTGCCGCCGCAGCAGCGTGTCCAGCGCCGGGTCGGGCATCTCGGGTACGTCTCGCGTGTGATCCATCGGGTCCCTCGTCATTCATCCTCTCCACCGTCACCGAGCCACGACTGCAGCTGCGTTCGCAGCGCCTTGCGTGCCTCGTGCAAATGCCATCGTGCCGTGCCCGCCGGGATCTCCAGCACCCCGGCCGCCTCCGTCGGCGTGAACTCCTCGAACGTCACCAGCTCGATCAGCTGTCGCTGCACCGGAGGCAGGGTGCGGAGGGCCGCATCCACCTCGTCGCGCAACGCCCCGTGCACTGCGACATCCATCGGGCTCACCGTGTCACTCACGTCCGTGTCCGACAACTCCTCCGTCTCGCGCCGCTTCGCCGAGCGATGCCGGTTGATCGCCGTGGTGGCGACGATCCGGAAGAACCAAGGTCCGAACGGCCGGCCGGGATCACACTGGTCGATCCGTTCCAGCGCCCGCAGAAACGCATCCTGCACTGCATCCTCCGCATCCTCACGATGTCGGAGCATGCGCCAGGCGATCCGGTGCGCACGCGGCAGGTGTCGCCGCACGAGCACCGCATACGCCTCGCTGTCGCCCTGCTGGACCTGCACCACCAGTCCCGGCTCGTCGGCATTGCTGTCGACGGGCGGACCGGTGCTGTTTCCGGCCGAGTTCATGAAGCCAGTGTAGGAGCGCCACGGCGGCGCGATCGAAATGGAGGAGTCGCGCCCGGTGGGCAGGAAACGGCTCTGTGAAGTGGTACACGTTGGCAGGGGGCGGCGTTGGCTGTCTACCCACGGCTGGTTCCCGGCTGCCGCCGGCCCGCCCGCGCCGGCGCCGTACGGGCACCGATCGGGTGCAACGCGCGCGGGCTGGCGGGGCGCCGGACAGAAACAGCCCGCTGGTCTCCGGTGTTACGATTGCGGAGCCTCGGGCCGACTGGCCCGTCTCGCACCCGTCCCAGGAGCGTTCGTGTCGCTGCGCCGTCTTCCCGTCTACATCCTCGCCGACGTGTCCGGCTCCATGCGCGGCACGCCGGTGGAGAGCGTCAAGGCCGGCATCCGACAGCTGCACCGCGACCTGCTCACCGATCCGCAGGCCATCGAAAGTGCATACCTGAGCGTGATCACCTTCGCCGACGTGGCCATCCAGGTGGTGCCGCTGACGGAGGTGAGCAGCTTCATCCCGCCCGAGATGGACGCCAACGGCCAGACCAACTACGGCGATGCGCTGCGGGTGCTGCTGGAATGTTTCGAGATGGAAGTGGTGCGTACCACCGCCGAGCAGAAGGGCGACTGGCGTCCGCTGGTGTTCATCCTGTCCGACGGCGCGCCCACCGACAGCGGGTGGCCGCAATATGCCGGGGAGCTCCGGCAGCGGCGGCCGGCCAACATCATCGCGGTGGCCTGCGGTGATCACGCCGACCTGGCGGCACTGCGCGAGACCACCGATACGGTGATCCAGATGCGCGACATGTCGCCCGACGCGTTCCGCGCCTTCTTCAAGTTCGTCTCGGCCAGCGTGAAGACCACCAGCGCCAAGGTGGGATCGGTGGGCGACGGGGGTTCGATCACGCTGCCCCCGCCGCCGCCGGGCATCACGATCATTCCCTGACCGGTGCCGGACGAGGTGGAGGCGGCGCCATCGCTGGCGCTGGAACCGGCGGCGGCACCAGCCGCCTGGATGGACCGCGAGCCGACCGGGCCGTGGTGCCCCGAGTCCCTGCAGCCGCTGCTGCCCCACGTGCTGGTCCGCGACGCCTCTGCCGAGCCGATGCTGCTCGCGGCACGACACGCGCCGTGGGAGCTGCTCGGTGCCAGTGTGCGTGGGCGGTCGCACGGGCATCGCGGTGAACACCGCGACGATGCGCTGGCGATGCACGCCGAAGGCGAGTTGCTGCTGCTGGCGGTGGCGGATGGCGCGGGATCGAGTGCGCTCAGTCGCATCGGCGCGGCGGTGACCGCACGGCTGGCGGTGGAGCGTACAGCCGCCCGCTTCGTCGAGGATGTGGACAATCCGTCGCCGTCGTCACGCCTCGGCACCGCGATGGCGCACGCCGTGCACGATGCCGCGCTGCGCCTGCATGACCTGGCCGCTGCCGCCGAGGTGTCGCCGGCTGCATTCCGCACCACGCTGCTGCTGGTAGCGATTCTCGGTGACCTGATGCTGGTGTCGCAGGTGGGTGATGGGGCGGTGCTGGTACAGAAGCGCGATGGCACCGTGCTGCGCGTGGGAGCGCAGCGCGAGACGGCGTGGGCTGGTGAAGTGACCTGCTTCGTGCCCGACGCCTGCGCGATGACGCAGGCCGCAGCACTGCGCCAGGTGTCGGCCACCGACGTGCAGCTGGTGGCGTTGCTGACCGACGGCATCGACGATCCGTTTCATCCGCTGGAGCAGAGCGCCCTGGCGCTGGTGGCGCAGTGGCGTGACGGCACCACCACGCCCATCGGCACCGCGCGGCAGGCAGTGCAGGGGCCCGCGCTGGACGGAACCGAGTCACTGCGGCAGTGGATGACGTTCGAGCAGCGCGGCGAGGTGGACGATCGCACCCTGCTGCTGGCCTGGCGCGGCGGAGACAGCGCGTGAGCGCGGGCGCCGCACGGCTCTCGACCATCAGCGTGGTGTCCACCGACGGCCGCACGCTGCAACTCCGCCCCACACCATTGGCCAGCGGGGCGGAAAAAGTCGCCTTCCTGACGCAGGATGGCCGCGACGTGGTGGCGTTCTACTTCGGCACGCTGCGGGATCGCGCGGAACGCGTGCAGCGGTTGCAGCGCATCGTGTCCAGCTACGATCCCACGCGCGGCGCCGGCGCGGAGTACTGGCGCAGCGCCTTCTGCTGGCCGACAGGCATGGTGGACGGCGCGCGTGCCGTGCCGGTCGACTTCGCGCGCGCGCACTCGCTCTCGCAGCCCACGCTGGGTGTGGTGATGCCGGTGTATCGCGACGCGTTCTTCATGCGCGACCGGTTCGGCAACCGGGTCGAGAAGGAAGTGCGCTGGTTCACTGGTCGGAAGGCTGGCGCGCTGGTGCCGGATGCGGAGAAGGGCAGCCTGCTGACGCGCCTGCAGGTGTGCATGCGACTGGCGCGTGCGGTGCGGCGACTGCACTTCGCCGGGCTCGCACACAGCGATCTCTCCAACCGCAACGTGCTGGTGGACCTGAAGGGTGGCGACGCCTGCGTGATCGACATCGACGCGCTGGTGGTGCCGGGACTGGCGCCGCCCACCGTGCTCGGCACACCGGGCTACATGGCCCCCGAGGTGGTGGCCGGAAAGGCGCTGCCCACCATCGAGACCGACCGGCATGCGCTGGCGGTGTTGTTCTACGAGTTGTTGCTGCAACGGCATCCGCTGCGCGGCCGGCTGGTGCACAGCACACGCAGCGCCGAGGAGGACGAACAGCTGTCGATGGGTGCGAAGGCGCTGTTCATCGAACATCGCACCGACCGGCGCAATCCCATCGATGCACCGCTGGCCGTGTCCGTCGATGCGCTCGGCCCGCACCTCACGCCGCTGATGCGGAAAGCGTTCGAGGAGGCGCTGCACGCCCCGGCACGACGTCCCGATGCGGTGGAGTGGGAGGAGGCGCTCTATCGCACACTGGAGCGCATCATGCCCACGCCATCGGGACGCGGCTGGATCGTGGTGCCCGATGCCGGTCCGGTGATCGATCACTGGTCGGGGGAGGTGGTGCATCGCGCGGTGCCGTTGCTGCAGGCGGGACGCGGCAGTGGTGACGGGTGGCGGAGCGACGGCATCGCCACCGCCATCTTCCACCATCGCACGCTGCACCAGTGGCACTTCGATGCCGACGTGCGGCCACACGAGCAGGTGCCGCGCGATGCGATGGCGTACGCGTCATTCCATGACGGGCAGTGGTGGCTGGTGAACCTCACCGATCGCGCCTGGCATACCGGCGATGGACGCTGCATCGCGCGCAACGCGCCGGTGCAGTTGGTGGACGGCCTCGAACTGCGGGTCGACGCCCGCGCGGACGGCGCGTCGGGACGCACCTGGCGGCTCGTGATGAGGCAGGCGTAGGTGTCGGCGTCGATCGACGTGCGTGCGGGGCTGAGTGCCGAGTTGAAGCGGCTGGTGCGCGATCCGCGTGAATGGCCGATTCGTGACCGGCGCCGGTTCCGCAACCTGCTGCTGGATGCCGTGAGCAGCGATGCAATGCCGATGGCGGAGCTGTTGCTGCAGGTGCACGACGATGGAT
>JANMON010000257.1:0-2138 GCA_031369265.1 Gemmatimonadaceae bacterium | reverse complement strand
CATCGGGTCGGCGGGAATCGTCACCCGTAGCGCGGTGATGGAATCACTGAGCAAGGTGCGCACTGTGCGCGTGGCCGGATCGAAGCTGCGCTCGGCGAAGCGCGACGCGGCGACGATGCGCAGCGCGGTGGCGTCCAGCGCCAGCGAATCGCGCACACGCACCAGCAATCCGAGCGCCGCGCTGAGTGATGAGCGGGACGTGTGCACCGGCGCCGAGTCCGATGCCACCTGCAGCGTGGCCATGGTGTCGAACGCGATCACCACGTCAGACGCCGACAGGGTACCCAGCACCTCGCGCTGTGCGCTCACCGGCAGCGTCCGATCGAGCAGCAGGACCGTCCGCGACGGCACCTTGCTGCCCGTGAGCACCGGCTGCGCCACCGCCATCGCGAGCAACGCGACGATCAGCAGGCGCAGCAACATCCACCAGCGGTCCTGCGGGACGCGCTGCACCGTGGTCGCCTCGAGCATGCCGCTGGGCAGGAAACGCGCGGTGGCCAATTCCAGCGCGCGCGGGCGCTGCCTCAACAGCAGGTGTGCCGCGACGATGCCGAGCATTCCGAGGGCGCCACCAGCCAGCGCCCATGGCGCGAGCCACGTCACGCCACTGCTCCAGTGCCGGCAGCGGCGCGCACCAGCTTGCGCACCGCGTCGGCGGGTGGCTGGTCGTCCACGATCTCGACGTACCGCGCACCCGTCGCCAGCCAGCGATTGCGCATCGTGGCGCGGAACTCACCGAACGCGAGATCGTAGGCGCGCTGCACACCCCTGGCCAGCGGTCGCCGCAGTTGCGCATCCTCGGGATCGACGGCGACGGCGCGCTCCACGCCAGGCTGCAACTCGCTGCGCGAGACGAGGTGCACCACGATCACCTCGATCCCGCGCGCGATCAGCGATGCGCCGCGTGAGAGCAGTGCATCGGCATCACCCAGCAGGTCGCTGATCAGCACCACCCGTTCGATGCCGCGCATCCCTTCCAGCATCGGTGCCACATCCGCCGAACCGGCCGGCGAAACGTCGTCCACCACACGGATCATCTCGCGCACCACATCGCCCCGCGCTCGCGGCACCAGTCGGCGTGCACCACTGGCGTGTGCGATCACCAAGCCCACCGGATCGCCGGCACCACGCCCCACCGCGGCGAGCCCCACGCACAACATGCGCGCCTGACGCCACTTCGTGTCACCACCGAGCCCGCTGCCCAACGACGCCGACCCGTCGAGCAGGATCAGTGTCGGCGAGGTGGCGATGTCGGGAGCGAGGCGCACGTACGCGCGATCGGTGCGCGCGAGCAGCTTCCAGTCCAGGCGCCGCGGGTCATCGCCCTGGCGATAGGGGCGATACTCCGTGACCTCGACGTTCGGCCCGATGCGCTTTGCGGTGTGCGCGCCGACGTTGGTGGTGCGTGGTCGCAGGCGTGCCGACCAGCGCGCGCCGCGCAACGCATCCAGCAACGCGCCGTAGTCATGCAGTCCCGGCGTCGCCATCAGCAGGCCGCGTCGTCAGGTCGAGACGGCGCCGCGCGGTGGCTCGATGCGCGCCACCAGCTCCTTCACGATCGCATCCGACGCCACACCGTCGGCCTCGGCGGCATAGTTCGGCAGCACCCGATGACGCAGCACCGGGATGGCGACGCGCTGCACGTCGGCCGGCGACACCGCCACGCGACCCGCCAGCAGTGCATGCGCCTTGGCGCCGAGGATCAACGCCTGGCCCGCGCGCGGTCCCGCGCCCCAGCGCACGTAGCGCGACACGAGATCGGGGGCGCGCACGTCTCCCGGACGAGTGGCACGCACCAGCTGTGCGGCGTAGCGCAGCACGGTGTCGGAGGCGGGCACGTCCCGCGCCATCTTCTGCAGCGCGCGCACCTGCAGCGCATCCAGCACCGGCGTGAGTGCGTCGGCGGCGGCACCGGTGGTGCTGCGCAGGATGCCGACTTCGTCATCCTCGCCCGGATAGTCCACGCGGATGTCGAACAGGAAGCGGTCCAGCTGCGCTTCCGGCAACGGGTAGGTGCCTTCCTGTTCGATCGGATTCTGCGTCGCCAGCACGAAGAATGGCGCCGGCAACGGCATCGTCTGGCCCGCCGCGGTCACGCGATACTCCTGCATCGCTTCCAGCAACGCCGCCTGGGTGCG
>JANMON010000199.1:0-20086 GCA_031369265.1 Gemmatimonadaceae bacterium | reverse complement strand
GCGCTGCGACCTGCCGTCGGGTGGCTACCTGATCATCGAGCCCACCGAAGCCCTCGTGTCGATCGACATCAACTCGGGCCGCTACACCGGCAAGAAGGACCCCGAGAAGACGATCATGAAGACCAACATGGAAGCGGCGCGCGAGGTGGCGCGCCAGCTCCGGTTGCGTGACGTGGGCGGCATCATCGTCTGCGACTTCATCGACATGGAGACCCGCGCCAACCGCGACCGGGTGCTGCAGGAACTGCGCACCCACCTGGGGCGTGACCGGGCCCGGACCAAGGCGTTCCAGGTCAGTGAACTGGGCCTGATCGAGATGACCCGCCAGCGCGTGCGGGCCAGCCATCTGCAGGCGACGACCGAGCCGTGCCCGACCTGCAACGGCACCGGCCGGATCTTCACCCCGGAGACGATCGTCCGCCGGGTGGAGCGGTCCGTGAAGCGGATCGGAGTCGAGGGCCGGCGCGACCCGATGGTGGTCAAGCTCCATCCGGACGTTGCCATGTACGTGCTGGAACAGGAGCCCGACATCCTCGCCCGGCTGGAGAAGGTGGTATCGTTCTCGCTCGAACTGCGGGACGACCCGTTGCTGCGGCCGGACGAGTACAAGCTGGTGGTGAAGGGCGCCCAGCGGGACGTGACGGCGCAGTACGCCCTGGCCTGAATAGGCTGTCGCGCGGGACCCTCACCGCAGCCGCAGCCACCCCAGCAGTTGACACCCCGCCTGCCGAAGGCTAACTTCGTGGGCTCATTACCCTTACACGTCGTACACCTATGAGCTACGCGATCATTCGCACCGGCGGCAAGCAGTTCCGCGTCAGTGCTGGCCAGACCTACCGGATTCCGACGCTCCTCGGCGATGCCGGTGGGAAGGTCGAATTCAACGAAGTCCTGCTCGGTTCTGACGGCTCCGCCGTGAAGACCGGCGTCCCGACGCTGTCCGGCGCCAAGGTCTCGGCGGAAATCGTCAAGCACGGCCGCGGCGAGAAGATCATCGTCTTCAAGTTCAAGCGCCGGAAGAACTACGCCCGCAAGCAGGGCCATCGTCAGGGCTTCACGGAAGTCCGGATCACCGACATCACGCTGGGCTGAGACACCAATGGCACACAAAAAAGGCGTAGGCTCATCCCGGAACGGTCGCGACTCGAATCCGCAGTATCGCGGCGTCAAGAAGTACGGTGGCGAGTTCGTGCGCGCCGGCGGCATCATCATCCGTCAGTGCGGCACCAAGGTGCACCCGGGCAAGAACGTCGGTCTCGGCCGTGATTACACGATCTTCTCGCTGGTCGATGGCGTGGTTGAGTTTTCGCCGAAGGACAAGCGTCGCATCAAGGTTAGCGTCAAGCCGCTGGCCCTGGTCGCTGACGCCATCGCCGCCGACTGAACCGCCCGCACGAATCGCCGAACGCCTCCGCCGTCCGCGGGGGCGTTTTGCTTTGCTGGAACACTGTCCGTCGTGCCGCCGTCCGCCACCAGGGGCGGCGACTGCCACTGGTGGCGCTCCGCCCCGGCGCGCACACTCCCTGTGCGGATCGCCGTGATGCTGAGATCGTGAACGGCGTCGCCAGGGGGCGCTCTCGCCGGTGTGCGGCCGACCGCTGCACGAAGCTCCGCATGACCCCACCACCGCTGCTCCACCCACTGCGCGGGATGCACGCATGGAACGCCGGGATTTCCTCGCTGCTGGATTCGCCCTCACCGCGTCGGTCCCGCTGCGTGGCACCTTCCCGTCAGCCGGTGCGCGCGACCTGCTGCTGCGCGCCACCGCCGAGGGACTGGACGATCTCACCATCGCGGCCGCCCAGGCGGAGTTCGCCGCTGGTCGCCTGACGTCACGGGCGCTGACCGAGTTCTACCTGATGCGCATCCGCACGCTGGATGCCGATGGGCCGCGCGTGAACAGCGTGATCGAGATCAATCCCGACGCCCTCGCGCGCGCCGATGCCGCCGACGCGGAACGCGCCGCCGGACGCGCCACCGGCTCGCTGCACGGCATGCCGATCCTGCTCAAGGACAACATCGACACCGCGGATCGCATGAGCACCTCGGCGGGTTCGCTGGCGCTGGCCGACCATCGCGCACGGCGCGATGCGGGCGTGGTGACGCGGCTGCGTGCGTCCGGTGCAGTGATTCTCGGCAAGACGAACCTCAGCGAGTGGGCGAATTTCCGCTCGGACCACTCCTCCAGCGGCTGGAGTGGTCGCGGCGAGCAGACGAAGAACCCGCACGTGCTCGATCGTTCCCCCAGCGGTTCGAGCTCCGGCAGCGCGGCGGCGGTGGCGGCGGATTTCTGTTTGGTGGCAGTCGGCACCGAAACCGACGGCTCGGTGGTGTCACCGGCGTCGTTCGTGGGCATCGTCGGCCTCAAGCCCACCGTGGGACTGGTGAGCCGCAGCGGCATCATCCCGATCAGCGCCAGCCAGGACACGGCGGGGCCCATGGCACGCACCGTGCGCGACGCGGCCCTGCTGCTGAATGGCATGATCGGGCGTGACGTGGCCGACGGCGCAACACGTTCGGTACCAGCCACCCTCTCCACCGACTTCACGCGCACCCTGGACGTGGATGGGCTGAAGGGCCTGCGCATCGGCATCGCACGCAACTACTTCGGCTTCAACGTGCGCGTCGATGCCTTGATGGAGGATGCGATCCGCGTGATGCGCGATCGCGGCGCAGTCATGGTGGACAACGCCAACGTGCCCAACGAGGGCAAGTACGGCCGAGAGGAGTTCGAGGTGCTGCTGCACGAGTTCAAGGCGGGCCTCAACAGCTACCTCGCGGCGCTGCCCTCCGCGGCACCGGTGCACTCGCTGGCGGAACTGATCCTCTGGAACGAACGCAACGCGGACCGCGAGTTCCCGGGGTGCGGCCAGGAGACGTTCACGCAGGCGCAGAAGCGTGGACCGCTCAGCAGCCAGGCGTATCGCCGGGCGCGTGAGGTGTGCGTGCGGCTCTCGCGGCGCGAGGGCATCGATGCGGTGCTCAAGCGCACGCGATGCGACCTCTTGATCGGCCCGACCAACGGCCCGGCGCACGTCATCGACCTCGTGAACGGCGACCATTTCAGCGGTGGCGTCTCGAGCGCACCGGCCGTGGCGGGGTATCCGCACCTCACCGTGCCCGCCGGTCGGGTGGCGGGGCTGCCGGTCGGCATCTCGTTCTTCGGGCCAGCCTGGAGCGAGCCCCAACTCCTCCGCGCCGGCTATGCGTTCGAGCAGGGCGCAACGCATCGCGTCCGCCCGACGTTCAAGCCTACGATCGCCGCCTCGCCGCGCTGATCGGCTTCACCGCATCGGCACGCCCTGCGCCGGTGCCATCATCGCATCCTGTTTCCCCGATTCGTGTCCTGCCTCCGTCGTCTTGTCCCCTGTGTCACCCTGGCGCTGCTGGCGCCGTCGCTCTCGATCGCGCAGCGCCCGGTGCGTCGCGATTCCTCGCGCACCGACTCCACGCGCATCCAGCCGCTGACCACCGTCACCGTGCGCGTGATGGCCGACCAGCGCTCACTGGAAAAGGTACCCTGGGCGGTGGGCGTGGTCGGCACGCGTGAACTCCGCCGGGCGCAGCCGACCGTGAACCTCGATGAAGCGCTCGGCTCCGTGCCGGGCGTCTTCGTGGCCAGCCGCTACAACTTCGCCACCGACTCACGCATCTCGGTGCGCGGTGCCGGCGCCCGCGCCAATTTCGGCCTGCGCGGCGTGAAGGTCTTCCTCGATGGTGTGCCGCAGACGCTGCCCGACGGCCAGTCGCAGCTGACCAATGTCGAACTGGGCAACATCGATCGCGTGGAAGTGCTACGCGGCAGCACCGCCTCGTTGTACGGCAACGGGTCGGCCGGCGTGCTGTCGTTCTCGAACGACCTGCGCGCACCGACACCCTTCGCACAGACGGCGCGCGTGGTGGCGGGATCATTCGGGCAGCGGAAGGTGCAGTTGCGCACCGTGGGCCGCGCCGGCAATGCGATCGGCGCGCTGTCGGTGTCGCGCACCACCTACGATGGATTCCGGCAGCGCAGTGAGGCCGAGTTCCGCCAGCTGAATGCGGCGGTGGACTACTCGCTCGGCGCCGACAGCCGGATCGAGTTGCGCGCGCAGGTGGCGGAGGTGCCGAACGCATTCAACCCGGGTGCGCTCACGTTCGCGGAATACGCCATCCGCCGTGACTCGGCCAGTGCGGCGAACATCCGCCGCGGTGCCGACCGACGCGTGAAGCAGGACCAGCTCAGCGTCTCGTACCACCTCGGCTCCGAGTCACAGCGCACCGAGTTCGTCGCCACCACCTGGGTGAGCAGCCGCGGTGTGCGCAACGCGCTGTCCACGGCACCACCGGGCACGCAGACACCGATCAACGGCATCTATTCCACGTTGGCGCGCTTGTTCGCCGGGACGCGCCTCAGCCTGCGCCACACGCTCGGTGACACGCCGACGGCGCCGAGCGTCTCGGCAGGGTTCGACCTGCAGCAGATGCGTGACGTGCGTGTGAACCAGCGTTCCACGGGCGGACGCCCGATCGCCGTCACCGACACGATCATCCTGAATCAGTTCGAGACGGTGACTGGTGTTGCGCCGTTCGTCCAGGGGCAGTGGACGCCAACGTCGCGGCTGCTGTTCAGTGCCGGTGGTCGGTACGATCGCCTGCGCTTCGCGGTCCGTGACGACTTCACCGGCGACGGTGGTGTGAACGGCGGCGACAACAGCGGACGCCGCACCCTGTCGGCCGTCAGTGGACACACCGGTGTCACGGTCACCAGCTGGAGCTTCTTCGCGCCGTACGCCAACCTCTCCACCAGCTTCGAGACGCCAACCACCACCGAATTGCAGGTGCGCCCCGATCGACAGGGCGGTTTCAATCCCGGCCTCGGTCCGCAGCGCACGTTGAGCGCCGAGATGGGTGCGCGTGGCACCGTCACCACGCTCGCCAGCTGGAACGTCGCCCTGTACCGCGCCAACGTCCGCAACGCGATCGTGCAGTCGCGTGTGCTGGATGGCACCGCCTTCTTCGAGAATGCAGGACGCACGCGCAACAGCGGCATCGAGGCAGGCGCCAGTGTGCGACTGGGCCGCATCGCCTCGGTGAACGCGGCGTACACCTGGTCGAACCTGAAATTCGCCGACTACCGGCAGACCACCGGCGCGCGAGTGGACACGCTGGACGGCAAGCAGCTGCCTGGCGTGCCGCCGCAACAACTGCGCGTCGGACTGCGTTCCGGCACGGTGCGTGGATTCACGCTCGACGCGGACCAGACCTGGACCAGCGCACTGTTCGCGGATGACCTGAACACGATTCGCGTTCCGGGGTGGGGTACTGGCGTGACGAACGTCCGCGCAGCGTGGACCGGGTCGTGGAACGGCTATCGGCTGGAGCCGTTCGTGGGCCTGCTGAACGCGCAGAACAACGCCTACATCGGCGCGGTGACGGTCAACGGCGCGTTCGGTCGCGTGCTGGAGCCGGCGCCGCTGCGCAACTGGTACTTCGGCGTGGACATCGGCGTCGCGCGCTGACCGCGTAGCGGTCGCGCAGCACCGAAGGCCGCCAACGACAGCGGGGCCCGCAGGAAGATTTCTGCGGGCCCCGCTGCATTCCCTCACCAGTGACTCAGTACTTCACCGGCAGCGTGCGATAGCGCTGGGTCAGCATCTCCTGGCGCGTCATCACCTTCGCATCACTGCCGCCCACGAACACGTGCAGCGGCTGCGTGGCGTACTCGAACGGATCGCCGCTCCAGACCACCACGTTGGCCACCTTGCCGACCGCCAGCGAGCCGACGCGATCGCTCACGCCGAGGATTTCGCTTGGCGACAAGGTGATGGCACGGAGCGCGTCATCCCACGTCATGCCATACGCCACGGCATTGCCGGCTTCGTAGCGGAGGTTGCGGATGTTGAAGTTGTCCTCGCCACCGGCACCGTTGCCGACGATTGCCACCTGCACCCCAGCCGCGCGCAACAGGCCCAGGCTTTCCTGACGCTGGCCCAGCGACGAGAAGCCGTCTGGAATGTTGTTCATCGCACCGGTCATCACTGGCACCTTGGCGGCCGCCAGCTGTGCGCCGACCTGCCACGCTTCGGCGCCACTGTTGATCACCACGCGGATGCCGAACTCCTTGCCGAGGGCGATCACGTTCAGGATCTCGCTGGCACGATCGGCATTCACCACCAGCGGGATTGTCCCGCGGAGCACCAGCTGCATCGCCTCGAGATCGGCGCGTGAGGCACTCAGCTCGCGCATGTTGCCGGCGTCGTACCGAACGCGACCCAGGTTGAACTCGCGTGCATCACGCAGGAGCGTGCGCAGCCTGGCGAGCGCCTCGGCGCGTGATCCCGACTGCGCGGCCGCTGCGTTGTCGAGCGTGGCCACCATTGCCGCCGGTGCCTTGCGCAGCATGCCATCGGCCGTCACGCCGGAGCGCAGGTCGATCACCGCGCCGAGTCCGGCGACGAACCCGCCTGACGGCATCACGCCGACGGTGGTGATGCCACCATCCTGTCGGGCAACCGGCAGGCTCATGGCATTCGGGTTGATCGCGTCCCAGACGCGGAACGCAGCCGCGATGCCGTTGGTGCTGCGGGAGCTGGCATCACGGGTGTCGGTGACGGCACCGACTTCCACCACGCCCAGTGACGAGACGGGCGCGACGAGGCCCGGCGTGATCCACTTGCCGGTGGCGTCCACGCGTCGTGCGCCGGCGGGGATCGCGACGTTCGCGCCCATCGCCGTGATCACGCCATTGCTGAGGACGATCGTGCCGTTCTCGATACGCGGCCCGCTGACGGGATAGATCGTGCCGCCGGTGATGGCGACCGTCTCCTGCGCCTGCAACGACAACGCGCCAGTGACGGCGAGCAGCGCCAGCGCGGTGAGCTGGGGTGTGCGCATCAGCGGCGCCCTCCGGTCTGGGTGGATGCGGCCGGCACGTAGCCCAGCTCGAAGTCGGTGCGCCATGCCTGGCGCGGATCACTGCGATCGAGGCGCGGTGCACCATCGATCCAGACGCGGTCCGGTCGCGCATACACGCTGAACGGATTGGCCGACCAGAGCACCACGTCGGCGTTCTTGCCTGGCTCCAGTGAGCCGATGCGGCTGTCGAGGTCCATGGCCCACGCCGGATTCAGCGTCACCCACTTGATCAGCGTGGCATCGTCGATGGTGATGCCGACCGCAGCACCGGCCGCGCGCGCCTTCGAGGCATCCTGGTTCAGGCGCTGCGCCCCGCTGGCGTCGTCACTGTGGACGATGGCGCGGGCACCGGCGTTATGCACCAGGGCGAGGTTGGCACGAATGCCGTCGATGGCCTCCATCTTGAAGCCGCCCCAGTCGCTCCAGAGCGAGCCGGAAATGTTCTCGCGTGCCATTACGTCGGCCAGCTTGTACGCTTCCACACCGTGATGGAAAGAACGGATCTGGTACCCGAACTCCTTCGCGATGTCGATCATCTGCAGCATCTCGTCGGCACGGTAGCAGTGGTTCTGCACCAGGATGTTGCCGCGCAGCACGTCGGCGAGCGTCTCCAGCGCGAGGTCGCGCGCCGGCGGATCGCCGGACCGGTCGGCCAGCCACTTGTCCCACCGGCGACGATACGCCTCGGCCTGGATCCAGGCCGTGCGATAGCCGGCCACGTTGCCCATGCGCGTGGACGGTCCGCGCGCGGCGTACACGCGCTTGGGGTTCTCGCCGCAGGCCATCTTGAGCCCATACTTGGCGCCCGGGAATTTCATCCCCTGCACGCTGGTGCTGGGCACCACCTTCAGGACCACGCTGCGCCCACCGATCAGGTTCGCGGAGCCAGGCAGGATCTGGAGCGTCGTCACGCCGCCGGCCAGCACGCGCGGAAACTGCGCGTCCTGCGGCCAGACGCTGTGCTCGACCCAGACGTGTGCGGTGGTCGGGGCGGTCGCTTCGTTGATGTCGCTGAGTGCCTGTCCGCCCGGTGCGGCGCCGGCACCCATGTGTGAGTGCGTGTCGATCAGGCCGGGCGTGACGTAGCGTCCGTTGGCGTCGATCACTTCGGCGTCACCGGCGGCCGGTGCGGCACCGCTGCCCACGCTGACGATCTTGCCGTCGCGCATCAGCACGTAGCCGCGATCGATCTGCGGGCCCGCGGCGGTCAGGAGGGTCGCGTTGGTGATCAGCACCGCACGCGACGTGGGCACCTTGTAGGTGCTCGGGAACGGGTCGGCGTTCGGCTGCGAGAGCGCCCCCGAGCCGGGACTGGCCGGTGACCGCGCCGGCGCAGCCGCGGCACCCGGGGTTTGCGCCTGCAGGGCGGGAGCCGCCAGGCACAGGAGCACAAGGAATTGTCGCACGAGCTCGACCTCCAGTGGGAAACGCGGGAGAAGGGAACGCGGGGCGAATGTGCGCCCGCGAATCGGACTCCGCCATGTAACGGGGCCGAGCACGGCAGCGCTGTCAGTCGGCCAGGGCGGCGCGCAACGTGTCCACCACATCGGTGCACAGCGCATCGACGCCGAGATCGGCGAGGTGCCGTGCCTGCTGCGGATCGTTCACGGTCCAGACCACCACCCGCCCGCCAGCCGCATGGATCGCCTCGACCAGCGCGGCATCCACCACGTCGCGATGCGGCCAGTAGTCGCGGGCATTGGCTGCGCGCAACGCGTGGACCGAGTCCATCAGGTAGGAGTCGGTGAGGACACCGACCGGGATGCCCGGGGCTGCGGTCGCGATGCGGTGGGCAACGCGGTGATCGAAGCTGTGCACCGCAGCTCCGGCGCCCGGGTGCCGCGCGAGGCAGGCCAGTACCGCCTCGTCGATCCCACGCGCCTTCACCTCCACATAGACCGCGGTCCGCAGGCCCGCTGCCGAAAGAACCGCATCCAGCTTCGGAATTCGCTCCCCCGCCTGCCCGACCACGACCTCCGCCACCTGCGGCCAGTCCAGGGCCGCGATCGCGACCCCGGCCAGCACGCCGCTGACTGCCGGCAGCATCGGGTCGTGGTGCACCACCACCACGCCATCACGGGTAGCATGGACATCCAATTCCCAGCCGTCGGCGCCGGCGGCGGTGGCGGCGAGGAAGCCGGGCAGGGTATTCTCGCGGTGCCGGCGCGGCAGGCCGCGATGGGCGATCAGTTCGGGACGGCGGCGCACGGACATTCGGGACGGGGAGGGGCGGACGTGGACAGCGACGGCAGCGCGGAGGCACCCCTTAACATCGCCGACGCACCTCCGTCTGCCTACCAGACTGCGATGCCAGACACGACCCGAGCCAGTGACGACGCGGCGATCGACCAGGCGCTGATCGCCCGCTGGAATGGGGGTGACCAGCGTGCCGCCACGGCGCTGGTGGAGCGGCATGCCGGACCGCTGGCCCGTTTCGTCGGCAGCCTGGGTGTGCGGGATGCGCCTGAGGAGATCGTGCAGGACACGTTCGTGAAGGCGTTCGGTTCGCTGGAAAGTTTTCGCGGTGAGTCGTCGTTGCGCTCGTGGCTCTTCACGATCGCGCGGCGGTTGGTGCTCGACCAGCGACGCGCGTCACGACGCGACCGGCTGCATGTCACGATCGACGACGCGCAGCAGCAGTTGCTGTCGGGCGACGACGTGCTGGATGGCGTGGTGGCCGACGAGTCGGAAGGGCGGTTGCGTGCGGCCGTCGCACGGCTCTCGCCCACGCAGCGCGAAGTCTTCACGCTGCGGGTGGTGGAAGGGTTGTCGTACAAGGAGATTGCCGCCGTGGCAGCGACCACCGAGGGTGCGGCGCGGGTGCACTACCACAATGCAATGCGGGCCGTGAAGGAGTTTCTCGATGCGTGACATGACCAGGGATCAGATGCAGGACCAGCTGCCGGACCTGCTGCACAGCCGCCTCTCGGCGGACGATGCGGCGGCGCTGGAGCGTGCGGTCGCAGCCGATCCCGAATTGGCCGCCGAGCTGGCGCTGTTGCGTGCCGTCTCGGCGTCGCACGCACGCACGCCGGTGGTAAACGTGTCGCGGATCGTGGCCGCGTTGCCGGCTGCTCCCGCGCACGCGGTCGCACCTGCGGTGGATGATCTGGCGGCGCGACGCGCGGTACGCCGGCCGATGATCTCGTACCGCTTCGCCCGCGCTGCCGCGCTGTTGGTGGTGGTCGGTGGTGGCACGCTGGTGTCGGTGTACAACACCCGCTCGCATTCGGCCACCGAGGGCGCTCCGGTGGTGCAGGCGGAATCGGTGGCCGTGGGTGGCGGCGCCATGCAGCTTGGCCTCGGCACGTCCACCGACGATCTGTCGGTGGAGCAGCTGCGCGCGTTGGAAGCCGACATCCGCTCGCTGGATGGCATTCCGTCGGCGGAGTCGGATTCGGACGCCGACTTCCTGGCCGGGGAGGGTGCCTGATGCGGCACCGGATGCGGACCGGCTTGTACACGCTTGCCCTGCTGGCCGGCCTGCCGATGCTGGCGCAGGGCCAAGGTGGCGGCGAAGCTCGCGAGGCGGCACGCGCCCGGCGTGAGGCGCGCCGCGAAGCGATGATCCAGCAGAAGGCCGACCAGCCCGGCCGCAACAACCCCGCGATGGCCGAGCGTCTCCGTCTCGAGGGCGCTCTGCGGGCCGCGCTGGGGCGTGCCGTGCGGGAGCGCCTCAACCTCACCGAGCCGCAGTCCGCACGACTGATGGAAGTCAATCGCCGGTTCAGCGAGGATCGCATGACCCTGGCGCGCGACGAGATGCGGATTCGTCGCGACCTGCGGTTCTCCATCGCCAGTGGTGACTCGTCACGTTCGCCGGAGACGGCGCGGCTGCTGGACGACCTGCTCGACACGCAGCGGCAGCGGCAGCGCCTCGAGCTGCAGCAGAAGGAGCAGGCCGCGCTGAGCGAGTTCCTCACGCCGGAACAGCGGGCGCGCTACATCGCGATGATGGAACAGCTGCGCCGACGGATCCAGGCACGCGCCGACAGCATCCGCGGCGGCGACGAATAACGCGACACAGCGGGTGGTGCGGTGCCAACGCGGCGTCTCCTTCGGGAGGCGCCGCGACTAATTTGCGGAATGTCCTCCGCGCCGAAGCCTGTCCTCGCCGTGCGTCTCAGTCGGCCGATCCGCCAGTTCACGGAATGGCAGGCCGGTGGCGGTGTGATGCTACTGGTCGCCGCAGCGATCGCCATGGCTGTCGCCAACAGCGGCTGGCACGCATCAGCGGACGCGTTCTGGGACACGCCGCTCTCGTTCGGCTTCGGATCATCACACTTCGAGCTCACGCTGCGCGAGTGGATCAGCGACGGCTTGATGGCGGTTTTCTTCCTGCTGGTCGGGCTCGAGATCAAGAGTGAGCTGCTGGTCGGCGAACTCTCCACGTTGCGCAGTGCATCGCTCCCGCTGGCCGCCGCGTTGGGCGGCATGCTGGCACCGGCGCTGATCTACGTGGCGCTCAACCACGGCACGGCCGGCGCGCCCGGCTGGGGCATTCCGACCGCCACCGACATCGCCTTCGCCCTCGGTGTGCTGGCGCTGCTCGGCTCACGCGTGCCACCGGCGTTGACGGTCTTTCTGGCGGCACTCGCCATCGCCGACGACCTTGGCGCCGTGCTGGTCATCAGCCTGTTCTACGGTCACGCGCCAGATCCGACGTACCTGCTCCTCGCTGGGGCGGTACTGATGGTGCTGATCGCGGCCAACATGGCCGGCGTGGCGTGGGTCAGCGTCTATGCCCTGCTTGGCTTGCTGCTCTGGTATTGCGTGCTGCGCTCGGGCGTGCACTCCACCGTGGCCGGTGTGCTGCTCGCGTTGACCGTCCCGGCGCGCTCGCGCATCGAGCCGGCCCGGTTCGAGACTGAGGCCCGCGAACGACTGGACGACTTCGCGGTGGCCACTGGCGAAGACGATCGCCCGGTGCTCAGCAACGGAGGGCAGCAGCGGGCGCTGGCTGCGATCGAGGAGGCAACGGAAGACGCGCAGCCCCCGCTGGCGCACCTGCGTCACATGCTGCATGTCCCGGTGAACTTCTGGATCATGCCGCTGTTCGCGTTGGCCAACGCCGGCGTGCCGCTGGGCGGTGGTCAGGCCGGCGCGTCGCTGGTCGGTCGGGTCAGCATCGGCGTTGCCGCTGGCCTGATCCTCGGCAAGCCGCTCGGCATCCTGCTGGCCACGTGGATTGCCACGCGGTTCGGCGCCACACTGCCGACCGGCGCGTCGTGGTCCACCATCGCCGGTGTCGCGGTGCTGGGCGGGATCGGCTTCACCATGTCACTCTTCGTGGCAGGGCTCGCCTTTCCCGGGAGCGTCTTGCTGGCGCAGGCCAAGCTGGGCATCGTGATCGCCTCGCTGGTGGCCGGCGTCATCGGAGCCATCGCCGTCTATGTGAGTACTGCGCCGCGCCGCGCCGTTGCCGGCGACATGGCTGACGCGATCCCGTAAGACCTTCAGACCACCGCGACGCTGTCCCGACGCGACAGCCGGTCCGCGAACGCCGCCGCCGGCGCCGGATGGCCGAACAGGTAGCCTTGCATGTGCTCGCATCCGACGCCCAGCAGCATGTCGCGCTGTGCCTCGCGCTCCACACCTTCGGCCACCGTCTCCATGCCAAGGCTGCGGGCCAGCGCAACCAATCCCTGCACCAGCGCTGCGACGCGCGAATTGCCGGTCATCTCGCGGACCAACGCCCCGTCCACTTTCAGCACGTCCAGCGGGAACTCGCGCAGGTGACTGAGGCTCGCGTAGCCGCTGCCGAAGTCGTCCAGCGTGACGCGATGCCCGTGATGACGCAGCAGCGCCAGCACCTCGCCCGCACGCTTCGGGTCATCCAGCAGCACCGCCTCCGTGATCTCGAACTCGATCAGCCGCGATTCGATGCGATGCGTGGTCGGAATCCGGAGCATCGTGCGCACCGCGTCTGGATCGCGGAACACCTGCGGCGACACGTTGATCGCGATCGGCAGCAGCTCGAGACCCGCGTCGCGCCAGGCGGCCATCTCGCGGCAGACGGTGTCCACGATCATTGTCGTCAGCACCGGCACCAGGCCGATGCGCTCGGCCAGCGGGATGAACAGGCTTGGCGAGACGTCACCATGCACCGGATGATGCCAGCGCAGCAGCGCCTCGCCGCCCACGGTGGAGCCGTCACGCGCGTCCACCTTCGGCTGCACCGCCAGCGAGAACCGGCGTTCGGCCACCGCCTCGCGCAGGCTGGCCTCCAGCATCAGGCGCTGCAGCGCCACCGCGTTCATCGTCTGGTCGTAGAACTCGAACCCGTTGCGGCCCGCTTCCTTGGCGTGATACAGCGCGAAGTCGGCGTGCTTCAGCACCGTCTCGAACTCGTCGCCATCGTCAGGAAAGACACTGATGCCGATGCTCGCCGACACCAGCAGCGGACCACTGCTCAGCAGGACGGGTTCGCGCAGCGCCGCCAGCAGGCGGCTCGCCACCACGGCCGCCTGTTCCACACCGGTCAGGTCGCAGACCGACATCAGGAACTCGTCACCGCCCATGCGCGCCACGCTCGATCCCATGCGCAGGTCGGGCTCGCGCGACATGCCGTCGTAGGGCCGCACCACGTCGCGCAGTCGTGTGCCCACCGCGCGCAGGACCTCATCGCCGGCATCGTGACCGAGTGAATCGTTGATGCGCTTGAAGTTGTCGAGGTCCACCACCATCAGCGCCATCTTGTCGCCGCGGCGCACGGCACGCGACAGCGAGCCGCGCACCTGGTCGAGGAAGAGCAGGCGATTGGGCAGCCCGGTCAGCGAGTCGTAGTAGGCCAGGGTGCGAATCTGTTCGCGCGACTCGACCAGGTCGGTGAGGTCCTGCGCAGTGCCCATCAGTCGCGCGTGACGCCCGGTGCCTGGCACCGCCTCGGCCTCGCCGATGAGGCGAATCACGCGCGCATGCTCACCCGGCGCGACGATGCGGAATTCCTGATCGAAGCGCCCCGACGCCGGATCCAGCGCGGCCGCCACTGCGCGGTCGAATTGGTCCCTGGCCTCCTCGGCCACCGCCAGGCGCACCACCGACAGTGGCAACACGCCGGACGCGGGATCGAGACGGAGCAACCGGAATGTCTCCGCCGATGCCACGAACGCGCCGCTGGCCACGTCCAGCTCCCAGTTGCCGATGCGTGCAATGCGCTGCGCCTCGGCCAGACGCGTCTCGCTGCGACGTAATGCTGACACCGTCTGCGACGCGCGCAGCATGAAGCGCACGCGGTGCACGATCAGCGCCGGTGAAACCATCTTGGTCACGAAATCGGTTGCACCGGCTTCGAAGGTCCGACGGATCGCTTCGGCATCGTCGCGCCCCGTGAGCATCAGCAGCGGCGTCTCCTCGAAGCCAGGCAGCGCACGCAGCTGACGACAGACGTCGAACCCGCTCAAGCCGGGGAGTCCGATGTCGAGCAACACCATGTCGGGCTGCAAGCGTGCTGCCGATGCCAGCGCCTCGTCGCCATCGGCCGCCTCCGCCACCAGCCACCCCGACGCACGCAGCAGCTCCCCCAGCGTACGCCGGAGGATCGCCTCGTCATCGACGACCAGGATCAGCGGCTTGGCGGCCGTGTTCATGAGCGGCGGATGCCGAGGTCGCGAACATCCAGCAGCGTCGCGAAGCGGGGGCGGGGCAGGTGCATGTCGGGTGGACGATCCAGATGGTGCATGCGTTTCCGGCTCGGTCCGCGCACCCGTCCACGACGCACCCCACGCCCACCCGACGGGCCGACGACAGGCCTACATCCGCGGCTGCCGTCGCAGCGTCTCGGGCTTCTCGCGCGACAGACGGTAGAGCATCAGGGCCGCCCGCTCGGTCTGCATCGTGAGCGCCGGCAGCAGGACCGACTCCTCCGGGGAATGCGAGCCCGAACCGAGCGCGCCCAGACCCTCGATGCCATCCATCAAGGGGGCGACGAAACTGAGGTCGCCGGCACCACGTCGCGCCGGGTCGCTGGCCGTCAGGGCGCCGTAGCCCAGCGCCGCACTCACGTTGCTGTAGATCCCGAGCAGGCGTTCGCCACCCGGCGTCACCGCCATTGGTGGGTAGCCCTCGCTGAACGAGATTTCGGCGGTGGTGCCGAGCAGGTGCCGGGCGACGATCTCCTGCATCTTCGCCTGTGCGCGTACGATCTGCTCCGGGTTCATGGCCCGCAGGTCGCCCTGCACCCACGTGACTGGTGCGATGATGTTGGTCTTGCTGGCCGTGGTACCGCGCTGCGTGAGCGTATCGTAGGCCACGTCCGAACCGCCGGCGATGGTGCCGGGATTGAAGGTCAGGTTCTCCTCGCTCGCCAGCTCGCGGCGGAACTCGTCCAGGATGCGCGCCGCCTCGAAGATCGCGCCGTAGCCACTGCGACCGACGCCCGACGAGTGTCCCTGCTGCCCGCCGACCTTGAGCACCCAGCCGCTCGCCGAGCGTCGCCCGATGGTGGCCGTGCTGCGCGAGCCGCCCTCGAATGCGAGCGCGACATCGTTCACCTTCGCGGCGTCGATCAGCGCCGCACGCGCGTCGGAGAGCGGATCACCGGGATACTCCTCGTCGCCGGTCATCACCACCGTGACGTTGAGGTGCTTCAGCGCGCCGGCAGCCTGCATGGCCTTCAGCGCGTACACGATGATCGCATCGCCGCCCTTCATGTCGCCGGAGCCGGCGCCCTTGCCGATGCTGTCCGCGCGCACGAAGCGCTGGTTGGGGCCTTCGAACACCGTGTCGAGGTGTCCGATCAGCAACAGGCGTGGTGTGCCGGGCTTGCCGACGTGCGTGGACACGAGATGACCGGCGCGCTTCATCGTCGGCGCCACGTCGACCCAGCGCGACGAGAAGCCGAGTGAATCGAGGGTCGCAGCGATCACGCGCCCGACCTCGCGCACTCCGGTCACGTTCAGCGTACCGCTGGGGATGTTGACCAGTCGCTCCAGGTACGCCACCTGGTCCTCTCGCTGCGTTGCCACCGCCGCACGGATCGCCTGCTCTGTGCGGTCGAGGGTGGCCTGCGCGCGGAGCGTGCCGGGAAGCGCGAGGGCGACGACGAGCAGGTGACGGAGGGTCATCGGGATCGGGTTCATTGCGGTGCGCGAAGTCGCGCGGAAGATGTGAGTCGTGCACGGGCAGCGGTGTATTGCGCAATCGCGGCGCGGTCCCTCACTGCAGTTGCAGCGCGCAGCGCCCCATCGGTGGCACGGAAGCGGCCGGGCTCCTTCTCCAGCGTGCGCCGATACTCCACCAACGCGTCGGCGGGTCGCCGGATTTCCATCAGCATGTCGCCCAGCAACTCACGCGCCGGCGTCAATGGGCCAGGGGTGACGCCGCTCTTCTCCGTCGCATCTTCACGCGTGGCCGCGGAACGCATCCCGTCCAGTGCCGCATCGACCTGTCCTTCCTTCAGTGTGAGCCAGGCCATGGCCACCTGATGCTGGATGCCCACCTGTTCGGCCCAATAGGGCTCGCGCGAGGCCAGCAGGCGTTGCCGCAGCGCTGCCAGCGTGTCGATGGACGCGCGGGCGTCATCGCGTCGCGCCAGATGCACCTGACCGAGCGCGCGGGTGAAATGCGTCATCGCATCCGCATGCGCGAATGCGCTGGGATGCACCTGCAGCGCGGCCGCGTCGGCCCACGCGCGACGCTCCAGCGCGTATCGTGCCGGGATCGCCGCCAGAGCGAACACGCCCGCCGATCCCGGCGCTGCGCCGGTCACCGCGCCCGGATCGAAGCGGCTGGCGATCGCCGGCAGTCCGGCGAGGATTTCACGGACCGGTGCGACCTGGTTCATCTGCAGGTAGGCGTACGTCAGGTAATCACTCGCATGCAGCACCTCGGCCAGTGAGCCGGTGGCTTGCGCGGCGTCGGCCGAACGCCGGTTCATCCGTACCGACTCCTTCCACATGCCGAGTCGCGTGAAGGTGTGCGATGGCATGTGCAGCGCATGCGCGGCCGCCGGTGCGATGTCGCTGTAACGCTCGGCCGCAGCCGCCGCCTGCGCTGCCAGTGCCGGCACGTCATAGCTGTGGATGATGTAGTGCGCGAGGCCGGGATGGTCGGGCTGCGCCTTCCACAGTGCCTCGAGCACGGCGCCGGCCTTCAGCTGGCGCTCGTAGGTCTTGTCGGCTGGCGGGGCCGTCGCCACCAGCGCCAGGGCATGGAATATCTTCGCCTCGGTGTCGGCCGGTTCGCGCTGCACGAGGTCGGCCATCGCGCGCTCGTAGGCGGCGATGCGCGAGGCCTGGTCGGTGCGTTGATGGTCGGCGTAGAGCGTAGCCACCGCGTCGATGAAGCCCCGCTCGCGCGCGGACGCGCCCCCGACCGCCGTCCTCGCCGCATCGACCGCAGCCTGTCCGCGATTCAGCTGCTCGGCACCACGGTTGACGCCCGCGAACGGATTGCTCCAGTACGACATCGCCAGTCCCCAGTGCGCCATGGCGCAGCCTGGATCGGTGGCGAGGACCGCGTTGAATTCGCGGATGGAGGCGCCGAACTCGAACGAGTGCAGCAGTGCCACCGCGCGGTCGAACGGTGCCGCCACGGCCGGCGCACAGGAGGTGGCGAAGTGCACGGTGCCGAGGGCGCCCGCGGCAGCCGCGCGATGGTCGTGCTGTGCGGCGAGGGGGTGGGCGAGCGTGACGCAGCAGGCGAGCAGGCGGACGGCGATGCGGATCGAAGTCATGGGTCGCTCCAGCAGCGAATCGGCGGCAGGATGGTGATTCTTCCCCTGCGCCAAGTTACCGCCCGCACCGCGGTCACGCCGCCGCGTGTCTCGTCAGCCAGGAGCGGCGGCGTGCCTTTGTGTGGCGCCGGTGGTGAGGCGTACGCTCCGAGTCCAGGGGCGCGCGCCATATGTGCACGCTCCCGCGATGAACTGCTGTTACGCGTGCGCCGGCCATGCATAGACACAGGCAGAGGCACGCATCGCGACACTCGGCACGGCGCGGACGCCCGTCTCAGGGCTTGCGCACGGAATCACGACGCGCGCGCCGTTCCCGTGCATCCTGCGCACGCTCCGCAGCCTCTTCCCTCGGACCTTCGTGCGACACCGAGATGATCGCGCCAGTCATCGCGTCGACGAGCACCTCGTCGATGCCGGAGCGGCCCGGCGTCCGCATGTCGAACGAGTAGACCAGCTTGCCGTTCTCCTGTTCGATCCCCTCCTCGGCGATGCTGGCACGGGCGACGCGTGCACGCGCCAGGCGACGTGCAGAATCGGGCGAGACCTTCGCCATTGCCAGCTGACCCTTGCGGTCCTCTTTCATCGGACCCGTGCCAGGTGTGCGCTGGGCATGCGCCGCGGACGTGAGTGCAGCGGTCAATGCAAGGGTGAGCGCCGAGCGCGCGATCACATGCTGGATCGCGTGCAGTGTGCCAACGAAGCGGGGGGTGTGCATTGAGAGATGTCCTCGAATGATGAGTGAGTAACGCCGCACGCCCACAGGTCGATGCGCGCCGGTGCGCGGCGCCTGTGCAGACGAAGCATATGCGAGCCGAGATGACGGCAGGATCACGTCGACCGGCTGCGGATCGGACTGGCTGTGATCCAGCAGTCACCTTCGCCGAGTACGCTCCATTGGCAGCACTACCGGTCGGAGCCCCGGCCACCCCGTCGCTGCGGCACCGCCCGCGCGACCGGCGCCTTCACCTCTGTCGCCATTGTCGTGCGCCTCCCCAGTTCGCTTGCCCTGTGTTGCCTCGCGCTGGTCGTCGCCAGCCCGGTGACGGCCCAACAGGCCCCCAGCCGCGCCGCCGCCGTGGTGTGGGACTCGTCACACGCGCTCGTGACACGACGCGAAGTGCTCAGGACCGGCGCATTCATCCTCGCCGCCGCCATTGCGAGCCCCTTCGACGGGTCGCTCGCGCGCGAAGTGCAGGAAACGGAGTGGCAGCATCCTCCGACGGTGCGCCGGACCGCTGCGTTCTTCCGGGAGCTGGGTGATCCGGGGACCGTCGTGCTCAGTCTCGGGGCATACGGCACCGGCGTGCTGTTGCACAACCGGACGGTGGCGGATGTGGGCCTGCACGCGACGGGCGCGATTGTCACGAGCGCGGTGCTCACGTCCGTACTGAAGGGGGCATTCGGTCGCGCACGCCCCTACGCCGTCGGTGACTCGCTGCCGGGTTCGTTCGGGGTGGGACGTGGCTTCGGGGGTGGAGGCCAGTACCAATCCTTCCCCTTAGGGCACACCACCGCCGCATTCGCGGTGGCCGCGGTGCTCGCCGGTGAATCGCGCCACCGCTGGCCGCGGCATGCACGATACGTCGCGCCCATCGCCTACGCCGCAGCGGCGCTGGTTGGTGCGTCGCGCGTCTACAACGACAAGCACTGGATGACCGACGTTATGCTCGGTGCCGGCGTCGGCACACTCAGCGGGATGGCGGTAGTGCGCCGACAGCACGCCACACCCGACAACTGGATCGACCGCGTGTTCCTGCCGTCCGGCCACGGACCGACTATGTCGGCCACGGTCTCCGCCGCACCCGCAGGACAAACCGGCCTTGCACTCTCCGTGCGGTTCTGATGCGGCAGCTCGCGTCGCCGCGCCGACTCGTTCACATGGCGCGGCGTCTGCTGATGTGCCGGCACAACGTCGACGAACGTGCGAATCGCGCCGCAGGCCGCCGTATTCCTCGGGCGCGATTGGCGAGTGCGCTCCTGGTGTGTGTCGTGACCACCTCGGCGCAGGCCCAACGACCAGTGTCCCGCCTGGAGGCGGTCGCCGCCGCGGTGACGCGGGGTCCATTGGTCGCGTTCATCGCCGCGGATACCGCCCGCGCCGCCGCCGACTACCGCACGGCGGGTGTGCGATTTCAGCCGAACCTGCAAGCCAGCTTCACTCAGGCGTCGCCGCAATACCACGTCATTGGTGAACTGCCGCTGGATGGGACGCTGCTCCGCAATCGACGACTGGCAGTGGCGCGCGCCGTGCAGCGCGCTGCGCGCGGACAATTCGCCTTCAATCGTGCGAGTATCGCGTTCGACGCCGACACGGCCTATACCCGGGCGCTGGCGGCGGCCTCGCGTACCACGCTCTCCCGACGCAATGCGGCCGACGCAGACAGCCTGCGACGCATCGCCGAAGCACGCCGAGACGCCGGAGACGCAAGTGAACTCGATGTGCAGCTCGCCACCATCGTCGCCGGACAGCAGGCCAATGTGGCGGCCGTCGATTCCATCGCAGCAATCAGCGCG
>JANMON010000197.1:0-18736 GCA_031369265.1 Gemmatimonadaceae bacterium | reverse complement strand
CGCACGATCACAACAACCCGCCCTTCAGCAGCCTTGCCGTTCCGCGGCTGTTCCGTTCTGCGATTCGTCGTGCTGTCCTCGATGTGCAGCCTGTCCCGAGCCCCGCGTCGTATGAAGATTCGAATCCTGCCTATGCTCGCCGCGCTGGTGTGCCTGCCCGTGCTGGCACAGGCCCAGCAGGCGGCGCCGTTGCGCGTGCCGTACACCCTCGACTCGCTGCCGAACGGGCTGACGCTGATCGTGCACGAGGATCACTCGGTGCCGATCGTCACCACCAACGTCTGGTTTCATGTCGGGTCGGGCGACGAAAAGCGCGGCCGCACCGGTTTTGCGCACCTCTTCGAACACCTGATGTTCATGGGATCGGAGCACGCGGCGTATCCGCAGTTCGATCGCCTGCTGGAGGCGGCGGGGGCCAACAACAACGGCTCCACCACCGAGGATCGCACCAATTACTACGAAGCCGGGCCGGCCTCGTCGCTGCGGCTGATGCTCTGGCTGGAAGCCGATCGCATGGGCTGGCTGCTGCCCACCATGGACGCCCCGAAGGTGGACCTGCAGCGCGACGTGGTGAAGAACGAGCGACGCCAGAGTTACGAGAACCAGCCGTACGGCATGGTCGGTGACATCGCGCCGCCATTGATGTACCCGGCCGGCCATCCCTACTCGTGGACCGTCATCGGCTCGATGGCCGACCTCTCGGCGGCGTCGGTGGACGACGTGAAGGATTTCTTCCGCCGCTACTACGCGCCCAACAACGCCACCATCGTGGTGGCCGGCGACGTGAACACCGATTCGGTGCGTGCGATCGTGCGCGAGTACTTCAGCGAGATCCCACGCGGGCCGGCCATCGAGCGGCCCACGCCGGCGCCGTTCACGGTGCGCGACACCGCCGTCACGCTCGAGGATCGCGTGCAGCTGGCACGCCTCTACCTCAACTGGCACACGGTGAAGGCCACCCACGCCGACGCGCCCGCACTGCAACTGGCCGCCTACGTGCTGGCCGGCGCGCGGACCAGCCGCCTCACGCAGGCATTGGTGTACGACGCAGAGATCGCCACCGGTGTGCAGGCTTACAACGATGGCAAGCGGCTCGACGGTGACTTCAGCGTCGTGGCCACCGCGCGACCCGGCCTCGGCCTCGACACGCTGCAACGGGTAATCGATCGCAACCTGCAGCGCCTCGCCAGCGACGGGCCCACCGCGCGTGAGCTGGAGCAGGCGCGCAACGTGATCGAGGCGGTATTCCTGCGCAGCATCCAGACCGTGAGCGGCAAGGCCGACCAGCTCAACGAGTACTACTACCAGTCGGGCAATCCCGACGGCTTCCAGGAAGACCTCGATCGCCTGCGCAGCGTCACCATCGCCGACATCCAGCGTGTGGTGCGCACCTACCTGCAGGCGCCGCGTGTGATGATCTCCGTCGTTCCCCAGGGCAAGCAGACGCTCGCCGCCACCAAGCAGCAGGTGACCCCGTGATCCGCCATTCCCTGATGTTGCTGCTGCTGGCGCCCGCCGCCGTCGGCGCGCAGGCCGCCTTCGACCGCGGCAAGGTGCCGGCGATGCCACCCGCGCCCAAGCTCGTGTTGCCGGCCGTGGCCACGTCGCGCCTCGCCAATGGCATCGCGTTGCAGGTGGTCACGCAACGCGAGGTACCGCTGGTGCAGGTGTCACTCGCCGTCGCTGGTGGGTCGCGCCTCGATGGTGCAGAGCCGGGCCTCGCCTCGTTCACCGCCCGCATGCTCACCGAGAGCGCCGGCGGCAAGGACGTCAACGCACTGCAGAACGAACTCGCGTTCCTTGGTGCGACGCTCAACGCCTCGGCGAGCTGGGACGGCTTCTACGTCTCGCTGAACGTGCCGAAACGCTCGCTCGGCGCGGCCCTCGACCTGATGGCCGACGTGGTGCAGCGTCCCGCCTTCAGCAGCGCCGACGTGCGCCGCCAGAAGTCGCTTCGCGCGGCCGGCATTCTGCAGCGACGCGACCAGCCCAACGCCCTCGCGACGCTGGCCTACAACAGCCTGCTCTTTCCCGCCGGGCATCCGTACCACAACCCGGTCGACGGCGATTCCGCGTCCACCGCACGCCTCGATTCGGCCTCCCTGCGCCGCTTCTACGAGCGCACCTTCACGCCGACGCGCGCGAAGTTCATGGTGGCCGGTGACATCTCCGCCGCGGAAGCGACGCAGCTGCTGGGCGCTCGCTTCGGCAGCTGGGCGGCAGCCGGCACACCGCTGCCGATCGCACCGGTCAGCGCGCAGCCGGTCGCGAACAACACGGTGAAGGTGTTCCTGGTGGACAAGCCGGGCGCCGCACAGTCTGTCATCAGCATCGGTGGGCCCGGCGTGCCGCGCTCCAGCCCCGACTACGCGGCGCTGGTGGTGATGAACACGCTGCTCGGCGAGTCGTTCTCATCACGGCTCAACTCCAACTTGCGCGAGACGAAGGGCTACACCTACGGCATCGGCTCGCGGTTTGGCTGGTCGCCGGTGCCCGGTGCGTTCCGCATCGCCAGCGGTGTCCGCACCGACGTCACCGACTCCTCGCTGGTCGAGATCTTCAAGGAGCTGCGCCTGATCCAGTCCGCGCCGGTGGACGCTACCGAACTGGCGCGTGCCAAGGCCTACGTGGCTCTCGGCATCCCCGGCAACTTCGAGACCAACGGCCAGATCGTCGCGCAGCTGGTGGAACTGGACACCTTCGGCCTGCCGCTGTCGTCGGTGAGCCAGTTCATCACCCGCGTCAACGCCGTCACGGCAACCGACGTGCAGCGCGTCGCGAAGAAGTATCTCCCCACCGACCGCGCCACGGTGGTGGTGGTGGGTGACCTGTCCAAGATCCGCGCCGGCATCGACGCCCTCAAGCTCGGCACCTCCACGGTCCTCGACGTCACCAGCATCGCGAAGTAGTCATCGTTTCGATAGACGCCGCAACGAGCAGAAATGCAAAGCGGCCCGTTCGGGATGAACGGGCCGCTTCGTATGTCAGAGCACTGGGGCGGGACTACTTCGCCGCCGCACCGCGCTTGGCCAGCATCAGGAAGATCGCCCCGGTCACGATCATCACCACGCCCCAGATCAGGTTGATGTTGATCCCGGCCGACTTCGCATACATCTCCGTATTGCTGCCCGTCGCCAGGCCGTAGCCGGCCAGCATCACGCCGAGCACCGTAAACAGGCCGCCGATCGGGAGGCGGAGGTCGAGTGAGCCTTCTGCGCTCATGAGGATCGCTCCGCGGTCAGAGGAAGATGATGTTGAGCAGCACGGTGGCTGCCAGCACGGCGGCAGCGAACACCGACGGCTTCTTGAAGAACGGAATGTCGCGATCCTGCGGCTTCTCCGTCAGCGAGTACACGAGCCCCTTCAGCTCCGAGTCCGGTCGCGGCTGCGTGGCGAGGCTGATCAGGATGCTGACCACCACACACGTCATGAACGCCACGATCGCCGTCCAGAACGTCTGCGCCATCTCGCTCGGGTAGGTGTGCAGCAGGCCGAAGAAGCCGCCCTTGATGCCCGGCACCGAGCCGTTCGGCAGCGTGAAGCCGTGATGCAGCATCGCGCCGCTCATGCCGGATGCCAGGCCCCAGAACGCCCCGTGTCCGGTGGTGCGCTTCCAGAACATGCCCAGCGCGAAGGTCGCGAACAGCGGCGCGTTCACGAACGCGAACACCAGCTGCAGCACCTCCATGATGTTGTTGAAGGCACCGGCGACGTAGGCCGCCGCGATCGATAGCAGGTTGCCGCCTACCGTCGCCGCACGACCCATCCACAGGTAATGCTCGTCCGAGGCGTTCTTCTTGATGTGGCTCTGGTAGATGTCGTACGTCCACACCGTGTTGAACGCCGTCACGTTGCCGGCCATGCCACTCATGAAGCTGGCCAGCAGCGCCGTCAGGCCGAGGCCGAGCATGCCCTCGGGGAACAGCTTGATCAGCAGCATCGGGGTGGCGAGGTCGAAGTCCATCACCACCTTGCCCGCCGCATCCAGCAGCGGCTGGCCGTTGGCGCCCAGCTTGGCCGGGATGATGCCACCCGCGGCGCCGGTGAGCGCCAGCGCGATCATGCCCGGCAGGATCACCAGGAACGGGAACAACATCTTCGGCACCGCGGCGATCAGCGGCGTGCGGCGGGCCGCGATCATCGAGTCAGCCGCCATCGCGCGCTGCACCACGAGGAAGTCGGTGCACCAGTAGCCGAACGAGAGCACGAATCCGAGCCCCATCACCAGGCCGAACCACTCCACGCCTAAAGGATTGGTCGCCGCACTGGTCATGCCTTGCCACGCATGCGTGTACGCCCCCGGCGCCAGCCCCTTGGTGGCAGCAGCTTCCGTCAGGCGCGCGGTGAGGCCGGCCCAGCCGCCCACCGACTTGAGCCCCAGGAACACCAGCGGCGCGAAGCCGAACGCGATCATGAAGAACTGCAGCACTTCGTTGTAGATCGCGCTCGTCAGGCCGCCGGCGAACACGTACGCCAGCACGATCACCGCCGACACCAGCACGCTCACGTCGAAGCTCCAGCCCAGCAGCAGGTTGAAGAGCTTGCCCATCGCGTACATCGAGATGCCCGACGAGAAGATCGTCATCAGCGCGAAGCTGATCGCGTTCAGCGTGCGCGTCTTCTCGTCGAAGCGCAGCTTGAGGTATTCCGGCACGCTGCGCGCGCGTGAGCCGTAGTAGAACGGCATCATGAACAGCGCCACGAAGACCATCGCCGGGATGGCGCCGATCCAGTAGAAGTGCGCGGTGGCGATGCCGTACTTGGCCCCCGACGCGCCCATGCCGATCACTTCCTGCGCGCCGAGGTTGGCGGACAGGAACGCCAGGCCCGTGACCCAGGGCGGCAGCGAGCGGCCGGACTGGAAGAAGTCGGAACTCGACTTCGTGCTCCGGCGCAGCGCGAAGCCGATGCCGAGCACGAAGACGAAGTACATGGCCATCACGGCGTAATCGATTGCCGTCAGATGGGTGACCGGGACGAGATCCACGGGGGCTCCACGGAGCGCCGGCGACCGGCGGGAGAGGGAGGGGGGCGACAGCGGATGGCTGGGTGGACGCCGCGCGCGCGGCAGCGTCAGACGCGAGCATCCTATCCTCAGGACCTCGTCCGCGCACGTCGTGCCAACGCCCCGCACCTGCCTGCGTGCCCTTGGGGTGGCGGCACTGTCGCCCGGACCTGCTCAGGGCGGTGCCAGAATCGTGGTCCGGTGGAAAGATTACCGACGTCCGAGGACGCCCCTGCCCGAGGGGCGCACGCAGGCATGGCTCTTCCACCTCGCCCCCAGCATGGACTCCAAAGCGGTCACCCGTCGCGACTTCGTCGCCGGCAGTGCCTCCCTCGCGCTCGGCGCCCTCGTCGCGCCGCCGATGATCGTCCCCCGACACGTGCTCGGACGCGGCTACCAGGCGCCCAGCGACACGCTCAACATCGCCTACGTCGGTGCCGGTGGCATGGGCATGTCCAACTGGGGCCAGCTGCTGGGCGAGCGCACCGCCGCCGTCTGCGACGTGGACTTCGGTTACGTCGAGCGGTCACTGGCCGGCCGGCTCCGCACACCGCAGGGGCCCTTCACGGCGCCGGCCAGCCTCAGTGGTGCCGAAGCGCAGGCGTGGGTCACGCGCCGCACGGCGGATGCCGCGAAGACCCTCGCCGACGCGAAGAAGATGGAGGAGGCCTACAAGGGCGCGGCGAAGTACGCCGACTATCGCGAGATGCTGGACAAGCAGAAGGACATCGACGCCGTGCTGGTGGCTACGCCCGATCACATGCACGCCATGATCGCGCTGCAGGCCATGAAGGCCGGCAAGCATGTCTACGTGCAGAAGCCGCTCACCTGGTCGGTGACCGAGGCGCGCGCGCTGCAGAAGGCGGCCCGTGACATCAAGGTCGTGACGCAGATGGGCAACCAGGGCCACTCCGGCGAAGGCACCCGGCGCATCAAGGAAGTGATCGAGGCGGGCGTGCTGGGTGACGTCACCGAGGTGCACGTCTGGACCGACCGTCCGCAGCGCTACTGGGCCCAGGGCATTCCGCGCCCGGTGCCCACGATGCCCGCCGCGCCGCCACCGTCGGCCGACGTGCCGGCGCAGTGGAACATGCGCACCGTCGATCGTGCCGTGCTGCAGGCAATGGTGGCGTCGCAGGTGGCACCGCCGGCGTCGCTCAACTGGGACCTGTTCATCGGCGCCATCCCGTCGGTGCCCTATCACCCGGCCTATCATCCGTTCAGCTGGCGCGGCTGGCTGGACTTCGGCGTGAGCGCCATCGGCGACATGGGCGCACACCTCATCGACCAGCCCTTCTGGGCGCTGGAACTCGGCTATCCCACCAGCATCAGCGCCACTTCCACGCCGTGGGGCGGCGGCAACAACACGCCGGCCTCGTATCCACTTTCCACGCAGGTGCAGTACGAGTTCGCCGCGCGCGGCAAGCGCAAGCCGGTGACGATGATGTGGTACGACGGTGGTATCCTCCCGCCACGTCCGCGCCACCTCCCCGACGACGTGCGCCTGAGCCCCGATGGCGGCGGCATCTTCGTCGGCAGCAAGGGCATCATGGTCTACGACACCTACGGCAACAATCCGAAGCTGTATCCCGAGTCGCTCACCGAGCGCGCCGAGCGCGTGCCGAAGACACTCGAGCGCGTGACGACGACGCATGAAGTGAACTGGGCCAACGCCTGCAAGGGTGTGGGGATGGCCTCCACGCCGTTCTCGTACGCGGCACCACTCACCGAGGTGATGCTGCTTGGACTGGTCGCGCTGCGCTCCGGGCAGGGTCGCAAGATCCTGTACGATGGCGAGGCGATGCGCGTCACCAACGCGCCCGAGGCCAATGCCTTCCTCGGTCGCGAGTATCGCGCCGGCTGGAGTCTGTGACGGCGATGGGCAGGCGTCTCGGCGTCGGCTTCGTCGGCAGTGGCTTCAACACCCGGTTTCACATCCAGGCATTCCGCGCCATCCGCGACGGCGACGTGCGCGGGGTGTGGAGCCCCAACCGCGAGCGCGCTGAAAGCGCCGCGGCGCTGGCGCGTGAACTGGATGTCGGTGACTGCAAGGCGTACGACTCGATCACCGACATGGTGGCCGATCCCGCCATCGAGGCCATCTGGCTCAGTGGACCGAATCAGGCGCGCGTGGAGAACGTGGAGGAAATCGTGGAGGCAATCCGCAGCGGCAAGGGCACGCTGCGCGGACTCGCCTGCGAGAAACCACTTGCGCGCAACGTCGCCGAGGCGAATCGCGTGATGGAGCTGGTGGAGAGCGTGGGCCTGTCCACCGGCTATCTCGAGAATCAGCTGTTCTCACCGCACGTCGAGACGGGCTACAAGCTGCTCTGGGCACGCGGCGCCGCGACCACCGGCCGACCGTACCTGGCCCGAGCTGCCGAGGAACACAGCGGCCCGCATTCGCCCTGGTTCTGGACCGGTGCGTTGCAGGGCGGTGGCACGCTCACCGACATGATGTGCCATTCGGCGCTGCTCATTCGCCACTTGCTGGTGAAGCCGGGCGAGCCGCTGTCCACCGTGGTGCCGGTCAAGGTCACGGCGCACATCGCCAGCCTGAAGTGGTCGCGACCGCACTACGCCGGCATCCTCGCCAACGACATGAAGGTGCCGCTCGACTACACGCGCACACCGTCCGAGGACTTCGCCTCGATGCACGTGGAGTTCCGCACCAGCGATGGCTACACCGTGCTGGGTGAGGCCACCACGTCGTGGAGTTACGTCGGTCCCGGTTTGCGGCTGTCGGCGGAGTTGCTCGGCCCTGAATATTCGATGCAGTGGAACTCGCTCGATCCCGGCCTGAAGCTGTTCTTCTCGCGCGAGGTGAAGGGCAAGGTCGGCGAGGACCTGGTGGAGAAGCAGCAGGCCGAGACCGGCGGCATGCCGGTGGTGCCCGCCGAGCCGTTCGTGTACGGCTACGAAGCCGAAGACCGTCATTTCACCCGCGTCTTCCTCGGACTCGAGGAACCGCGCCTAACCTTTGCCGATGGACTCGACGTCGTGAAGCTGCTGATGACCGCCTACCAGAGCGCCGAGCAAGGGCGCACGATCGACTATCCTGGAGAGCATCTGGAGACGTTCACGTCCGCGGTATCCCGCTACGAGTGGAAGCGATGAACAGGCGCACCGTCAATCATCTCGCCGCCGCGCTGACGCTCGGCCTCACACTTACCGCCTGCGGCAAGGCGGCGCAGTCCGACGCCGATTCGTCGGCCGCCACGGCATCGGCCGCGGCGCAACCCGCCACCACCAAGGGAGACCGGCCGCTGTCGAACACCGTCACCTGGACACCGCTGCTCGACGCGACCATGAGCCAGTGGCGCGTCTGGAAGGGCGACGCCATGCCCAGCGGATGGAAGGTGGCCGGTGACGTGCTCTCGAAGGATGGGCCGGTCGGTGATCTCGAGTCACGCGCACAGTACGCCAACTTCGAGCTCGAGTTCGACTGGATGGTGGGCGAGGTCGGCAACGCCGGCGTGTTCTATCGCGTCACCGAGGAATACGACAAGCCGTATTGGAGCGGACCCGAATACCAGCTGCTGGATGACGCGCGCCATCCCGACGGAAAGGATCGCCTGCGCACCGCGGGTGCCGCCTATGCGCTGTATGCCGGGCCGAAGGACGTGGTGAAGCCGGCCGGCCAGTGGAACAGCGCGCGCATCGTAGTCGCGGGCAACTTCGTCGAACACTGGCTGAACGGGCAGCAGGTGGTACAGTACGAACTGGGCAGCGCCGACTGGTCGGCCAAGGTCAAGGCCAGCAAGTTCACCGAGTATCCCAACTACGGCCTCGCCAAGCGCGGCTTTCTCTCCATCCAGGGCGACCACTCTGGAACGCTCAGCATCCGCGCGATGCGCATCCGGGAACTTCCATGAGCACCGCAGCACCGGGCAGCAGCTCGACCCGCATCCGCCTCTCGGCGATGATGTTCGTGCAGTACTTCATCTACGGCTCGTGGCTGGTGACGCTCGGCACGTTCCTCGGTACGGCCCTCAAGGCCAGCGGCACCGAGATCGGGTTCATGTACTCGCTGCCCGCAATGGCGGCGATCGTGTCGCCGTTCCTCGTCGGCATGATCGCCGATCGCTTCTTCGCCACCGAACGGGTGCTCGCCTTCCTGCACCTCGCCGGCGCGGCACTGCTCTACTTCGCCACCACGCAGGATTCGGTGAGCAGCTTCTGGCCGCTCTTCCTGCTCTACACGCTCTGCTACATGCCGACGCTCGCGCTCACCAATGCGCTGGCGTTCGACCACATGAGTGATCCGTCGAAGGAGTTCCCGCGCATCCGCGTGCTGGGCACGATCGGCTTCATCGCGGCCGGCCTGGCCATCGGCCAGCTCGGGGCCGACGCCACCGCGTTGCCACTGCAGCTGGGCGCCGGTGCCTCGGTGCTGATGGCCGTCTACTGCCTCACGCTGCCGCACACGCCGCCGCACAACGCCGGCAAGAAACTCTCGGCGCGCGACCTGCTCGGCCTCGACGCGCTGGCGCTGATGAAGGACCGTTCGTTCGCCGTGTTCGTGCTCGGTTCGTTCCTGCTCTGCATTCCGCTGCAGTTTTACTACACGTTCACCAATCCCTTCCTGAACGAGATCGGTGTGCAGGGCGCGGCCGCCAAGATGACGCTCGGCCAGATGTCGGAGATCGGCTTCATGCTGCTGATGCCGTTCTTCTTCGCGCGACTCGGCATCAAGAAGCTGCTGCTGATCGGCATGGCCACCTGGACCGTGCGCTACCTGCTGTTCGCGTTTGGCAACGCCGGCAGCGGCATGTGGATGCTGTATCTGGGCATCCTGGTGCACGGTGTCTGTTACGACTTCTTCTTCGTCACCGGCCAGATCTACGTGGACCAGCAGGCGGACATCCGCATCCGCGCCGCGGCGCAGGGCTTCATCGCCCTCGTGACGCTCGGCGCCGGCCAGCTGATCGGCTCCTGGCTCTCGGGTGTGGTGGTCGATGCCAACGTGATCGCCGCCACCACCGCCGGTGGTGCCGTGACACACGACTGGACCAAGATCTGGATCGTGCCGGCGATGGGTGCACTGGGCGTGATGCTGATCTTCGCGGCGCTCTTCAAGGTGAAGACCGCCCCGAACGCCGCGATGCCCGCGCACGCCTGAGTGCCGTTGATTCGCGGTGTTCGGACACTCGTCGTGTTGAGTACCTGCGCCGGTGTGTTGCCGGCGCAGGTCCCCACCATCACCGTCCAGCAGTCGGGTGTCGAGGCGTTGTTCCAGGCCGTCAGCATCAGCGCCGTCGATCCCGATGTGGCGTGGATCAGCGGTCACCGCGGCACCTACGCACGCACCACCGACGGCGGACGGACATGGAGCGCGCGCGTGGTGCCTGGTCGCGACAGCCTCGAGTTCCGTGACGTGCATGCGATCGACGCCCGGCGCGCCTGGCTGCTCTCGTCAGGCACCGCCGCGAAGTCGGGAATTTTCCAGACCACCGATGCCGGTGCACGCTGGACGCAGGTGTTCGCCAATCGCGACACCGCCGCGTTCTACGACTGCATGGCGTTCTTCGACGAGCGCCGTGCGTTTGCGTTCAGCGATGCAGTGAATGGCCGCATGCCGATCGTGCGCACCGGCAACGGCCGTGAGTGGTCGGTGGGCGCCATCCCGGCGCAGGACGGCGAAGGTGGATTCGCGGCCAGCGGCAGCTGCGCGCAGGCCACCGTGCTGGGCGAGGCATGGATCGGCACCGGTGCCGCCGCCCGTCCGCGGGTGCTGCACAGCACCGACTTCGCGCGCAGCTGGAGCGCCGTCGAGGTGCCACTGGCCAGTGGAAGCGGCGCCGGGATCACCGCGCTCGCCTTTCGGGACCGGCTGCACGGGGTGGCCGTCGGTGGTGCGATCGGCGGGAACGCCGCCGGACCGCGGGCGGCACGCACCGCCGACGGTGGCGCGACCTGGAGCGTGGTCCCCAATCCACCCGTCACCGGCGCGCTCTACGGGGCCGCCTACGCCGTCAGAGGCGGTAAGGCCATGCTGGTGGCCGTCGGGCCGGGCGGAGCCGCCTGGTCGGCCGACGACGGCGACACATGGACGCTGCTCGATGCCGCGCCCTATTGGAGCGTGGGCTTCGGCTGGAACGGCACGGGGTGGATGGTGGGACCGAAGGGACGCGTGGTCCGCATCGACTGGCGCTGACGTGGACCGACGCGTGCCAAGGTCAGGCGCCGAGCCTGTCCGCCAGGCGCCGTCCGCAATACATGCCGAGTCCGGTGCCGATGGTGGCGAGCATGAACCCGGTCATGATACCGTACCGGGAGCCCGCCCAACCCAGCAGGCTGCTCACGACAACGCTTCCGGCCACTGAGAGTGTCTTCCGCATGCCGGTCTGACGTGTCATCCGGTCCGGTCGCAACCCGAGGGCTGCATCCGGTGCGGTCGCGGTGCCGAACTCCCCACCGAACGACTGGCGTGGCCGGGTCCGAAACCGGCGCGCGTCGGCCAGCGTAGGCGCCACCATCCCCAGCCTCCCGAGACTTCCATGCGCCACACCGCCCTGATCCTCGCCGCTGCCCTTCTCGCTGCACCGCTGGCGGCGCAGTCCGACGACGGCATGACCTTCCGCTGGTCGGGCGCGGTGGCCGAAGGGCGGTTCATCCGCCTGCACAACATCAACGGCGATGTGCGCGTGGAGCGTGGAGCGCCGGGTTCCAAGGTCGAAGTCGTGGGCGAGCGCACCGTGAACGGTGGCGACCCGAAGGTGGTGCGCTTCGACGTGCGCATGCGCGACGACGGCGACGTGGTGGTCTGTGCGCTCTGGGGCCCGGACATGACCTGCACCGACGAGGGCAGTCGCGGCAGGTACAGCAGCAACTGGCGCAAGGGCGATCGCGTCAGCGTCGCGCTGCGTGTGCGCGTGCCCGATGGCGTGAAGACCTACGCGCGCAGCACCAACGGCGGCGTCTCGGTGGAAGGGGTCACCGCCGAGGTGGACGCCGCGTCCACCAATGGTGATGTGAACGTGCGCACCGCCAGCGGCGTGGTGAACGCCAGCACCACCAACGGCAGCATCACTGCCACACTGGGCAGCGCCAATGGCGATGCGCCGATGCGCTTCACCACCACCAACGGCACGGTGACGGTGTATGCGCCACCGACGCTCTCCGCCAATCTCGAGATGTCCACCACCAACGGTGATCTCTCGGTCGATTTCCCGGTCACGGTCAGCGGCGTGTTGAGCCGCAAGCAGTTGCGCGGCACGCTGGGGCAGGGGGGTCGCTCGCTGATCGTGCGCTCCACCAACGGCGACGTCTCGCTGCGCAGCAACGGAATCTGATTGCCCGCACGTTCGTCGCGCGACGTACCGGTCACGACCCGCATTTGCGGCGCGGCGGTCGCACCGCTGCAGCCGCGTGATCCCGCGGCCCCGATTCGCGCCGTGCTGGTCGGCGAAGCGCCCGGGCCGCGCGGGGCCGACCAGTCGGGGATCCCGTTCTTCGGGGATCGTGCCGGCAAGCCGCTGTATGCGTCGCTGATGCAGGCCGGCCTGCTGTCGTGGGACGGCCGGTCACCGGATGGTGTGCCGTGGGACGGCAACGCACTGATCGGCGCAGGCGTGCGGCCCATCGTGTCGCAGGTGCTGCTCACCAACGCCTACGATCGCTGCCCCACCGACGACGGCCGCAGGTTCCGGGCGCCAACGCGCACCGAGCGTGAAAGTGTCGAGAACCTCGGCCGGCTTCGTCGTGATGTGGAACATGCGATCGCGCGTGGTGCGGATCGCGTCTGCTGCCTGGGCAAGGTGGCGGCGTCGGTGGTGTCGCTGCTCGAGCTACCCGTGACGGTCCACGCCCTGCCGCACCCCAGTGCGCAGGGCCTGCTCACGTCTGCGCCGGATCGCGGCAAGGGTGCGCGCATGGCTGATCTCGAGGCGGCCTGGGTGTCGAATCTGGCCGCCTTGCTGCGCTGACGCACCAGTCCGGGCGTCAGTTGTTGCCGCCGCCAAGGTTGAAGAAGTCGAGCCGCGGGTTCACCACGCTGTTGTAGATCGAGCCGAAGCTGTACGACAGGCCGGTGAAGACGAACACGCGGTAGTTGCTGGCCAGCGCGCGCTGCTGCGTGAGGATCTGTTCCGGCGTCTGGCCCTGCGCGGCGAGGAAGATCTGGTCACGGATCAGCGACGCACCACCACCGAGGTTGAACGACAGTCCCTTCACCAGGTTGAGGTTCGTCTGGCCGTTGAGGCTCAGGTTCCACTTCTTCACATCCGGGATGAAGCTCGCGTAGCGCGAGCTGACGTTCACGCTGCCCCAGCTCTTGCGGATGTCGGAGCCGATCACCAGCTCCTGCTGCGCGCGCCACTCGCTGCTGCGCCCGAAGATGGTTGGCTGCTTCCAGCGGAAGTAGCGCGGTCCGACACCGTACGAAATCGCGATCTGCTGGCTGGTGGCCTGTTTCCATGGAAACAGGTTGTATTCGATCACCGGCGCGGCACGCCAGAAGAACTGCGTGTTGTTGAACTCATTGAAACCGGCGTTGCTCAGGAAACCCGCTGAGAGGCGTGGTCCGAGCGCCTTCACGCCGCGCACGAAGACGACGCCGTTGCGGATCGTGTTCGACACCGTGGTCGAGTCATCGATCTCGAACTTGTTGTAGCGGACACTCTGGTTGATGCCGAACCGGAGCGCATTCCGCTCGGTGACGCGCCGTACACGGATGTCGGTGAAGAGGTTGCCGAATGTCTGGCGGGATTCGGTGCTCATGAAGCCATTGGCCTCGAGCTGGAGGACGAAGAAGTTCCAGCGATCCTTCACTGACTGCGGCGACGCCTGACGCGCGTTGGCTGGCGCATCGTAGACGACGCGCAGCCTCGGCGCGGCCGAGGTGGAGCGCACGTACGGCACCAGCAACAGTGCGAATCGTGCCGAGAGCTTGCGTCGGATGCCATCCTCCGACTCGTTTGGCAGCGTGTTCACCACCGAGGTGTCGGCCCGTCCATCGTAGCGTCCGCGTCCGAGCGCGGTCACGGTGTACTGAAATGCCCCGCTGCCGGTCTGAATGGTGGTGACCAGAAATTGTACGTCAGCAAAGAGCCGGTCGCGGGTCCAGGTCACGTACGGCAGTTCGAGCACGAAAAACTCGGTCGCACAGCCCTGATCGGTGTCACCACGACAGTCGAGAAACACCTTGATCGCATCGCTGACGCCGGCCGTACTGTCAGCCGACGGTGGCGGGGTGCCCTGTGCGCCGAGTGCGGCGGGGAGGAGGAGTGCCAGCAGCGCGAGGCGCCGCACGAACCGGCCCGGCGGGGGGGTGGGCATGCAGTGTCGGGTGGGGAGTGGATGTACGTCGTGTGACCGATGTCGGACACCAGCCAACGTGCCGGGGTTGCCCCCGGCCCGGCGCTGGCCCGGTAGATTACGCCGCAGCGCGAGCAGAGTTTCCTCCCACCCGGCCATTCGTGTCACGTCATCGCTTAATCGTCACCGGCGGCGCCGGCTTCATCGGCAGCGCCACCATCTGGCAGCTGAACAAGCTGGGATATGACGACATCATCTGCGTGGACGCCCTGCGCACCGGCGACAAGTGGAAGAACCTGGTGGGGCTGCGGATCACCGACGCGATCCACAAGGACGACTTCCTCGCCACGCTGCGCCGGAACTCGGGCGCCTACCAGGCCGACACCGTCATCCATTTCGGCGCCTGCTCCGCCACCACCGAGCGCGACGCCGACTACCTGCTGCGCAACAATACGCACTACACCAGCGAGTTGTGTGAGTGGTCGCTGGAGCGCCATGCGCGATTCATTTACGCCAGCAGCGCCGCCACCTACGGCGAGGCGGCCGGCGGCTTCGACGACGATCCGTCACGTCTCGAGTCGCTGGTGCCGCTGAACATGTATGGCTTCAGCAAGCACCTGTTCGACCTGCAGGCGGCGCGCAGCGGACTGCTGCAGCAGATCGTGGGCCTCAAGTTCTTCAACGTCTTCGGCCCCAACGAGTACCACAAGGGCGACATGATGAGCGTCGTCTGCAAGGCGCATCGCCAGATCCTCGAGACCGGCGAACTCCAGCTCTTCCAGTCGCACCGCCCCGAGTTCCGCGACGGCGAACAGCAGCGCGACTTCGTGTACGTGAAGGACGCCACCGCGGTCATCGCCTGGCTGGTGGCGGCACCGCAGGTGCACGGCCTGTTCAACCTCGGCACCGGCCGGGCGCGCAGCTGGAATGCGCTGGCCCACGCCGTCTTCACCGCCATGCAGCGTGAGCCGCGGATCCGCTATGTCCCGATGCCGGAATCGATCCGTGACCGCTACCAGTACTTCACGCAGGCGTCGATGACGCAGCTTTCGGCGGCCGGCTGTCCGGTGAAGTTCTCCTCGCTGGAGGAGTCCGTGCACGACTACGTCACCCAGTACCTCGCCCGCGACGAGGCGACTTTGGGTGTGGTGGGCGCCTGAGCGCCCACCTGGTCAGTCGTCGAACGACAACCGTGCCAGCTGCGGCATGATGGTGTCGAGGCCGTTGCCGCCCGACGCGGCCACCGCCGCCCGCAGCACCGCCAGCTCCTCTTCGGCATAATCACTGGCCGAGATGGCGAAGCAGTCGCGGAAGAGCGTGTCGGGCAGCCCGGCGCGCACCGGGAGCGAGCCGCCGGCCTGATCCCAGTAGATGTCGAAGTCGTACGCCCACGGCCCGATCGTCAGCCGCAACAACACCCGATCGGAATCGCAGTCCTGAAACAGGTCGCCGCGATGCAGCATCTGCTGCACCCAGAGGGCGGCCAGTCTCCCGTGATCACCTTCGCTGCGGAAGAGCGCATCGGCTGCCTCGCGCAGGTGCCAACCGTAGCGCCGACCAAAGGTCAGGCGCACGTCCGTGCTCTCATCACTGAGATCGTCGAGTGGCCACATCGGGGAGTGGGGGTTGGGATGCACGACGATTCTCCACCCTGTACCGCCAACGTGCAATAGGGAGGGTTACGAAAATGCACTGCACCTGCATTTGCATTTGCAGTCCGAGGACTGCAAAAATGATCTAACTCCTTGCAAACGTGTCGCTTAGCCAGGTGGGGTCTGCCCGCATCTGAGTGCGCTCCAATGAGGCAACAGCCACACGTCTGCTCGTGATTGCTAACCACTGAACGAGGCCGCACTGGATGGGTGACCACGTCCTGCGTTCCGGGATCGCAGTCCGGCGGTGAGATTGCCTGCTCCTACGTCGCCGTCGCCTCCTTCGCTGACCAGATGCACCGTCGCCGCGCCACCCTCCTGTTCGCCCTGCTGCTCGCGCCAGCCCTCGGCGCGCAGGCACCAACCGCCCGCGTCACCCCCGGCATCACGGTGCTCGTGCGCGACTCGCTGCACCTGATTCGCGGCAAGCGCGTGGGCCTGATCACCAACCACACCGGCCGCGATGCCGCTGGTGTCAGCAGCATCGACCTGCTGGCCCGGGCACCGGGTGTACGGCTGGTGGCGCTCTTCGGGCCGGAGCACGGGCTGCGCGGTGTCGCCCAGGCGGGGGAGAAGGTGGCCAGCTCGGTGGACAGCGCGACCGGCGTGACGATCTACTCGCTCTACGGCAGCACACAGGTGCCCACGCCGGCGATGCTGTCGAAAATCGATGTGCTGGTCTACGACATCCAGGATGTCGGATCGCGCACCTACACCTACGCCTGGACGATGGCGTTGTCCGCCGACGCGGCAGGGAAGGCTGGCATCCCCTTCATCGTCTGCGACCGCCCGGTGCCGGTGCGTGGTGATCGCGTGGACGGCGCGGTGCTCGACACCGCCTACCGATCGTTCGTGGGGCAGTATCCGGTCGCGCTGCGATACGGGCTCACCGCCGGCGAAATGCTGCGCCACCTGGTGCGCACGAAGCAGGTGCGCGCACGGATCACCGTGGTGCCCATGCAGGGATGGTCACGCAGCCAGTGGTACGACCAGACCGGGTTGCCGTGGGTGGCACCATCGCCGAACCTGAAGACGCTCGACGCGGCGTTGCTCTACACCGGCACCGTGTTCGTCGAGGGCACCAACATGAGCGAAGGCCGCGGCACCGATGCCCCCTTCCAGCTGATCGGCGCACCTTGGCTCACCGATGCCGGCGAGCTCGCACGATTTCTCGGCACGCGTTCGCTGCCAGGCGTGCGCTTCGACTCCGTGTCACGCACCATCGCCGCGGGCCAGAAGCATGGTGGCGCGACGATCCCGATGCTCCGTATCACCGTCACCGCCCGCGATTTGGTGCAACCGGCACGGGTGGGGGCTATCGTGTTGGCTGCAATCCGGCAGCGGCATCCGCAGCAGTTGGTCTGGCGCGAGGAGTTCCTCGCCAAGCTGGCGGGCGGCACTGCGTTGCACCGCGCGCTGGTGCAGGGCCTCGACGCCACGGAGGCGCTGCTGGCGGCCTGGCGTGCGGACGCCGAGCGCTTCGAGCGCGCGACGCTCGTGGATCGATTGTACCGCTGATGTACCGCTGACAGCTGTCGTTACGCCTGCGTCTTGCCCATGCGCGTCGCGTACACGGAGCGGCGTCCGTTGCGCGCCAGCGCAACGATGTCGTAGCGCTCCGGATTCGGGCCTTCCATGCCCGGTGAACCGCCCGGCATGCCCGGCACGAACAACCCCACGATCGCCGGGCGTTCGCGCAGCACCTTCTGCACCAGGTCGGGCGGCACGTGCCCCTCGAAGAGGTAGCCGGCCACCACACCGGTGTGGCACGAGGCGAGGTCCTGCGGCACACCCAGCGATCCCTTCACCGCCGCCAGGTCGTCGCTGTCGCGCACCGCGACGACGAAGCCGGCCTTCTGCATGGCCGTGTTCCAGTTCTTGCAGCAGCCGCAGTTGGGGTCCTTGTAGACCGTGATCCGTGCGGCCGCCGGTTGCGCGGCGGCGGTGCGACTGGCGAGCACGCCCAGGCCCGCCACGGCGGCGGCCTGCGTCAGGAACGTGCGACGGGAGAGTGGGTGAGTCATGCTGCATTTTAGCTATTTTCCGCGCCATGGCCATCATCGAAGCCTCGATCCCGCTGTTCTTCGTGCTGATCCTGCTGGAACTCGTGGTGGTGCGACGGCGGCGCCTGGGACGCTACCGGCTCAACGACTCCATCAGCGACCTCTCCTGCGGCATCCTGAGCCAGCTGCTGGGCATCTTCACCAAGCTGCTGGTGCTCGGCATCTACGCCTGGTGTGTGCGCCACCTCGCGCTGCAGCGTGTCGGACTGCTGCCGGCGTGGGTGTCACGCGTGCCGTTCGGTGATGGCGCCGTACCGGGCGTGCTGGGCATCGACTGGGCGGCGTGGGGCAGCTGGATCGCCGCCTTCCTGCTGGTGGACCTCGCGTACTACGCGCTGCATCGCTACTCGCACACCATCCACCTGCTCTGGGCCGGCCATGTGGTGCATCACTCCAGTGAGGAGTACAACCTCACCGTCGCCCTCAGGCAGAGCGCGTTGCACGGGATGCTCAGCTGGGTGTTCTTCGTGCCGCTGGCCGTGATCGGACTGCCGTGGGAGTTGTTCGCCACCTGCTACGCGCTGAATCTCGTCTACCAGTTCTGGATCCACACCCGTGAGATCGACCGCCTGCCCGCGTGGTTGGAGTGGTGGCTCAACACCCCGTCGCATCATCGTGTGCACCACGGCGTCAATCCGCAGTATCAGGATCGCAACTACGCCGGCGCGCTGATCATCTGGGACCGGCTGTTCGGCACCTTCGAACCGGAAGTGGAGCCGGTGGTCTACGGCATCACCACCCCCCTCGGCAGCTGGAAC
>JANMON010000168.1:0-4115 GCA_031369265.1 Gemmatimonadaceae bacterium | reverse complement strand
CCTTCCGGCGCGCGGTTCACCACGTCGAAGATGGTGTCGCCGGCGCGCGTCTCGCTCACGCTGCGCACGCTGGCCACCACGTAGCCCACCTCGCCTGCCTGCAGCTTGTCGGTCGGCACCTGGCGCAGCTGCAGCGATCCGACTTCCGCCACTTCGTACTGATTGTCGCTGGCGCCGAAGGTGATCTTCATCCCCTTCTTGATCTCGCCATCCACCACGCGGATGCTCGGAATGGCGCCGCGATACTTGTCGTAGTACGAGTCGAAGATCAGGGCGCGCAGCGGGCCGGTGGGGTTGCCCTTCGGCGATGGCACGCGCTTGACGATCTCCTCCAGCAGCTCCGGCACACCGGTGCCTTCCTTGCCCGAGACGCTCAGGACGTCTTCCGGCATGCAGCCGATCAGGTCCACCACTTCCTGGCGCCGGCGATCCGGCTCGGCACCGGGCAGGTCGATCTTGTTGAGCACCGGGATGATCTCGAGCCCGGCATCCATCGCGAGAAACAGGTTCGAGAGCGTCTGGGCCTGGATGCCCTGGCTGGCATCCACCACCAGGATCGCCCCTTCACACGCCGCCAACGAACGGGAGACTTCGTAGGTGAAGTCCACGTGGCCGGGGGTGTCGATCAGGTTCAGCTCGTACTCGTCACCCGCGGTGGACGTGTACTTCATCCGTACGGCGTTGAGCTTGATCGTGATGCCGCGCTCGCGCTCCAGGTCCAGCGTATCCATCACCTGGCTCTTCATCTCGCGCTTCTGAAGGGTGCCGGTCATCTCGATCAGGCGGTCGGCAAGCGTCGACTTGCCATGATCGATGTGGGCGACGATGCAGAAGTTGCGGATGCGGTCGAGCGACGACATGAGGCAGGGGCTGGAGCGAGGGGCGGCGGCGCCGCAATCCGGGGCAATCTAGCACGACAGCGGCCCCCTCCGTTCTTCCGGGCCGGCAATCGGGTAAGTTCGTAACGCGAATCACCTTCGATTGGCTCCGACACCACCCGATGTCCCTCGCACCCCAGACCCGCCCCGACCTGATCGATCCGGCCGTGCTCACTGCACTGGGCGGGCTCGAGGTGCGCGCGCGCTGGCTGGTGGATGGCTTCCTCACCGGCCTCCATCGCTCGCCGCGCAAGGGCTTCAGCGTCGAATTCGCCGAACACCGGCCGTACCAGCCGGGCGACGACCTGCGCTACATCGACTGGAAGATCGCCGCCCGCACCGAGCGCTGGGTGGTGAAACAGTTCGAGGAGGAGACGAATCTCCGCGCGGTGGTGCTCCTGGACGTGAGCCGCTCCATGCAGTGGAAGAGCGCCACCGCCAGCGTCACCAAGCAGGTGTACGCCGAGCAGCTGGCGGCGGCATTGGCGCTGCTGTTGCTGAAGCAGCGCGACGCGGTGGGCCTGGTGCGGTTCGACAACGAGGTGCGCACCGTGGTCCCGCCGCGCGCCCGGCCGGCGCACTTCCAGCGCCTGGTGGCCGCGATGCTGGAGCCCGGCACCGGCCGTGAGTCGCGTCTCGACCTCGCGCTGCAGCAGGCGTCGCACCTGATCCGGCGTCCCGGCATCGTGATCGTGATCAGCGACCTGCTGATCGACGCCGACTCGGTGCGACCCGGCCTGCGTGCACTGCGCGCCGCGGGCCATGACGTGCTGGGCATGCACATCATGGATCCCGGCGAACGGACGCTCGACGTCACGACCGACGCCCGTTTCATCGACTCCGAGACGGGCGTCGAGGTGGCCGCCAGCGCGCGCGAGATCCGCGCCGCCTACAACGCGGCCGTGGAGACTGCAATCGAAGGCTGGCGCACGCTGTTCGTGGAGCAGGGTGGACGCTACGCGCTCTGCGACACCAGCGAGCCGTTCGGGCTGCCGCTGCATCGCGCCTTCGCGGCGCGCGACTTCGTTCGGGGCTGACCTACTCCCGTGGCCTTTCTCGCACCACTCTGGCTGTCGCTCGCTGCCCTTGCCGCCGTACCGGTGCTGCTGCACCTGCTGCGCCGCAACATCGGCTCGCGGGTGGAGTTTCCGGCCGTCCGTTACCTGCAGAGCGCCGAGCGTGACTCGAGCCGCGACGTACGCGCCAAGAACCTGCTGCTGCTGTTGCTGCGCATCCTGATCGTGGTGCTGCTGGCACTGGCGGCGGCGCGACCGGTCTGGACCCGCGGTGAAGGCACGCCGCGCGCGCTCGCGATCGTGCTCGACAACTCGCTCAGCACCACCGCCATCGTCAACGGGGCACCGGTGCTGGACCGGCTGACGGCCACCGCGCGTGATTTGCGTGCGGCCTCGGGTGCCGCCGAGCGACTCTGGCTGATCACCGCCGATGGCACCGTGTACACCGGTCCCGATGCGATCGACGCGGCACTCTCACGCGTGATCGCACTCCCCGGCGCCGGACAACTCGATGCCGCGGTCCGGTCGGCGATCGCGCTGACGCAGAACGCCGCCGGTGATGCCGGCGCCGTTGCGGTGCTGACGGACGGTCAGCGCACGGCGTGGACCAGCGACGTGCCCTCATCGTCGTCGCGCCTGCGTGTCTACGTGCCCACCATCGCGCCCCCACCGAATGGGGCGATCCTCTCGGCGGTGGCGCTGCCGCAGTGGTGGACACCGCGCGGTGCGCTGGAACTCACCGTGCAGGCGGTGCGCGATTCCACGGCCTATCGCATCGCCATCGGCGACAACACCATCGCGCGCGGCGTGGTGGTGCGGAACGCCGGCGATTCGATCGCCACCGCGCGCATTCCGCTGGTCGGCGTGGGCACCGGGTGGCAGGCGCTGGACGTGACGCTGGAACCGTCAGGCGTGGGTGCCGACGATCACGCCATCGTGCCGATCGTGGTTGGTGGTGCGCCCGCGGTGCGTGAATCGGCCGGTGAGTTCGTGGCCGCAGCGGTGGCATCGCTGCGCGAGAACGGTCGCGTGCGCAGCAGCGGTGACGTCACCGTGTCGGTGGCACCGGCGTCGTCGATCGCGGCGCTGCCGGCGCTCATCCTCCCGCCGGCCGACGCTGGTGGTGTGGCCGCAGCCAACGCCGCACTGGCATCGCTCGGCGTCCCGTGGCGCTTCGCCGCCGAGCAGCGCGGCACGCAACTGGTGCGCAGCACGCAGGCCGACCTGCGCGGCGATACCACCATCCGCGTCACGCAGTGGTTCCCGCTGGTGGCGCAGCCGAATGCGGCGGGCGACACCATCGCACGCGTCGGTGACGCGGTGTGGATGGTGCGCGGGCCGAAGTGGATCGTGGTCGGTTCGTCGCTCGATCCGGCCAGTACCACGCTGCCGGTGCGGGCCACGTTCGTGCCGTGGCTGGCGGATGCCATCAGCAACCTCGCCTCCGGCACCACGGCCGCCGCCTTCGCCACCGCCGGCGCGCGCCTCGTGGCCCCCGGCGGTGCCACCGAATTGCGCAGCAGCGATGGGAAACTCCGTCGTCCGGTCACGGCCGCTGCGATGACGGCGCCGGCTCTGCCAGGCCTTTACTTCTGGATGCGCGGTGCCGAGATCGTCGGCGCGGTCGGGGTGCAGCTGGCGGCCGGTGAACCACAACTCGCGCGCGGCACGCCTGCCGAACTCACGGCACGATTTGGTGGTGCCGAGCGCGCGGAACTGAATAGTGATGGCCCGGCGTTCCTTCGCAGCGTGCGCCAATCGGGTGCATCACAGCCGATGGCCGCTCCATTGCTGCTGTTGGCGTTGCTCGCGGTGCTGGCCGAAGCATGGTTGTCAGGCCGCTACCGTACGCGCGCCGCTGCTGGCGCCGACTCTCTCCCGCGCACTGCCTGATGGGCCTTCCGACCCTGCTCGACGCACTGGAACGGCTGCCGCAGTTCACGCGTGTGTGGAACACCCTGCCGGCCCCCGATCGCACGCTCACGGTAGCCGGACTGCATGGATCGTCGGACGCGGTGATGGTGGCGGCACTGGCGCGTCGTCTCACCGGTCGCGTGCTGGTGGTGATCACCGATGCGCTGCCCGACGCCGAGCGCTGGCTGGCAGACCTCGCCGCACTCAGCGACGGCGATGGCATCGCGCTCTATCCGCCGCGTGAAGGATTCGGGGAGGCCGAGCCGCACGCCGAGGTGGCCGGCGAACGCGTGGAGACGCTGGAAAA
>JANMON010000151.1:0-12542 GCA_031369265.1 Gemmatimonadaceae bacterium | reverse complement strand
GAACGCCGGAAGGTCGGCTGCCTGCGCCGGCACCTTCCGCGCGCGCAGTTGTGTCGCAGCGTTCGCCAGCACGAGGCCGGCGAGGCTGTGGGTGATGTTGTCCACGGATCAGCAGCGAGGATGAAACGATGTCAGGGCCGGCGGTGGCCGGTGTCGCTGCATTCTACCGGGACCCGCAACACAGTCCGCGCCGGCCCTCAGCCGCGCACGGGCTCCGGTGCGTCGGCGTAGCGCGCAAACCGACCCTGCAGCCGGCCGATGAACACCAGCAGCGGGAAGACCACTTGCTGCACCAACTGCGACACGGCCAGCATCATAAATTCGCTGCGATAGCGACGCACCAGAAAGGCTGACTCGAACGGATCGGGCCCGTGACGCCCCTGCTGCATGCGACGCCTGGTGGAGTCGAAGATCTCGCCGAGGAAGTATTCGAAATTGTCGGCCGGCTCGACGTAGGCCGAGCAGCGGAGATCGGTGGTGCCGGCATTCCAGAAGCGATGCGCTTCACCGGCCGCGAACACCACCGTCTCGCCTGGTCCAGCGAACTGCGGTGCCTCACCCAGTCGCTGGTATCCGATCCGCCCTTCCTGCACCGTCAGTGCCTCGACCTGCCGGCGGTGCACGTGCATCGGCGGACCCGCACCCGGCGCGACCACGTTTTCGCCCTCGATGCGATCGCCGGTGGCCGTCGGCACCCGCCGCAGGAAGGTCAGGCGCTCGCCAGCGCCGTTGTCGATGGTATGGGGATAGCTGAAACGCGTCATGGCCGCCGTCCGCTGAAGTCCAGAGTCGCACCGCGCACCGCGCGCGTCGCCGGGACCGTGCCGGTCCCACCCTTCAAGCGACGTCGGATCCTCCTGCATTTCACTCAGCGCGCGCGTCCGGGCATCGTTGCACTCCAGCGCGCGAAACCGCAACAGCGGACTGCTCATCGCAGAACCGGAACAGCCGCAGAACCGAACTGCCGCAGAACAGCCGATGGTCGGTGCCGTGGAGGCAGCGCCACCTCGCAACACAAGCAACAAAAGGCTGGAGGAAACTGCGTCTCCACGAAGGCAATTCTTCTCCCCCCGCCCCCAAAAAACAGCCGCCTCGAAACTGATTGACGCCCCCATCACCAGCCCTGCCCTTCTGCGGCAATTCCGTTCTGCGGCTGTTGCAGTTCTGCGATTCGCTGTTGCTTTTTGACGTTGCCGTTGGCGTGCGCCGCTGCCGCAGGTTGCAGCGCAGCAGCGACGCACGATCACGACGTCACGGCATCACGCGCACCGGCGGCGCTGGCTTGGAGCGATCCTCGCCCGGCTGCAGGTTCCACTCGAAGAACGTCCAGGTGCGATTCCACGAGTCGATCTGCGCCGGCGAATCGACGCGCTGCAGCGTCACCGGGTCCACACGACGACTGAAGGCGTGCCCCACCGAACCACCCCACGGCGCCGGATTGACGTAGATCTTCGTCTCGGCCAGCTCCGGCTTCAGTGCGCGCAGCTTCCACACCAGCTGCTGGTCCTCCACGTAGTTCACGTCCTCGTCGTTGGTGGCCACGTGCACCAGCAGCGGGATGTTGAGCGTCTCGACGTTGTACAACGGTGACCGGCGCACGTACTCGTCCACGTTCTCGAACGGCAATCCCTTCAGGCGCGGCTCAGCGGCGAACGAGCGCGCGTAGCCGGGTCCCTTGAGTGAAAGCCGGAACAGCAGGTTGGTCACCGGGACGATGGCGGCACCAGCCTTCAGCGGTGTCCCGGGCTTGGTGGCGTTGAGCGTGGTGATCATGCCGCCGTGGCTCCAGCCCATCATGCCCACGCGTTCACTGTCCACGTACGGCAGCGTCTTGAGGAAGTCGTAGGCCGACATCGCGTCCTCCACTTCGTAGCCACCGTAATCGATGGCCATGTGCCAGGCCTCGCCGTACCCCGTGCTGCCGCGATAGTCGGGCGTGATGATCACGTAGCCACGATCCACCGCCTCCTTCACGAACGGCAACATGTTCTCACCCCAGTTGCCGTGCACACCGCCATGCACCCAGATCATCGCCGCGTGTCCACGCGATCCACGCTTGGTGAGTGGCGCGAACAGGTAGGCCGGCACCATCTGGCCATCGGCACTGCTGCGATAGGTGATCTTGCGGAACTCCAGCACACCGGCGAATCGCGCCGCATAGATGCTGTCGGTGCGCGCCTTGGACCGCATGTTGGCGGCAAAGTTGCCCTTCGGCAGGTCCTTCGGATCCGCGCTCACGTAGAGCTGCCGCGCACGCGCCGAATCCATCACGCCCTGGAAGCCGCGTCCACCACCACCTTCACCGTCACCGCCGCCAGCGGCTGGTCGCGCCGCGGTTCCACTCGCCGGCGTGGGTGTGGCGGGCGCCGCAGCGGGGGTCGTCGTGGCACAGGCGGTGACCAGCGCCAGCAGCGCAGGTGCGAGAAGCCGAGAGGAGCGGTGGGAAGTCATGCGAATCGGGTTGGCGGGGGCATGGCGTCGCGGCAACGGAATCCAGCGTGTGCAGTACGGCCCGCTCACCGTCAGCGTTCGCGCGTCGCGCGCGTGATCGACGCAGGTGAAAACCAACTCACCGTGTGAGCCGCATCACCCGCATCCAAGCCCACCGGCGATCGACTGCTCGCTGCCGGTCACCTGCCTCGACGTTAACGTTCCCGACAGCGTTGTTCTCGGAGGATCCCCGCGCCGCAAACCGCAACCCTTCACCGAACGAACACACCGATGACCGTGCGCGAACCCGTCTCCCGGACCTTCGCAGTTGCCATCGATGCCGCCGTCGCCCGCACGGCCAAGATCTACGCCGAACGCTCCGGCAAGCCGCTCGATGCCAAGGCGATGGTGTTCGTGCGGGACATGCTGACCTCGATCATCGACCTCACGGTCGAAGGGGCCAAGTCCGGGGGTAATGTCACGCCTCGAAAGGTTGCACAACTGGCGGCCAAACGCGCGCTCGCCACCGCCGGGCTGATGACCGACGAAGCCAGCATGGCCGCCTGCGTAGTGGCGACGATTTCACTCTCCGTCGCGACCGTCGAGACCTTCGGCATTCTGGTCGGTGCCACCGGTATTTCCGGCACCGGTGCCGGTGCGGCGGTCGGCATTCCCGTGGCCGCAGCGGCAGCCACCTTCTATTACTTCGAGATCGAGGAGTTCGCGGGTACCTGCGGCGAGGCGTACGTGGCGAGCCAGGAACGGAAGTTCGAGTCGCTGTACAAGGCGGCGTCGAAGCGGAAGATGATGCACAATTTTTCGCGCAACGTCTGCGAGATGCCACAGGGTGGATCACCAGCGGGGCAGCTCAAGAGCTGGAAACTCCCCTGAATCATCACCCCGCGGTCTGCTGAACGACGCGTCACACCGGCACGGCCACCGTCAGCGCCCCCGTGAACTGACCCTGCACGGCTCAGTGCGAGAAGACGTCCCGTAACTGCGCCACCGCCCACGCCAGGTCGTCCTGCGACACCACCAGCGGCGGCGAGAGGCGGATCACGAAGTCGTGCGTCTCCTTGCACAACATGCCGCGCTGCTTGAGCGCTTCGCAGAACGGCCGTGCCGGCTCACGCAGTTCGATCGCCACCATCAACCCGCGTCCACGCACCGCCACGATGCGATCGTCGCGAATGGTGCGCACCTGCGCCAGCAGCCACGCGCCGAGTTCCGCGGAGCGCTCGACCAGGTTCTCGTCGCGTGTCACCCGCATCGCCTCGCGCGCCACCGCACAGCCGAGCGGGTTGCCACCGAACGTGCTGCCATGCGATCCAGGCCCGAACACATCCAGCACCTCGCGTCGTGACACCACCGCCGACACCGGATAGAACCCACCCGACAGCGCCTTGCCGAGGATGTACATGTCCGGTGTGACGTCGTCATGGTCGCAGGCGAACAGACGGCCGGTGCGTCCGAGGCCGGTCTGGATCTCATCAGCGATCATCAGCACGTTGCGTTCGCGACAGAGGTCGGCCAGCTGCCGCAGGAAGCCGTCAGGCGGCAGCAGCACACCTGCCTCGCACTGGATCGGCTCGAACAACACGGCGCAGGTGTCGTCACTCATCGCCGCACGCACGGCCTCGATGTCCCCGAACTGCACCAGCGTGAAGCCGGGTGCGAACGGCCCGAAGTGCGCACGGTACGCCGGTTCCGACGAGAAGCCGACGATGGTGGTGGTGCGCCCATGGAAGTTGTTCTCGAACGCGATGATCTGCGCCTTGCCGTCGGCGATGCCCTTCTTCGTGTAGCCCCAGCGGCGCGCGGCCTTGATCGCCGTCTCCACCGCTTCGGCGCCCGTGTTCATCGGCAACACCATCTCCATGCCACAGAGCGTCGCCAGCTCCTCGCAGAACGCGCCCAGCTGCTGGTTGCGGAAGGCGCGCGAGGTGAGCGTGACGCGTGACGCCTGCTCGATGAAGGTGGCCAGCAGTCGGGGATGACAGTGTCCCTGGTTCACCGCCGAATACGCGCTCAGGCAATCCAGGTACCGCTGGCCTTCCACATCGGTGATCCAGGCGCCGCTGGCATGCGCCACCACCAGGTCCAGCGGGTGGTAGTTGTGCGCACCCCACTCGTTTTCCTGGTCGATGATCGCGTCGGTGACGGTCGGCAACATCGCGGTGGCGCTCATGCTCAGGCTCCGGTCAGAGGATGCGGCGCCCGAAGGCACTCGCGATGAGGTCTGCGGCCAGTTCGGCGGTGTGGTTCTGGCGGTCGAGGATCGGGTTGATCTCGACCAGGTCCATCGCGACCAGCGCACCCGAGTCATGGATGATCTCCATCGCCAGGTGTGCCTCGCGCAGCGTGGCGCCGCCGCGCACCGGCGTACCCACGCCCGGCGCCTCACCTGGATCGATCCAGTCGGCGTCGCACGACACGTGCACGCCACCGGTGCCGCGGGTGGCGATGGCCACCGCCTGCTCCATCACGCTGCGCAATCCGCGCTCGTCGATGTCGCGCATGGTGAAGGCGTGCAACCCGCGCGAGGTGATGGCATGACGTTCGGCGTCGTCGAGGTCCCGCAAGCCGATGTAGACCAGGTGCTCCTCGCGAATCGCCGGCACCACTGACGACAACCGCGCCATGCGTTCGTCGCCCCAGCCCAGCAGGTGCGCCACCGGCATGCCGTGCACGTTGCCGGTGAGACTGGTGGTGGGGGTATTCAGGTCCGCATGGGCATCGAGCCAGATCAGCCCCACGCGTTCACCGCGCTCTGCCAACGCCGTCGCGGTACCAGCCACCGAACCGGCGGCCAGCGAGTGATCACCACCCAGCACGATGGGCCGCATCCCGCTCCGGATCGCCTGCGCCGTGGGCTCGGCCACCTGTGCGCAGACCACGCGGGTGGCTTAGGGTCGCGCCTGCAGCGTACTGCCGATGGCGGTGCGGTCGGGGACGAACACGTTGCCGGCGTCGTCGACGCGCAGTCCCAGGCGCTGCAGGTGCGCGGAGAGGGCCGACAGCCGCATGGCCGACGGCCCCATGTCCACGCCGCGGCGGCTGGCGCCGAGGTCCATCGGGACGCCGATGAGCTGAACGGTGCCGGTGATGGCGGCGGCGTGGGGGCGTTCGAGCAGGGCGGAGGCGCTGGCATGCGATGACATGCCTTGAAGGTCGTCCGCCGCGATGTTAGCAACAAGCACACAAAATCAACCAATTTGTGTGCACATTATGCATACTGTATCATTCAGAATGGCAATATGCTGAATCGGCCTCCGACGGCGGCCATGTTGGCCACATTCCTGACCACCCGTCCCGATGGACTCCCTCGACCACCGCCTGATCTCGCTCCTGCGCGAGAACGCTCGCCGCTCCGTCGCGCAGCTGGCCAAGCAGCTCAAGGTGTCGCGCGCCACCGTGCAGAACCGGATCGACCGGCTGGTGGAGAATCGCGTGTTGCTGGGCTTCACCGTGCGCACCACATCGGAGGCGGCGGCACACCGGGTGCGCGCGATGATGATGATCTCGGTGGATGGTGACCGCTCCGACGCGATCCTGCGCGACCTGCGCGGCTATCCGGAGGTGCGTGCGTTGCACACCACCAACGGCCGCTGGGACATCGTCGCCGAACTGGGCACCGACTCGCTGGAGACCTTCGACGCCGCGCTGCGCAGCATTCGCACCATCAAGGGCATCGCGAATTCGGAGACCAGCTTGCTGCTGTCCACGCACAAAGTCTGACGCCCGGACGTTCATCATCCAGCGTCGGCCACCTCGCCTATCCGGCTCGCAATCGTGAACCGCGTCGCGGGTTTATTCTCCGAGCTGCACGACTCCGGACCGACGCGCCGTCACGTTTGACACCATTTCCGGCCATTCCATGACCCAACACGACCTCGCTGCGCAGTTCCGGCAGCTGCACGCCCGCGATGCGGGCACTCCGCTGGTGCTTCCGAATGCATGGGACGCCATGAGCGCCCGACTGGTCGAAGCCGCCGGTGCCAAGGCCATCGCCACCACCAGCGCCGGGATTTCGTGGGCGCTGGGGCATCCCGATGGGCAGGGGCTGTCGCGCGACGTGATGATCGACGCCATCCGACGGATCGTCTCCTCGGTGCGCATCCCGGTCTCGGCCGACGTCGAAAGCGGCTACGGCACCGGGTCACCGAACGACGTGGCGGCGACGGCCAGCGCGGTGATCGAGGCCGGCGCAGTCGGCCTGAACCTCGAGGATTCACCGGGTCGCGGTGGCGCCTCGCTGCTGGACACGGCAGTGCAGGCCGAACGACTGGCGGCGGCGCGTGAGGCGGCGGTGGCTGCGGGCGTGAACCTGTTCATCAATGCGCGCATCGACACCTACCTGCGGAAGGCCGGCGAGGACGCGACGCGCTTCGACGACACCGTGTCGCGGGCGAAGGCGTATGTGGCGGCTGGCGCCGACGGCATCTTCGTGCCGCTGGTCACGGACCCTGACCTCATCGCGCGGCTGGTGGCAGCGGTTGGCGCGCCGCTCAACCTGATCGGCGGGCCGGGTGTGCCGCCGATTGCCGAACTGCACCGACTGGGCGTGGCGCGGGTGAGTGTCGGGCCGGGGCTGGCGCGAGCCGTGATGGCATTCGTACGGAAATCGGCGACCGAACTTCTCACCGAGGGCACCTACACGACGATCGCGGAGCAGGTGACGTCGCCCGAGGCCAACGCCTTGTTCGTGCGAAACTGACGCCGAAAGCCCGCCGATCGCGATCAACGATCGGCGGGACCTTTCAGGTGGCTCGACTCCTCTTCACCTCGTACAGGCGCTTGTCGGCGCGGGTCGTCCAGGCCTCGACCCCTTCGCCCGGCTGCGCGGCGGCGAAGCCGATGGACGCCGTGACGATGCGCTGCACCCCGTCGGCCAGTTGCAGCGGCCGCTCCAGCAGCCGCTGCTCGAGCCGGTCGGCGAGGGCGGCGGCCGCGGTGGCGTTTGTATTGGTCATCACCACCGCGAACTCGTCGCCGCCGATGCGGCAGACCACGTCGCTGGGTCGGGTGCAGACGCTCCAGCAGGCTTTGGAGACGGCGATGATGGCCAGGTCGCCGGCGGGGTGTCCGAAGGTGTCGTTGATCAGCTTCAGGCCATCGAGGTCGAGGGCCAGCAGCGACGAGGGCGTGCCGGAAAGGGTCATCATCGCCAGCGCCCGTTCGGCCGCCTCGGTGTAGCGGAGGCGGTTGCCAGCGCCGGTCAGCGGGTCGGTGCGGGCGGTGTCTTCAGCGTTCGAGAGCGCACGTCCCAGCGATTCGACCCGGTCCGCCATCACGCTGCGCTCGTGCGCCGCGCGGGTATGCCGGGCCGCCAGCGCCTGCGTGATCACGCTCAGCGCGTGCGGCAATTCCCGCATCAAGGCGGTCGGATCGCCCTGCTTGGCGAACTCACGGAGCTGCTGCAACTGTCGTCCAACGAAGGTATCCGTCTCGGCATCATCGCCAGCTACTCGCGCCAGTGACGCGACAGTATCCCATACTACGCGCTGCAGGTCGCCCAAGTGCTGACCGACGTTGACGGATTCCGCGCGACGGCGGGCGCTGGTGAGCGAGACGAGTGCCGACCAGTCACGCTGATGCACCGGCCCAGCCGGAGCGTCGGGCGCGTGGACGCCAGGGATCGGTGTGCCGACTGTGGCGTGACGCTGCCATTCGGTGACGATGCGCTCCGCGTCGGCGCGGTCCTCGTCAGGAAGCAGGATCGGATGGCGAGCCCAGCATTGCAGCACAGCCCCCAGGCAGTCCAGCACCGGTGCGACCACATCGGCGGGCGAAGCGTCGGGTAACGACTCGACCCGCGCGTGCGCGGTGTCGGCAGAAACCGCGGTGGTGTTCCGCGGCGTCCAGACGGGCAGTGCGGGCGCTGGCGTGCCCGTAGGTCGCACAGGGCGTATCGCAGCTGGCGACGCCTGAGGTGGTGCGGACGACTCGGTGGCGCGCGAGAAGATCTTGAGCAGGTTCGGCATGCAGCGGACAGTGCGGTGAGACCGGGTCGAGCGACGGAGAGGTCGGCCCCCGGCATCGGCGGGCGGCGGCGCTCCCTCTGGGTATCGGCCCCTCGACGCTCGCGGCGTACTCCCGAACCGCCCGCCGCCCGATCACACCACTCGGCTCCGCACCACGAACGCCGAAAAACGAGACGGCCCGCCGCGGAACCTCTCCGCCGCGGGCCGGTCACCAGCAGGGCGGATGTGCGGCTACTTGGCCGGCATCACCGCGTTGCATTCGATCTCGAGCTTCGCGCCCGGCACCACCAGCCCCTTCACGATCACCGTCGTCCGCGCCGGCGGTGCCGATTCCCAGAAGGTGCGATACACCTCGTTCATGCCCGCGAAGTCGGCGCCGTCGATGATGAACACGGTGCACTTGGTGGCGTTGGCCATGGTGGTGCCGGCCATCTCGAACACACGCTTGATGTTCTCGAGCGTGCTGCGCGTCTGGCCCTGGATGGTGGTGTCGGCATTCGCGCCGCGCGACGGCAGCTGGCCTGCGGCGTACACCATGTTGCCCACGCGCACTGCCTGCGACAGGATCGGCGACGGCGGACCGAGTGCTTCACGGGCCTGCGCCACCACCGGTGCGGCACCCAGGGCCAGCAGTGCGACGACGGCCGCAGCGCGAGCGAAAACGGAGGACGTGGTACGAGGCATGGGGCTCCTGGCTCAGCGGTGATTGGCGGCAGCGGCCGCCGGGAAGGTCAGACGGATCGACGCCAGCGCGCTGCTGTCGGTGGAGACACGCTGCGTACCGACCGGCATGCCGTTCACCTTGAGCAGGTAGGCCACGATGGAGGCGTAGGTCCCCTGCGACAGGCTCCCCGGTTTGCTGGCGGGCATGGTGGAGCGAATGCGCTCGAACAGCTCGAAGGCGCTCTTGCCGCGCCACTGTAACCGGAAGTCGGCGTCGGACAGGTTGCCGGTGGCATGGCACTCGAGACAGGCCGAGCGAAACCACTGCTCGCCCACCTCGAGCTGTCGCGCCGCAGCCTTCGCCAGCGAGTCGGCGGATGGTGAGCCCTGCGCCGCTGCGATCACCGGCGAACCGGCGAGCAGGAGTGCAGTCACGACAAGTCGGAGTGGGTGGCGTGGCGGCATTGCGGCGGAAGCTGGGGAGCGCCACCATCGCGGGCAAGTGCGGCCGGGCGGCCGTCGTGCAGGCTGCGTCGGCGTGATCCGCTGACCGCGCACCGGCTTCGTCGCGAATCAATTGCCAACCCCAGCGGCGCTAGCGAGCTTGGCTCGTCAGGTCTTCCCGCCGCACCGCGCACCTCTGCCCCTGCCCAGCCTGCGAATGTCGGACGCCCACGACCCTCTCGACACCGCCCTTCCCCGCCGCGATTTCCTCCGCCTCGCCGGCCTCGGCACCGGTGCCCTGCTGGCCGGTGGACTGCCTGCCACTGCCGCCGCTGACGTGGTGTTGGAACTCGGTGCGTCACAGGTCACCGCCGGCCGCGCGCGCGCCTCGATGCACGTGATCGTGGTCGGCGCCGGCGCGTGGGGCGCGTTCACGGCGCTCAACCTGCGCAAGGCGGGCCACAAGGTCACGCTGATCGACCAGTACGGCGCGGCCAATTCGCGCGCCACCAGCGGTGACGAGACGCGTGGCATCCGTTCGTCGTACGGTGACCGCACCATCACGCCCGAGCTCTGGACCTCGTGGGCCCGCACCAGCCTCACGATGTGGCGCGAGTTCGATGCCGAGCACGCGAAGCGATTCGGGACCCGCTACTTCTTCACCACCGGTGACCTGATCCTGCGCGAGAAGCCCGAGGCGTTCACCACCCGCACGCAGGAACTGTGGACGGCGCAAGGCGTGAAGTTCGAGGTGTTGAATGCCGACGAGGCGATGAAGCGCTGGCCGCAGATCGCATCGGATGGCAACGGCGTGGTGTTGTACGAGCCCGATGCCGGCGTGGCCCGCGCGCGCGACTCGGTGCAGGCTGCGGTGGCACTCGGCCGCGACGCCGGCGTCACCTTCCGGATCGGCCGCGCCACACCGGGACCGATCCGCAACGGCAAGATGGACGGCATCACGCTCGGCGACGGCACGAAGCTCACAGCGGATACCTATGTCTTCTGTTGCGGCCCGTGGATGGACAAGGTCTTCCCGGTCGAGATGAAGAACCGCATGCGGGTGCCGATGGGCCACGTCTGTTACTTCGGCCCACCACTCGGTGATGACCGTTTCAGCTTCCCGAACATCCCGAGCTGGAACGTGCCCGGCGTGACCGGCTGGGCCTCATTGCCAGTGGACAGCTACGGATTCCGCGTGCGCGGTGCAATCGCTCCACCGCCGCCGCCGCGCGCCGCCGGCGCCGATGACGACACACCGCCACCACCGCCGCCGCAGCAGGCGCCGCCCGACCCGCGGCAGCAGGATCCCGACCTCAGCTCGCGCTGGTCGAACCAGGAGCGCATCGACGGCTCGCGACGGGTGCTGGCGAAGTATTTCCCCGTTCTCGGCGACGCGCCGTTGCTCGCCACGCGCGCCTGTCATTACGAGAGCAGCGTGAATCGGAACTTCATCGTCGATCACGTGCCCGGCGCCGACAACGCCTGGATCGCCGGCCTCGGTCAGGCCGAGGGCTTCAAGTTCTCGATCGTGCTGGGCGGGTACATCGCCAAGCGCGTGACCGGTGATGCCGGTGATCCGGTGATTGCCGAGGCGTTCAAGTATCCCGCGAAGGAATACGAACCAACACCGCCAGGCGCACCGCGCCGGGAGTGGGAGTGATGCGAGTGGCACAGGCAGGACTGGTAGTGGCACTGGTGCTGACGTACGCCGCGCCGCGCGTGCTGCAGGCGCAGGCGGCCGTCACGCCCACCAACGATTTGCCGAACCGATACAGCACCGTGGTGGGCTGGGCGAAGATGCCGGCAGGTCGCACCTGGGGCAGCACCAGCGCGGTGGCGATCGACAAGGACGGCGAGAGTGTGTGGGTCGCCGAACGCTGCGGGCAGAACAGCTGCGTCGGGTCGGATCTCGATCCGGTGCTGCTATTCGATCGCAACGGCACGCTGGTGCGGAGTTTCGGCAAGGGCATGGTGAACTGGCCGCACGGCATCCATGTCGATCGCGATGGCAATGTCTGGATCGTGGATGGGCGCGACAACAAGCCGCAGGTGGCGCGCAATGCACCGGCCGGCACCGCTGCCCCCGCCATGCCGGCGCGCGTGTTCGGGCATCAGGTGCTGAAGTTCTCGCCGACCGGTGAGTTGCTGATGCGACTGGGCACCGATGGTGGTGCGCGTGAGCCGGGCTACTTCTTCCAGCCGAACGCGGTCCACACCGCCCCGAACGGCGACATCTTCGTGGTCGAGGGGCACGCGTCGGGCGCGGATGCAAACGCGCGGGTGCTGAAGTTCGACAAGACGGGCAAGTTGCTCACCACGTGGGGCAGGAAGGGCACCGGTGTGGGCGAGTTCGACCAGCCGCACGCACTGGCGATGGATTCGCAGGGTCGCCTGTTCGTGGCCGATCGCGGCAACAATCGGCTGCAGATCTATTCGCAGGACGGAAAATTGCTGGACACCTGGCTGCAGTTCTCGCGCATCAGCGGGCTGTTCATCGATGCCAACGATGTGCTGTACGCGGCTGATTCCGAGTCGGGCTCGATCGAACCGGCGCGTCAGGAGTGGAAGCGCGGCATTCGCATCGGCAGCGCGAAGACCGGAGTGGTGACGATGTTCATCCCCGATCCGGTGGCGCAGACCCGGAATACCAGCGCGGCGGAAGGGGTGGCGGTGTCGAAGAGTGGCGTGATCTACGGCGCCGAGGTGGGACCGAAGGCGCTCACGCGGTATGTGCGCCCGGCGGGTGGCCCGCCGCGCTGAGTCACGCAGCGCGGCGAGCAATCGTGTCCTGAGACGATCGCTGACAATGTTCACGCGGGGGCCGCGTGAATACTTTTTTGAATGGTACGATTCGCGCACTATCATCGAATCTCCACCGCCGAATTTCCGCATGTGCAGCGTCACAGTGATGACGAGAGGGGGGGGGCGGGGGGGATGCGGGCGCCCCCCACGGGAAACGACCCAAAAAAATAGAACCCCCAAAGGCCCCAAAAAAACCCCCCCCCCCCCCCCCCCGCCCCC
>JANMON010000116.1:0-4914 GCA_031369265.1 Gemmatimonadaceae bacterium | reverse complement strand
GGGAAAACCGGCGAGGTAGTTCAGCCCGCCGAATGCCTGCGCGATGTGTGCGAAGCCGGAGCGGCGGCGATACGGGCCGGTCTGTCCGTAGCCGGACACGCGCAGCATCACCAGCCGTGGATTGGCGCGACTCAGCGCCTCCCAGGTCAGGCCCCACTCCTCCATCGTGCCGGGCCGGAAGTTCTCGATCAGCACGTCGGATTTCTCGACAGCTTGAGGAAGAGTTGTACGCCTTCCTCCTGCCGCAGGTCGATCGTGACCGACTTCTTGTTGCGACTTTCGCTGAGCCACTTGAGCGTCGCATCGGGGCGGCTGGTCGGCGTGCCGAACCGTCGCATCGGATCGCCGCCGATGGGGTGCTCCACCTTCAGCACCTCGGCGCCGAACTCCCCCATCATCGACGCGGCGTACGGGCCAGCGAGGAAGTTGCCGACGTCGATGACGCGAATCCCGGTCAGCGGGCGCGGCGTCTCGCCGTGTGGGGCAGTGGAGGGCGCGACATCGTCTGCCGCGTGATCACGTGCGCTCAATCGTCTGCCTCGCCGCTCGGGTGGAGTTCGTGACGTAGTCTAACCCTGTTTCGCGGACCTGCCTCTCCCCGCCGTATCTTCCGCGGCGCAGCGATGGCCTCGAACCGGAACCGACAGCCCACGATGACTGACAGCGTCCCCGATTTCCGCGAGTGGATTGGCCGCACCGAGACCGTGCACGACGGGTTGAGCCCGGAACAGGCGCGACGTGTGGCGGCGACGCTCGACGACGAAGTAACCGGTGTCGATGCGGGTAGCCCGCTGCCACCGCTCTGGCAGTGGTGCTACTTCCTGCCGCACGCGCGGCAGTCGGCGCTGGATGTGGACGGACATCCGCAGCGCGGCGGCTTCCTGCCACCGATTCCGTTTCCGCGGCGCATGTTCGCCGGCTCGCGCATGCGCTTCCATCAGCCGCTGCGCCTGGGACACCCGGCGGTGCGCGAGGGCGAGATCCGGAACGTGGTGCTGAAGTCCGGTCGCAGTGGTTCGCTGGCCTTCGTCACCGTGGGATATCGCTTCATGCAGGATGGCGTGACCTGCATCGATGAGGAGCAGGACATCGTGTATCGCGAACCCGGCGCCGCGGTGTCGGCGCCAGCACTCGCGACCTTCACACCGGACGCCGGGGTCTGGTCGCGCACCATCATGCCCGACGCACGTCTGCTGTTCCGCTTTTCCGCGCTCACGTTCAACGCGCACCGCATCCACTACGATCGCCCGTATGCCCATGACGACGAAGGATATCCGGGCCTGGTGGTGCACGGCCCGCTGACGGCGATGCTGCTGGCCGACCTCGTGCGCCGCCACTCCGCGCGACCCATCACGACGTTCACCTTCCGCGGCCTCGCGCCGCTGTTCGACCTCGCACCCTTCCACCTCACCGGTCGCCTCGACGGCTCCACCGTGTCGCTCGACGCGCTCGCGCCTGATCTAACGCCTGCACTCTCAGCAGTCGTGGAGCTGTCATGATCTACGACTGCCGACTGCGTATCGCAGAAGGGAACAGCCGCAGAACAGCACAGCCGCAGAACGTCATCGACGGGCTAGGCTCGACTCGCGCCGCTGAGTCCTAGTCCCCATCAACTTGGTCTTTGGGGAACAGCAAGCACCATCAGCGTTCGCCGTTGCTCTTCTGCGGCTGTGCTGTTCTGCGGCTGTTCTTTTCTGCGATGAGCCGTTGCTCGTCGTCGTACGACGCAGCTGCGACAATACGGCGAGCAAGGACTACTTGCCGAGAATCTCGGCGGCGGTCGAGCCGTGCGGCCCGGCGTAGCGCTTCTCGCCGGCTGTCAGCGGCACGGCCAGCATGTTCTCGGCGGGCGGCAATGGACAGGTGGCGAAGGCGGTGAAGGCGCAGGGGGGATTGTAGGCGCGGTTGAAATCGAGGATCGTGTGGCCGGTGCTGTCGGCCAGCGTGGCGTACATGAAGCGGCCGGCGGGATAGGTCGCATCGCGACTGGTCTGGTCACGGAAGATCACGAAATACTGCGACGAGTCTCGGCCCTCGTACGTCGCCGCGAGGCGATACGGCTGGCCCGCCACCGTGAACTCGAGGAAACCCGGCGACGCATATTCGTCGGTCTGGCCGAGCACGTTCAGGATGCGCACCGTGCGCGGGGTCGGGTGCGGGACGAGACGTGCCAGCACCCGCAGCGAGGTGTCGAGCGGGAAGTAGTCCAGGCCCTTGAACTCGCGCCGCAGCACGTAGGCCGAGTCCTTCACGCGCAGCGCCAGTCGGCCGCCACGTTCGATGAGGCGATAGGTCATGCTGCCAGCGCGCAGCACGGTCGGCGTGGTGGACTTGTCGTCGCGCAGGAGGACGGTGTCGATGCGCGTGCTGTCCACCATCGCGTTCACGCCGCGCGCGGCGATGAAGCGAAAGCCGGAATCCACGCGATTGATCGTGCCGAACGTGCGCGGCGTGTGGTCGGCCGGCAGGAGGATGCTGCTGGTCGACGAATCGCTGCCGATCACATAATTGGCGCTGTCGAGCCAGAACAACCCCGCCAGCGTGCTCCAGCCATCCGGGCCGGCGATCGCATCGAGGCGCTTGCCACGCCACACCTTCGTATCGGCGGCATACGCGGCCGAATCGACTGCCGGCTTGGACACCGCTGGCGGGGTGCGCCCACAGGCGGCGGCCAGCAACAGCAGGGCAGGGACGAGCGTGCGCGTGATGCGAGTGCCGGTCATGCGATGACTCCAGGTGAAGGACTGCTGCAAGGTAGGCAAACCGGAACGCGTGCCGGTGTGGATCGTCAGGCGGCCGCTTGCCGCCGCCAGGCGCCGGGCGCGGTGCCGGTCTCGCGCTTGAACGCGGCCGTGAAGGCGGCCGCCGAGGCGTAGCCCACACGCTCGGCGATCTGCGCGATCGAGATCGCCGGGTCGCGCAGGAATCCGCGCGCGCGATGCATGCGCCAGGTGGTGAGGTAGGCCAGCGGTGGTTGCCCCATCACCGCATGGAAACGCGCGGCGAAGCTGGACCGCGACAGGCCCACCGCCGAGCCGAGCGACGCGATCGTCCAGTCACGCCACGGCTCGCGATGCACCAGCGCCAGCGCTCGCGAGACATGTGCATCGCCTGCGGCAGCCGTCCAGCCGACGGCATCCGGTGGCAGGTCGGCGAGGTGCGCACGAACCGCCTGCACGAACAACACTTCGGAGAGCCGCGCGATGACCATAGCTGCCCCCGGTCGGCCAGACGTGAGTTCGCAGGCCACCGACTGCAGGTGCGACTCCACCCACGGCATCATGCGCCCCTTCTCGCCAGGCACGTGAATCACGTCGGGGAGTGCGGCGAGCAGTGGACGCGCGCCGACGCCACCGAATTCGAACGCGCCGCAGAGATACTCCATGCGCGCGCCACCGCCGCCGATGCGGGCACTGCGTTGCACCGCGATCGTGGTCGCGGCGGGATGCTGATATCGCATTGCGACATCGCTCGGCGACTCGCCGCCCAGCAACGCCATCACCGACGTCGCCGAACCCGTGGTGCGCGCGGCCGAGTCGCGCAGTTCACGCGGCGTCCCGTGCGGCAGCACCACGAAGTCGCCGGCGACCAGACGCAGTGGGACCTCGCCGCTGCGACGGTGCAGCCAGCACTCCCCTTCGAGGATGACGTGGAATCCCGCCAGCGGCCCGGCCGGATACCCGACGGCCCACGGAGCGGAGGCCTCGATCCGGCCGTATAGCGTGCTGGTGACCTCGACGTCGCGAAACAGTTCGGAGAGCAGATCCATCGATGGATTGGACGAATACGATAGAAAGGCAGACGAAGGAGTATAGAGCGTCCGATCGCTCGGTGCAAAGTTGGGTGCAGTCCTGCGGTCACCACGCCGCTATCGCCTCGCAACACCCTCCGGAGCTCCCTCCATGCGCATCCTGGTCACCACACCCACCGGCCACATCGGCAGCCGGATCGTCGATCGCCTCCTCACCTCTGGCCACCAGCTGACCGTCCTCGCCCGCGATCCGCAGAAGCTTTCCGACGCCGTGCGCAGCGGCGTCACCGTGGTGCAGGGATCGTTGGAGGATCCGGAGCCGCTGGAGCGCGCGCTCGCCGGCGCCGATGCCGCCTTCTTCCTCATCCCGCCCCCGGCCCCCGATACGCCGCACTGGCGCAGCTGGCAGGAGGCCACCGGGACGACCCTCGCCGCGGCGGCGGCCAGGGCGAACGTGGCGCGAGTCGTGTTCCTGTCGAGCATCGCGGCGCAGCATGACGACGTCGGTGCGATCAGCGGCCTCGGTGCCGTCGAGCGCATCCTCGACGCTGCCTTGCCGAACGTGGTCAGCATCCGCGCCGGCTATTTCATGGCGAACTACTTCGGGTCGTTGCCCACCATCGCGTCACCGGGCGCAGTGTTCGGTGTGTTCAACGGGACGTCGAAGATGGAGATCGTCGCCACGCGTGACATCGGCGACATCGCGGCACAGTGGCTGGTGAATGGCGCTTGGACCGGCCATCACAAGGTGGGCGCGCATGGGCCTGAGGCCCTGACGCAGGATGAAGTCGTCGCGATCCTGGGCGAAGTGCTCGAGCGTCCGGTGGGCTACGTGCGCATTCCGCCGGCCGCGCTCCGCGAGGCGCTGCTGCAGGCGGGCCTGCCACCGCTCTTCGCCTCCGGCTACGAGGAGATGATGGGAGGGCTGTCGCCGCACCTGGAGTCGGGCGATTACCTCGCCGAGCCACACAACGCCAATCCGTCGGGCGGTGTCACGTTCCGCGAGTTCGCGCAGCAGGCGTTGCGGCCCGCCTTCGAGGCGCAGGCTTTCGCCTCGGCGTAACCACGTCCCGGATGGTCCGCGCGCCCCGCCCGGGGAGCTGCGGGCGTGGGGCGCGGGGGATGTTTACCTGTCGCACCCTGGTGACTGGCCCGGGTGGCTC
>JANMON010000047.1:0-17912 GCA_031369265.1 Gemmatimonadaceae bacterium | reverse complement strand
AGGATCAGCCACACGTCGTCCTGCGAGCCAATGGAGTCGCGCCCGAGGCGCGCCACGTCTGACGCGTAGGCCATCGCGACATTCGTGGACGGCAGTAACACGGACTTCATCGACTCATCATCCATCAGCACACCCGGAGCGGTGAACGCAGCAGAGCGGTAAGGTCTCAGGGAAAGCTATGCGCATTGTGCGCGGAAGTCCCCCATCCAAGTCTCGACCGCAGCCTTAGCGTTTCCCAACCCGGCCAGCACTTCCGACCCGCAATCGCAACCCGTCAGTTATCTTTCGCACATTAGAATCGTATTCGGAGGGTTCTCCACACACGCGACCGACCTCCCGAAGTCCCCTTTCAGTTCCGATGGCCCATCTCATCTTCGGCGACCAGACACGACCCCTCGGACTAGGCGTCCTGTCCATCGGGAGCGGCGTCGAAGCGTCGTGGCGGATCCGCGAGCCTGACCTGCTGCGCCTGCACGCCCTCGTGATGAGCGACGGCAGCGACGGCGGTGCACCGACGATCAGCCGCGCCAGCGGCGACGCCGAGATCCGCGTCAATGGCCAGCTGCTCACCGGCGAGCCACACCGGCTGCTGCCGGGCGACGTGATCGTGATGGGCGCCCATGAGTTCCATTTCGAGTCCGAGGCGCCGCCGTCGGTCACCGGCACCGGGTCCGGCTGGCTCCGCGACGCCCGGCGCGACCGGATCTACGCCCTCGGCCAGGACGTGACCACCATCGGCCGCGAGGCCGGCAGCACCGTCCTGCTGCAGGAGCCGGAGGTGGCGCGCCTCCATGCGCGGATCGAGCGTGACGGCGACGCCATCCGTTTGCACCCGGAAGTCGGTTCGCTGATGCTGCTCAACGGCAACAAGGTGGAGAAGATCACGCGGCTGGCCGACGGCGACGCCATCGGCATCGGCCGCACGGTGCTCTGGTTCACGGTGGACCCGCCGGTGCGGCGAGCACTCGAGACCGCCAACGCGATGCGCAACGACCGGTACACGCGACGTGTCCCGACCGGCAAGCTGGGCGTGGTCGAGCGGCGCGAAGAGCGCGAGGTCCGGCAGCGGAAGCTCTGGCAGCGCGCCATCACTGGGCTGGCCCTGCTGATCCTCATCGGCATCGCCGGATTTCTCGCCTGGCAGTACGGGCTGCTCGCCACGATCCTGCCCAAGCTCGGCTGAATGCGGCTGGCTCGTCTCGTCAGCAGCACCGCCCTGGTGATCATCGGCGCGGTGGCCTGCCAGACCGAAGCGCGGGAACCCGAGAAAGCGGCCGCGACAGCGCAGCCGACAGACTCGGCCGTACCCGTCGGCACGCCGGACTCCATTCCAGAGGAGCGCCCGGACACCGTCCCCGTGGCGCCCACCGACAGCACCACGGTGCTGCTGTCGCTCCTGCCGCCGGCCGCCGGCGGTACACTGGGCGGCGAGGCGGCATCGCTGGACGAGCGGGCGGTGTTCGTCCCGCGCACGCAGCGCTGGTTCATGGCGCGCATGCTGGACAGCGCCCCGGCGATGGACATCGGACGCATCGATGGTGGCGTCGGCGCCACCGAGTCGGCGCGTGCCGCGCTGGCGCGCATGCTGGCGGAACGCAGTCCCATCCGGCCGGGCATGTCCTTCATCATGCATGGTCGCGCCGGGGCGGTGGTCGCCACCGTGGTGGAACTGCGCACCAGCGGACGACGCATCGTGGCGCGACTCGACGCGCCGGCGTTCGACAGCACCGAGCGCACACGCACGGTGGAGTGGCGCGGCGCGCCTGCCGTGCCGCCGCATCGTGTCACGCGCGCCGAGTGCGCCACCGGTGACAGCGCCGCCGTCGAAACCGCGATCGCGCGGTATGTGCCGAGCAAGGACACGGCGGTGAGTGTGCTGCGCGGATGTTTCGGTCGATTCCGCGCGCTGCTCACGGTGCGACCACTGGAGATCACGCCCGAGAGTGTGGAGCGAGTGGTGCTGGTGCGCGCCGACGGTCGCACGCAGCGGGGACGCCTGCGCGATCTCTCCTATCCGCTGCACGAGCTCCAGTCGGTGCTGGACGTCGATGGCGACGGCACGCAGGAGATCATCGTGCGCAGCTTCAGGCCGGCGATGGAAACCTGGGCTGCACTGCGGATGACCGACTCGATCGCGTTCACGCGATTCGCCAGCGGCTTCACGATCGAGCGGCGCTGAGTCCAGCGCGTCTCGGGGTCGCGGCGTAGGATGGTGAGTCCAGTTTTCCACTGTCCCACCAACACGTTCGGAGCGTTCCCGTGAAGCGTCGTCTCCTCACCGCGGTGCTGGCGCTGTCCGTCGCCGCGCCGGTGCCTGCCCAACGGCCGTCCGTGCCGACACCGGCCAGCATCCTCGGGTTCGAGCCAGGCACCGACCGTCGCCTGCCGAGCTGGAAGCAGGTGACCGAATACTTCGCGGCGCTCGATGCGGCCAGTCCCCACGTGCAGGTGCGCACTCTGGGCAAGACGACTCTCGGCCGACCGTTCATCGTCGCCTTCATCAGCGACTCGGCGAACCTCGCCAACCTCGAATCGCTCCGGCAGGTGCAGCAGCAATTGCTCGATCCGCGCAAGCGCACCGCCGCCGATCGCGAACGGCTCTTGAGCACCGGTCGCAACATCGTGCTGATCACCTCCAGCATTCACTCCACAGAGGTTGGCGGCTTCTCATCGCCGCTGGTGATCGCAGATCGCCTGCTGCGCAGTGACACGCCGGAAGCGCGCGAGATCCTGAAGGAAACGATCATCATGCTGGTGCCGAGCCAGAATCCCGATGGCGTGGACATCGTGGGTGACTGGTATCGCAGCACGCTCGGCACGCCGGCCGAAGGCACCCAGCCGCCGCAGATCTACCATCACTACACGGGCCACGACAACAACCGTGACTGGTACGCGTTCACGCAGGTCGAGCAGCGGATGGTGCTCGATTCGCTCTACGCACCGTGGACGCCGGCGATCGTCAACGACATCCACCAGCAGGGCGCCAACGGCGGCCGCATCTTCATCCCGCCGTACATGGACCCGGTGGAGCCGAACATCGACCCGGTGCTCACCGCCAGCACCAACGCCCTCGGCATGAGCATGGGTTGGCGCATGATCGCGGAAGGCAAGACCGGCATCGCCACCAACGCCTCCTACGACCAGTGGTCGCCGGCGCGGCAGTATTCGCTCAATCATCACGGCGTGCGCATCCTGACCGAGACGGCCAGCGCGCGACTCGCCTCACCGATCGACATTCCGTTCGCGCAGCTGGGCACCGCCCGTGGCTACGATGCGCGCGTGTCGTCGTGGAACTTCCCCGCGCGCTGGCCCGGTGGACGCTGGACCTACGGCGACATCGTGGCCTATCAGGCCAGTGCGTCATGGGCCATGCTGGCGTCCGTCGCGCGTGATCACCGTCAGTGGCTGGAGAGCTATCTCTCGGTGGCCGATCGTGCCATGGCCGCCGATCACCCGTGGACGACCACCGAGGTGCCGTCGGCCTACGTGATCCCGCGTGACCAGAAGGACAGCCAGGCTGCGCAGCGCCTGATCTGGACGCTGCAGCACGGTCAGGTGGAAGTGTACGAGTCGAGTCCTGCGGGCAGCTGGATCGTGCCCACCCTGCAGCCGTTCGGGTCGTACGCCAAGGCGCTGCTGGAGCGCCAGCAGTACCCCAACCTCAGCGAATACCCGGGCGGTCCGCCGAAGCGTCCGTATGACGTTACAGCGCACACGCTGCCGCTGCTGTTCGGCGTGCAGGTCGATGCGGTGAACGGGGCGGCGCCGGCGATGGGCACGCTGGCGGCACCGATGCCGGAGCCGACGTTCACCGTCGCTGGCCTGAGCGGGAAGTCGCCGAAGCGCATCGGTCTCTATCGCAGCTACAACGGGTCGATGGATGAGGGTTGGACGCGCTGGATGTTCGACGTCAACAAGATTCCGTATCGCACCGTGCTGGACGGAGAGATGCGTGCCGGCAACCTGAAGGCGCGGTTCGACGTCATCATCCTCCCCGACCAAAGCGCGATGCAGCTGAAGCGTGGACTCGGCGCACCATATCCCGATTCGCTGCGCGGCGGTCTTGGTGATGCCGGTGCCGCCAGCCTGAAGGCGTTCGTGAACGCCGGTGGCACGCTGATCACGTTCAACGATGCCAGCGAGTATGCCATCGAGACGCTGGAACTGCCGGTGAAGAACGTGCTGGCTGGCGTGAAGAACACCGAGTTCTACGCGCCGGGATCACTGCTCGCGATCACGCTCGATCGTGCGCATCCCGTCGCATCGCGCATGACGGCACCGGTGCCGGCTGCCTGGTTCGAGGACAGCCCGACGTTCGAGATCACGGATGCCTCGCGCGCGGTGGCGGTGGCGACGTACGCGGCCAGTGGCGAGCTGTTGCTCTCGGGCTGGTTGCAGGGTGGCGCACGGTTGAACGGCAAGGCGGCGCTGGTGGATGTCACCGTCGGCAAGGGACATGCGATCCTGTTCGGCTTCCGTCCGCAGTACCGTGGGCAGAGCATGAACACCCAGCCGTTGCTCTGGGGTGCGATCCTGCGCTGACCGGCGGCATGGCGTCACGCGTTGGTGCGTGACGCCATGCCCTGCGGCACCGTGACGCCAATGGTCCGTGGACGGCGGCGTTTACCTGCCGAGTTGCGCCATCACGCGATCCAGGCGCTCGCGCATCATGCTGATCTCGAAGTGCGTCGAGCGTGCATCGCGATGCAATCGGCGACCAGCGGCATCGGTCCAGCGATACAGCGTGGTGTCGCGGAACCAGACGCGTTCCGACTTCCGCGCTTCCATCCCACGCTGCGATTCCAGGCGCGCACCGACACAGAAGCCGTCGTGCAGCCAGTAGAGGTCCGAGGTGCGAAACCCGTCGCCTTCCGTCTCGACCTTTACACGTTGCCACGCGCGACCGGCGCGCCACGCGGTGACCGTGCCCGTGGCGCCCGCGCCGACGGGGAGTAGCTGCGTCACGCGCTCCATGCGCGCCGTGTCGCGATCGACGTCGGCCACGAACTGGCGCAGCTGCGCCAATGTGGCAGCGGTGTCGTCCGGTGCGTCCAGCTGCAGCCGCGCGGGCAGCAGTGGTGCGATGGGAGCGGCTGCCTCGCGGTCACCCTGCGTCGTGCATCCGGCAAGGCACGCCGCCAGCACCGCCATCAGGTGCAGGTGGCTTCGCGCGATCATGCGGCGACGCCCCTCAGGCGGTCACGCCAGCCACGCGGCGCCGCCGCGCTTCGCGGAAGCTGCGGATGCAGAGCACCAGGAACACCAGGCAGATCACGAACATCGCCGCCTGCACCTGCACCGCGAGTGGGCGCGCGACCGTCCCGCCGCTGGCCAGCGTGAGGAAGCCGATGGCTCCGCGCGCCGATCCCAGCACACCCAGCAGCGCCAGGACCGACGCGCCGTGCATCGCGTGTTTCTTGAGGTCGGGCTTCATCGCCAGCACACCGCACAGTTCGAGCAACGTGCCGAACGCGAGGGGGATCAGCGCCGTCAGGCTACGGGTATCGGTGAAGAAGTAGCCGAGGATGCCGAGCAGCGAGAGCAGGCTGCCGGTGACGATGGTGACGATGGGCATGGGCTGATCCAGGTGAAATGCGCCATGGCCGGTGACTCGGCGCGGCGCGATTGCGATAGTCTAGTCGTAAATTCGGTCTGGTCCGCCACCGTTCACCCACCTGCGCCGCCCGTCCTCCCATGACCCTCGACGAGTATCAGCAGCTCGCCGCCCGCACCATCGGCACCCGCACCCATGCCGACCAGCTCTCCAACATGGCCCTCGGCCTCGCCGGCGAAGCCGGTGAGACGGCCGACATGCTCAAGAAACACCTCTTCCACGGCAAGCCGCTGGATGCCGACGAGGTGATCAAGGAGCTTGGTGATGTGATGTGGTATGTGGCCGGCATGGCGACCGCCATCGGCGTGTCGCTGGACGACATCGCGCAGCGCAACGTGGATAAGCTGCGGAAGCGGTATCCGGACGGCTTCTCCGCCGAAGCCAGCGCCAGGCGCGCGGACGTCGTTGCGTAAGCTTGCGGCTCTTTGCTGTGTTGCTGGCGCGTTTCTGGCTTCAGCGTGTCGGAGTTCGGGCGGCACTTCAGGCTCGGCTCCCAGACCGGACCCGAGGCGGCCCGCACCGGAGCAGACCGGACCCGTGGCTGACGCCGTGCTGTTCGACGCCAGCAAGGGCTCCGTCACGCTCGACGATCTGGAACTGCTGCGTGGCCGCTCGCTGATCGTGCCCGTGCTGGGCCGATACCCGGATGACGTGGGACGGACGTTCCGTGACGGACGCAGCGGTGGGCGCCAGCACAACGCCGCGGACATCATGGCACCACGCGGCACGCTGGTCGTCAGCGCCGACGACGGGGTCATCCGCCGATTGTCGAACAACGCACTGGGCGGCATCACCATCTATGCCACCGACCCTGAAGAGCGCTTCGTCTATTACTACGCACATCTGGACGGCTACGCCCCCGACCTGCATGTGGACCAGCGTGTTCAGCGGGGTGACGTGCTCGGTTACGTTGGAACGACGGGGAATGCACCGGCGAACGTGCCGCATCTCCATTTCCAGATCATGCGGCTGCTGGATCGTGATCGCCTGTGGGACGGCGTGCCCATCGATCCGAAGCCGTTTCTCCAGCTCCCGGGAGCGTTGCGATGACCATGACCGGCAAGGACCGCGCGGCGCTGCGCGGGGAAGCACATCACCTGGTGGCCGCGGTGCACATCGGGCATCAGGGGCTCACCGACACCGTCATCGCGACCGTGGACGATGCCTTGCGCACCCGGGAGCTGGTGAAGATCCAGCTCGCCAAGACCACCGACGAGACGCCGCGTGCAGCCGCCTCACGCCTGGCGGATGCCACCAGCGCCGAGGTGGTCCAGGTGATCGGGCGGACCTGCACGCTCTATCGCTGGAATCCGGATCTCAAGCGCAAGGGCGGCGTGCCGCCCTGGCGCAGCTGAACGCCAGCGGATTCTGCTGCGCACGGTGATGCGCACCGGTTGCGTCAGCGCAAAAATCGCGTAAATCCATCATCGCCGGCTGCGACCGGTTACATGCGGCGGGACAACTCCTGCCGTTCGCGCCCTGAGCCCTTCAATCGTCGGATCGCACACATGCCGTACGTGATCACCGAAGCCTGCATCAATACCAAGGACAAGGCGTGCGTCGACGTCTGTCCTGTGGACTGCATCTACGAGGGACCGGATCAGCTGTACATCCAGCCCGACGAGTGCATCGACTGCGGCGCGTGTGAGCCCGAGTGCCCGGTGACCGCGATCTTCCCCGAAGAGGATGTGCCGTCGGCGATGCAGAAGTACGTCCAGATCAATCGGGACGTGTTCAAGAGCGCCACTCCGCCGGGCCGTCCCACGCGCTGATCGTTCGCGCGGGACCGGCGATTCGGCGGCGATCGATCACGATCGCCGCACCGCCACATCGAAAAACTCGCCGATCGCGGCGTTCACCACCGTCGGTTGCTCCAGCGGCGCGAGGTGACCGGCGCCCGGAATCGTCACCAGCCGTGACCCGGGGATGCCCGCCGCCATCGAGAGGGCATCCGCGGGCGGCGTGGTGGTGTCCTCGTCGCCGACCAGGATCAGCGTCGGCACCGTGATGGTGCCCAGCGTGGCGGTGGAGTCATCGCGATCCATCAGCGCCTGTGCGGCCGCCGTCACGCCGCTGGCCGGCGCGCGCCGCAGCATCACCTCGACCCGTTCCACCAGCGCCGGCTGCTCGCTGCGCGTGCTGGTCCCCAGCTGCGCCGTCAGCAGGCCCGGCACGAGCGCCCCCACGCCGTCGCCAGCGACGGTGGCGATCAGCGCCCGCCGTTTTTCCCGCGCCGGCTCGGTGTCGGCGGGGGCCTTGGTATCCATCAGGATCAGGGCGCGCACTCGCGCTGCGTGGCGGCGCCAGAACGCGAAGGCGACGTAGCCTCCCATCGAGAGGCCGCCGATCACCGCCCGCTCCACACCGGCGGCATCCAGCATCGGTTCCAGCGCGTCGGCGTAGGCATCCATGCTGGCGGTGGGCAACGGTGACGACCGCCCGAACCCGGGAAGGTCCGGCACCAGGATTCGCGTGTCCGGGAAAGCGTGCTCGGCCGCAGCGAGCTGCGCCGACCAGAGGCCGCGGTCGTGAGGAAAGCCGTGCAGCAGGACGAGCGTGATCGCGGCGCGGTGTGACCCGGTTTCGTCCCAGGACAGCGTGCCGTGCGAGAGGGCGAGAGTGTGCTCCATGCCGCAATCTGCCACAACGTCAGCCCGGGAGCCCCGGTTGGGTTATGCTTCGCACATGCCACCTCGCCCGCCCAGTCACGTCATGCAGTACCTCGATACCGCTGCGGCGGTGGCCGAATTTGCCGCAGAGATCGCTCAAGCGCCCAGCATCGCCCTCGATACCGAGGGGGCCAGCTTCCACCGCTTCGTCGATCGTGTGTACCTGATGCAGCTCTCCACGCGCACGGCCACGGCCATCGTCGATCCGTTGCCGACGGGTGACCTCTCGGCGCTCAAGCCGCTGGTCGAGAGTCCGGAGATCGAGATCGTCTTTCACGACGCCGACTACGACCTGCGCCTGCTGCGACAGGATTACGGCTGGGCGACGCGCCGCATCTTCGACACCCGCATCGCGGCACAGCTGCTGGGCTACAAGGCGTTCGGCCTCGCCGCGCTGCTGGAACTCCACTTCGGCATTGCGCTGGACAAGAAATTCCAGCGCGCCGACTGGAGCCTCCGTCCGCTCAGCGCTGGCATGCTGGAATACGCGTCACAGGACACGATGTACCTGCTTGCCCTGCGCGACATCCTGCATGCGGAGCTGGACGCGAAGGGGCGCCTGCCGTGGGCGGCCGAGGAGTTCACGCGCCTCGAGCAGACGCAGTGGTCGTCGGAAGACCCGACGCAGCTGTTCCTGAAGGTGAAGGGAGCCCGTGACCTGAAGCGCCGCGAGTTGGCGGTGCTGCGTGAGCTGGTCCCATGGCGCGATGGCGTGGCCAGGGAACTGGACCGCTCCACCTTCCGCGTGGTGAGCAACGACGTGCTGCTCGAGATCTGTCGCGTGCAGCCGACCACCAAGCAGGCGCTCGGTGTGATTAAGGGCATGCCGCGCGGGGTGCTGGACCAGCGCGGCGACGTGGTGCTGGCCTGCGTGGCGCGTGCGATGGCGCTGGACGAGGCGGAGTTGCCCAAGTTCCCGAAGTCACCACGCTGGGAGAAGGACCCGGAATTCGACGACCGGGCAGCGCGGCTGCGTGCGGTGCGTGACGAGGTGGCGACGAAGCTGGAGCTGGATCCCGGTGTGCTCTGCTCGCGCGAGAAGCTGGAGACGATCGCCCGTCGCCTGCCGACGTCGATCGAGGAGCTCTACGAGACCCCAGACCTGCGCCGCTGGCAGGCCGACCTGCTCGGCCCGGGCGTGCTGCGCGCGCTCAAGGCCACCGGCGGCAGCTCGACGGTCGCGGTCGCCGCACCCGCCACTGCCGCTCCTGCAATCGCCAATCACGATTCGCCGTACCGCGACTGAGTTCTAACGGATTGAAGGGCTCATCGCAGAACCGAACTGCCGCAGAACGGCACGGCCGCAGAAGGGCGGGCAGTTCAGTTCTGCGGCTGTAGCCGTTCTGCGATCATGCTGTTGCCGTTCAGGCGGCGACTCGCTTGCAAGATCGGCTACTGCGCGATGGTCCGCGTGATACCGTCGCCGGTGCGAAGCCAGCCGGTGCGGGGACTTTCGACGCCGACGCGATCGACCCAGCTGATCCAGTAGCCGACGCCTTCGCCGGAGGCCGACGAGACGGCGAGTGTCAGCGTGGTGCCGTTGGCGGGCTGCACGTCGCTGGTCCACGTGCGGCCATCCCAGCGCGAGATGATCCAGCTGCGCGCGACCTGTGTGGCGGGCGCATTGGCGATCAGGAACGTGGCGCCGGTGCGCACGTCGCGCTCTTCGCGGATCAGCGGCGCGGCCAGCATGACAGATGTGCCACTCGACAACCACGGCGATGCCGGCACCAGCGCCGGTGCTGCGTACGTCTCGCGCATCAGGCGCGCCGACAGCGCATCACGCTCCTGACGCGACGCAGTCGAGCCCTTCGACGGCATGAACACCGACATGCTGAAGTGCACGTTGCCGGTGGTGTTGCCCTGCCGGCGCGTGACGTCGATCTGGTTCACCAGTTCGTCGGCCGTCCAGGTACCGCCGCCGCCCACGCGACTGGTGTAGTTGCCCGGCCACATGTGGCGACCCTTCACGTTCTCGGCCGCCCACCAGCGCAGGAGCGACGGATACGGCTGGCCATCCTTCGCGATCGGCCAGTAGAGCTGCGGCGAGGCGTAGTCGAGCCAGCCTTCACGCAGCCACTTCCGCGAGTCGCCATACAGCTCGGCGTAGCTGTCGAAGCCGCGCACGTCGGACGGATACCCCGGACGCCAGATGCCGAAGGGGCTGATACCCACCTTCACCCACGGCTTGGCCGCCTTCACGCGCTCATACATCTGTCGCACGAAGGTGTCCACGTTGGCGCGACGCCAGTCGTCGCGATCCAGTGTGCCACCACGCGCCGTATAGGCGCCGTAGCTCGGACCGTCGGGGAAGGGAATCAGGTCGCCGCGACGATCGCGCTCCTTGTACGGGTAGAAGTAGTCGTCGATGTGCACACCATCCACGTCGTAGCGACGCACCACGTCCTCGATCACCGCCACCGACTTCGCGATCACCGCCGGCTCACCCGGATCCATCCACAGGTAGCTGCCATACCGCTTCACCTGGTCGGGATGCGTGGTCGCGATGTGCGTCGGATCGAGCGGTGACTTGTCGCTGGGATGCCGCGCGCGGTACGGATTGAACCAGGCGTGCAGCTCCAGCCCGCGGGCATGCGCCTCGCGCACCACGAATGCGAGCGGATCCCAGGCCGGATACGGCGCCCGACCCTGCGCGCCGGTGAGGTAGGCCGACCACGGCTCGAGCGTGGAGGGATAGATCGCATCCGCCGCTGGGCGCACCTGGAAGACCAGCGCATTCATGCGCAGTTCGCGCGCACGGGCGAGGATCGCGATCAGCTCCTGCTGCTGCTGCGCCGTGGTCAGGTCACGCCGCGAAGGCCAGTCGATGTTGTCCACCGTGGCCACCCATGCTGCGCGGAACTCGCGCGGCACCGCCGGTGACTGCGGCAGCGACGTGGCGCCGCGCAGGGCGCCGCGCATCTCGGTGGGCGCATCCACGCGACGTGGATCGACCATCACCTCACCCGGTTGTGCGGGCGTCGGCGTGGCCGGCTGCGGTGCCGGTTGTGGTGCCCGCTGCGGCACCGGCGGCACGGGAACCTGCCGTGGCGCGCGCGCACAGGCGCCCAGCGCGAGGACCAACAGCAACGATCGGGTGGCAGCACGCATCTCGGTCATTTCTTCGGTGCGGCGGACGACGCCTTCGGCGGCGGGCCCGCGGTCAGGGCAAGGCTCACGCGTTCCACCTGCTCCTCGTTTTCGCTGAGCAGGATCGCGAGCAGGTTGTCGTTCACGAGCAGGGTGGGTGTACCCGGCCAGCGCGTCACGGTGTCGCCGACCGGTCGCGCCGACGCACTGTCGAGCGCGGCGAAATCGGCGTGTCGCGCAACGCTGTCACGATACTGGAACACGTGAATGGTGGCGGCACCCAGCCGCCACGTCTGGCCAGCGATGCGCAGGAAAGGAAAGCGCACGGTGTCACCGCGTTGTGGCGCGAGCCCGGCACGTTCGAGCCGGTCGAACACCGTGCACGATTCCCAATGCCCGGTGCCTGGACAACTCGGAAGTGCCGCTGGTCCGGTGTAGCCGACTGGCGCATCACGGGTCACGCGCGCCGGCTGGCCCTTCGGCTCCGACGGTCCGCATGCCACCAGCAGTACACCCACTGCGCCAATCGTCGCCAGCGGACTGCGACACCGGACAGCCGCCATCAGGCGATGTCTTCCGCGATCAGGAAGTCGGGATTCTCCACGTGCGCCATGAAATACCCCAGGATGCCCTGCACCACGCTGCTCCCCATGTCTTCCGCCAGGAAGCCGTCGAGATCCGGCACATCGAACAGTTCCATGTACGTGAACGGCAGCGGTCCCTCACCCATCATCCGCTTCGTGACGTGATGATTCACGTACGACTTGATGCGCGTGATGCCGCGCATCACCGGATAATCGGTCTCACGCACCCACGCCTGATACTCGGCATCGGTGACACCGGGCTTCAGCGTGTACGTGATGATCAGTCGGGCCATCGGACGCTCCTGTTGGGGTCATGACCTGCGCGGCACGATGCCGTGCGCCCAACAGTATCGCCGGCGCACGCACGTTGTGTGACCTCGCGGGTCAGAAGCCCAGGTACGTCCGCACGCGCGGCTCGATCCGATCCGGCGTCCATGGCGGTGACCAGATCAGGTTGATCTTCACTTCGCCGACGCCCGCCACCGTCCGCAACTGCTTCTCCGCCTCACCCATGATCTCGGGGCCCGATGGACAACCGGGCGACGTGAGCGACATGTCCACGTTGATGTCGCTGCCATCCACCTGGATGTCGTAGATCAGCCCCAGATCGACGATGTTGAGGTTCAGCTCCGGGTCCTTCACGCGTCGCAGCACCAGCTTGGCCTGGTCCAGCGTCACGCCTCCGGCAGACGGCGTGTCGGTCTCGGTGGCGCCGGTGGCATCGGCACTGGGCACCGGGACTTCGGTCGGGATGTCAGGCGGATTCTCCATGGGGACGAATCTACTCGGCTTGGCACACCGTGGGCGAATCCGGTCGGTGACCACCCCGAAAGCAGAACCGCCGACCTGAGGTTCAGGACGGCGGCTGGGTGTGCGACGGCAGCTGGCGACTCAGCGCTTCCTGCTCCGTGAGGCGGCCTTCGACTTGGTGGCCGCGCTGCGCGTCGAGGCACGTGAACGCGAGGATGCCGACGCCTTCTTGCCCTTCCGTGCCGACGCGGAGCGCGCGGACACGGCGGCGGCGCGACCACGGCGCGCCGAGGCGCTGCGCGTGGACGCTCTCCCCTTCGACGAACTGCGGCAGGCGGCGCTGCGCGACCTGGCGCTGCGGCCGGCCGACTTGCGGGCGAGCGCACGACCGCGGCTCACCGTGCAGCCGGTGGAGCGATAGCGACGGGCTTCCGGTGCCGGGTTCCAGCCAGTGGCGTAATCGGCCCGAAACTCGGGATCGCTCTCGAGCATGACCGCCACGTCGGGCGCGGTGACTGCCCACGCCGAGGCGTCGGCGAGGTCGGCACGCACATCGGAGATCACGCGCTCCGGACGGCGGGCGCGTGATTCGAACACGCGGTTGGTGAGCAGTACCACGAACATGTCGCGCTCGGGATCGATCCAGATCGACGTCCCGGTGAAGCCGGTGTGTCCGTACGCCCGCGACGACATGTAGCGACCGCAGCCCACGCCGTTGTGGCCGGCGCAGGTGTCCCAGCCCAGCGCGCGTGAACCGGCGGCGCGCGCCGTGAAGCGCTCCACTGTGCTGTCACTGATGATGCGCTTGCCGAGATAGACGCCCTTGTTGAGCATCATCGTCGCGAACACCGATAGGTCACCCGCGGTGCTGAACAGGCCAGCATGGCCGGCCACACCACCCAACGCGTGCGCATTCTCGTCGTGCACGTCGCCCTGCAACGAATACCCGCGCACCGACATAGTCGCCGTGGGCGCAGTGCGCTCGCGCACGTTGGCGGGCACGCGATACCACGTCTCCGTCATCCCCAGCGGCGCGAACACCTTGTCCTGCAGCAACGCATCCAGCTTCTGGCCACTGACACGCTCGGCGATGAAGCCAAGGATGTCGGCGCCGAGATCGGAGTAGATGTATTGCGAGCCCGGTGCGTTGACGAGCGACGTCTCGAGCACCATGCGTTGTGCATCGGCGGGTGACCACGCCAAGCGCCACAGGTCGCGTCCGGCCGGCAATCCACTGCGGTGCGTGAGCAGGTCGCGGACGGTGACCTGTTCCTTCATGCCACCGGTGAACTCGGGGAAGAAGGTGCTCACGCGATCGTCGAGCTTGATGCGGCCTTCATCGTAGAGCAGCATGATGGCGGTGGTGGTGCCGATCACCTTGGTCAGGCTGGCCAGGTCGTACACGGAGCGGTCGGGCGAGACGCTTGGCGCATTGGCACCCCACGACAGCTTGCCGAAGCCTTCCGAGTAGACCGCCGATCCACGGCGCCCGACCACCACGGCTGCACCGGGAAATCCACCTTCCGCAATGCCACGGCGCACCACGCGCGTGATCGCGTCCAGGCGCAGCGCACTCATCTCGACGCTTTCCGGACTTGCCTTGGGCAGGCCATCGCCGACCACGGCTGCCGGAAATGCTGGCAACGCCGAGAGGCTGAACGCGATGGCGGTGGCAAGTCGTGCGATCACGGAGACTCCTGGGAACGCGCTGCGGCAGGACGTGCGTGGGCGACAATACGAGAGCATCGACCGCTCGGCGACGCGCCGACAGTCGATGGGTTGGTCACGTATGAGACGACGCTGTCGGCCGAACGTTCCGCCGGCATCCGTGTTCGCATGGTACGGAACGCTTGATGTCGCGTCAAGTGTAACCCTCACAGCGGTTTGCGTGCTCTCACGTGAGGTACGGTCCAAAGCCGCCCGGTCCCGACGGAGTGTGAATCTCACCGCGGTCCGATTCCGTTGTCTGCTGGTTGCCCCAGCCGGCCCGCCCTTCGCGTCCGCCGGTAAACCATTCGCGACGGTGTCGTGTCCCATGGCCGATGAGCACATCGCTTCAGCTGCGGAAACACCCGCCCGCCCAACCGTTCGACTGCCAGGCGCCGTTGACTACCGATGAGGAGTTGATCGCGCGCGCCGTTGCCGGGGATGAACTGGCAATGCGGGCGCTCTGGGCGGAGCATGCGCCACGGGTCGATGCCGTGGTGCGGCGGCTGGTGCACGACACCGACGAGGCGGCGGACATCGCCCAGGAGGTCTGGATCCAGATCTTCCGCGCCCTGCCCACGTTTCGCGGCGACGCCCAGTTCTCCACCTGGGCGCACCGGATCGCGGTGAACCGGACGCTGAACGCCCTGCGACGCGCCCGTCGGCTGATGGGCGTGCACGAAGAGCTGACGGAGGAGACGGCCATGGTGGAAGACGACGTGGAGCAGCCGTTCGTGCGGGAATCGATCACGAAGGCGCTGGACCGGCTGCCGCCGGGGGCGCGCACCGTGTTCGTGCTGCACGACGTGGAGGGGTACACGCACGAAGAAATTGCAGACCAGCTCGGCATCACTGCGGGCGGGTCGAAGTCCCAGCTGTTCAAGGCGCGCGCGCGGTTACGCCGCCTGCTGTCGCCGTTGATGGACCATCTTTCTACACCGACCATGGATGAAGGCTATGCCGCACCTCTCGCCTGAACGGATCGCCGCGCTGGTGGATGAACCGGCGACCGGCGCCGAGCGGATGCATTTCGAACAGTGCACGCGCTGCCGGGCCGATTTCGTGGCGATGCGTCGCATCGTCGAGGCCGCCGGCGCCGAGCGTGATCGACCCATCGCCCCGCTGATGCCGTGGCAGCAGCTGGCCGGTGCGCTGCGCGACGAAGGGCTGCTGGCCGGTCCGCAGACGACGCTCACGGTGTCGTCCGCGCCGGTGGAAGTGCGCCCGATCAGCTCCGCCCCGAGCCATCTGGGCGAGCCGCGTGCACGGCGCCTGGCGCCGTGGATGCGGATGGTGGGCATGGCGGCCGCGGCGGGCCTGCTGGTGACAATCGGCGTGGCGGGCGGACGGCTGACGTCGGGCCTCGGTGGTACCAGCCCGGAGGGTACGACGGCCGCTGCCGTGCGCCCCACGACACCGGGCATCCCGCTCACCAACGTGGCCCAGTTCCGGTCTCCTGACGATGCCCGTGCCACGCTGCACTCGGCGGAGCAGGTCTACAGCGGCGCGCTGCTCTGGCTGGCCGCGCACGACAGTGCCTTGGCACCGCGGCAGGTGGCCGGGTCGGCGGCGGCAGCGATGAACTATCGCGAGCGGCTGGAAGTGCTCGACGCGGCGATGGCCACCGCCCGCCGCGCCCTCTACGAAGCGCCGGATGATCCGGTCATGAATCGCTACTATCTCGCGACGCTTGGCGCGCGTGAGGTGACGCTGCGTCGCCTCACCACCGTGCTGCCGGCCTCGCAACAGGTGCTGGAGTACTGATGATGATGGGACGTGGTACCGGCCTGCTGGCAGTGCTGGTGTGCAGTGCCGTGACGCTCGGCGCGCAGGATGGCGGTGATGCCGAGGCGCGGTCGCGCGAGCTGTCGAAGCGGATGCAGCGCACGCTCGAGCAGCAGTCGCGCGAGCTCTCGCGCATGCAGCGCGAACTGGAGCGGGCCACCCGTGCCGATGGCCGCGTGCGTGACTCGATCGTGCGGGTGACGTCGAAGCGGATCGCGGAACTGGCAGGCGAGATCTCGCGCGTACAGATGGAGGCCGACCGGGTGCAGTTCGGCGACGTGGATGCGGAAACGCGCGCGGCGCTGGCGGCGCAGATCGCCAGTGCCCGGGCCATGGGGAACGTGACGCGGGCGCTGGCGGGACAGCAGCGCCAGCTGATCTTCAGCACACGGGCGGCGCCGCGCGGGTATCTCGGTGTGGTGCTGGAAAGTGAGCAGCGCACGCGAATCCGCGACGGCAAGGTGTTCACCGAGTTCGTCTCGCCGTCGGTGGTGTTGTCGGTGACGGCCGGGAGCCCGGCGGCGCGTGCCGGCATCGAGGCGGGTGACACGATCACGGCGCTGGGTCGCGCGCCGCTGCCGGGGGAGGTGCTGATGTCGGAGGTGGTGAAGCCGGGCGAGAAGCTGCCCGTGAAGCTGCGCCGGCGCGGTGGGGAGCGGATCGTGAACGTGGTGGTCGGCAACGACCCGAACGCCGGCACGGCGCCGTCGATCTCGTATTACGACATCAATGGCGAGACGATGCGGGTGTGCAACGGGGAGAACTGCTCCACGATGATTGCCGGGATGCGCGGCCCGCAGGGTGTGCCGGGCAGCGTCGCCGTGACGGTGCCGCCAACGCCCCCAGGCGCCGCGGTCGCACCGCGCGTGGCGCCGGCGCCAGCGCCCACGCCGTCGGTGCGGGTGTTCGAACGCGGGAACACGTGGTCCGCCACTGACTACTCGATCGCCGGCGCGATGATGACGTCGATCAATAGCGACCTGGAAGAACTGACGGGCGTGGACGAAGGCATTCTGGTGCTGCGCGTGGCCCCCGGCACGCCGGCGGCGGCGTCGGGGCTGCGCGGTGGTGACGTGATCATCAAGGTCAACGATGACGAGTGCACCGGGGTGCGTGACCTGCAGCGCGCGGTGCAGCGGGCCTCGACGCGCGGCGGGCGGAGCGTGTCGCTGGTGGTGAACCGCAAGAAGAACGAGCAGGCGATCACGCTGCAGTGGTGATCGCGCGCCGCCAGTGCGGCGCGGTCAGCGGGCGGGCATCGCGGGCTGTTGCGGCTGCGATGCCCGCTGTCGCATCACCACCGATCCTGGCGGCACGCTGTAGAGCAGCTGTGCGGTGGCCTTGTCGGCCAGCGTGATGGCGCGGGCCCGGATTTTCGGTGCCATGATCACGGTGGTGTCGGCGGCGTGATCGAGACCGATGCCGTGGCCGATCTCGTGGATCGCCAGCGCGCGGATGACGGTCGGGTCCAGCTGGCCCGACGCGTCACGCCGCGTGGTAGCCAGCTGCACGTCGGCGCGGACGATCCAGAACTTCGCGTCGCGCACGACCTTGGTCCGGCCCAGCACCGGATCGCCACGGAAGTCGGTCACCCAGGAGACGGTGACGTCGGCCAGGCTCGAGTCGGGGACGAAGGCGAAGCGCACCGGCAGCTCCACACCCTCCCAGATCGTGAACGCCTCGCGCACGGCCTGCAGGTAATCGTCGCGCACA
>JANMON010000017.1:0-4628 GCA_031369265.1 Gemmatimonadaceae bacterium | reverse complement strand
GCGGCGACGGCATTACTGGAGGCGTTCGCGGCGCAGTCGCGTGCGCTGCGCCTGGTGCAGGAAGCGGATGCGCGCGGTGCGGCGTCACTGCCTGCCGAACTCCGCCATCGTCTGGCAGCGGTCGTCGAGCGGACGCCATCGTGGCTGGCGGGGGGTGGTGCAGGGGTACGCGCCTGACGCGGTAGACGGTAGTATGCACCGATGAGGCCCGGCGACGACGCTGGTGCCAACCTGGGCCTAATTGCATCTGCCTGCACCTGCGCCCTGTGACACCTTCGCTCGTGCTGCCGTGATGCCGTCATTGCTTCCGAATTCACCTGCCGACCTCGCCGACGCCAGCTGGCTCGAGATCGCAGCCCACTACGATGCACTGGCCGCGGCAGCGCCGACGCGGGACACCGCGCGGGAGTGGCTGCGCCAGTGGTCGCTGCTCGAGGAGCTGGTCAACGAAGCATCGTCGCAGGCGTTGATCGCCTACACCGGCAACACCGCCGATGCGGCCGCCGAGGCGCGCTACCTGCGCTTCGTGACCGAGATCCAGCCGAATGCCGAGGCGCGCCAGACCGGGCTGGCCGAGCTGCTGATCGCGACCGGCATCGACGACGCGGAGCTCGCGATCCTGCTGCGGGAGTTCCGCACCACGGTGTCGATCTTCCGCGACGAGAACGTGGCGCGGTTTGCGCAGATCGAGGAGTTGAGCGCCGCCTACCAGAAGCTGGCCGGCGGCCTGAGCGTGGACATCGATGGCCGCACGTTGACGATTCCGCAGTTGCAGCCGCTGCTGGAATCGGATGACCGTGTGGCGCGCGAACGCGCCTTCCGTGCCGGAGCCGAGGCGTATCTCACGCATCGCGATGCGATGTCGGAGTTGTTCGAGAAGATGTACGTGCTGCGGCAGGAAGTGGCGCAGGCGTCGGGCTTCGCGGATTACCAGGCGTTCGCCTTTGCCTCCAAGCATCGCTACGACTACACGGCCGACGACGTGGCGCGTTTCCACGATGCCGTGGCGGAGGTGGTGACACCGGCGGCGGCGCGTGTGCATGCGTACCGTCGCGAGCGACTGGGCGTGGCGTCGGTGCGACCGTGGGATCTGGCCGTCGATCCCGATGGACTGGCGCCGTTGCGCCCGTTCCGTGATGCGGCCGAATTCGTGGCCACCAGCGGTCGCATCTTCTCGACGCTGGATGCCGATCTCGGCGCGCGCTTCGCCGACATGGCGCGCGACGGGCTCCTGGATCTCGAGAGCCGCCAGAACAAGGCGCCGGGTGGCTACTGCACCACGCTGCACCATCGCAAGCAACCGTTCGTGTTCATGAACGCAGTGGGTGTCAGCGACGACGTGACGACGCTGGTGCACGAGGCGGGGCATTGCTTCCACTCCTACCTCGCGTCGCACCACGAGTTGATCTGGCAGCGCGGTACCGGATCGGAGGCCGCCGAACTGGCGAGCATGTCGATGGAACTGCTGGCCGCACCGTATTTCGCGCTGCCGGTGGGGTATTACACGCCCGACCAGGCGCGTCGGGCGCAGGCCGCACATCTCGAGGACGTGTTGCTGGCGCTGCCGCACATCGCGAGCGTGGATGCCTTCCAGCGCTGGATCTACACCAGTGGCGACGGGCACGATCGCGATGCGCGGGATGCCGCATGGCTGGCGTTGCGCACCCGCTTCGAGGTGGGGGTGGACTGGACGGGCCTGGAGCGTGAGCGCACCGCGCGCTGGTACCGCCAGCTGCACATCTTCGAGCTGCCGTTCTACTACATCGAATACGGCATTGCGCAGCTGGGCGCGTTGCAGGTGTGGAAGCGCAGCCTGACCGATCCCGAGGGCGCGCTGGCGGGCTACAAGGCCGCGCTGCAACTGGGCGGCACGCGGTCATTACCAGAACTGTACGCGGCGGCCGGGGCACGGCTGATTTTCGACGCCGACGGCATGCGCGAACTCGTGGGTCTGGTCGAAGAACGACTCGAGACGCTGCGCGGTTCGACGGTGTCGTGAGCGCCGGCGGCGCCGTGGCGGCGCCGACACCGGGCGACGGCAAGCACGATCCCTACGGCGCGCTGCGCGTGCCGGCGTTCCGGTGGTTCGTCGTCAGCCTGATGGCGATGACGGTCGGGGTGCAGATCCAGGGCATCGCGGTGGCGTGGCAGCTGTACGCGGCCACCAACGATCCCCTGGCGCTGGGGCTGGCCGGGTTGGCGGAGGTGCTGCCGTTCCTCGCCCTGTCGCTGCCGGCCGGACAGTGGGCCGACCGGCACGACCGTCGCACCCTGGTGCAGATCGGTATCGGCGTGCTGGTGCTGTGTGCCGCGCTGTTCCTGGCGATGACGGCGGGGCTGCATGTGGGTAGTGCCGGTGCGGCGCGCGAGGTGGGGTCCACCAGCTGGTCGTCACCGCTGCTGATCTACGCCGTGCTCGCGGTGTCGGGTGTGGCCCGTGCCATCCTGCAGCCGGCGCGACTGGCGCTGGGCACGATGATCGTGCCGGCGTCGCTGTACGCCAATGCGGCCACCTGGCGCAGCTCGATCTGGCAGTTCGCATCGGTGCTCGGCCCCGCCATCGGCGGCTTGCTGTTCGCGTTCGCGGGCGCGCTGGCGACGTACGCGGTGGTGTTCACGCTGATCGTGCTGGCCTATGGGGGCATGTCGATGGTGCAGGTCCCAGCGCGTGAGACCGTGGCGCCACCGGCCAGCAGCGCCGGCGCAGGGATGCTGGAAGGGGTGCGCTTCGTGCTGCGCGATAAGCTGGTGCTGGCAGCACTCTCGCTGGACATGTTCGCGGTCCTCTTCGGCGGTGCCACCGCGCTGCTGCCGGTGTTCACCAAGACCGTGCTGCACGTGTCACCGGAGTGGCTGGGGTACCTGCGTGCATCGCCGGCGGTGGGCGCGGTGCTGATGGCGCTGGTGATCGCACACCAGCCGGTGATCGAGAGGGCGGGACGCACACTGCTGTGGGCGGTGGCGGTGTGGGGCCTGAGCATCATCGGCTTCGCGTTGTCGCGGAACGTGTGGCTGAGCTGTGCGCTGCTGGCGATGGGCGGCGCGGTGGACAGCATCAGCGTGGTGATCCGCTCGACACTGCTGCAGACGCGCACGCCGCCACACGTGATGGGTCGCGTGATGGCGGTGAACTCCATCTTCATCGGCAGCGCCAACGAGATCGGCGCCTTCGAGAGTGGACTGACGGCGCGGCTGTTCGGGGCGGTGAACAGTGTGCTGCTCGGCGGCGTGGTGACGATCGTGGTGGTGGCGTCGATGGCGCTGCTCTCACCCACGCTGCGGCAGCTGGGTCGGCTGCACGGGCCGGACGACGACGACATGACCTGAAACGACGCAGGGTCGGCGCGATGGCCGACCCTGCGTCGTGCACAGCACCGTGCGGCGCGGCGCGATTACGGCAGCGACTTCACCGCGTCGGGGAGCGCGAAGACCGAGGCATCCAGCGGATCGAACTTGAGCGCGGTGATGTTGATCACGATGTCACCGTTGGGCGTGCCCTGCGTGACACGGGTCGGGATCTTCATCGCGCCGAACGGCTTGTAGTCGGCGTACTGCACCTTCAGTTCACCGGCTTGCTGCTGGATCACTTCACCGACCTTGAGACCGGTGGCCTGGTCGTAGTAGACGGTGCGGGTGCGACCACTCTTGCCGACGATCTTCACCGGCCAGCACTGCACACCCTCGAACGTCGCCGCGTCGAGCACCTCGGCGCTGGTGTACGATCCCGCTTCCCAGAGCCCGGCGGTGAGCGTGGTGCTGGAGGCGACGTCGGCGGCGGTGGTGGCGTCCATCTTCCGCGCACCCTGCTGCGGATCGAGCGCCCAAGCCACGGTGCCGTCGTAGCCCTGCAAAATCTGTCCGAAGCCGGTCACGTCGATCGTCATCAGCATCTTGCCGGCGACGGTCTTGCGCTCGTACCCCGCGGTCATGCCGGCGAAGGTGATGTCGGCGGTGCCGACCTCGGTGCGTGAACCGGCGGCCTTGAAGGCCGCGACACCGCCCACGGCAGCGGCGTGCTTGTCGAACAGGGACTGCGGGGTGGGCTTCTGCGCCAGCACGACAGTCGGCACGACCAGCGCCGCGGTCAGGACCGCGCGACGGATGGCAGTACGAAACATGGAAACTCCGAAGGTGAAGGGGACGGCTGTTCTACGCGTCGCGAGGGCAAAGGTGTCAATCGCCCTGCGAGGCTCCCCCTCAGGACGATTGTCTGCCTCCAATCGTCCCATGGGCCTGCGTCAGCCGCAGCTGCGCATGATGACCAGCGTCAGGACGACCTCGACCGCAGCGGCAGCGGCGGCCCAGACGAAGAGGGCCGGCCGCCGTCCCTTCGGTTTCGAGCCCAGCGTGCGACCGCAGGCCGGGCAGGTGGCGGCGTCGCCGGTGAGGGCGACGCCGCAGTCACCGCAGCGGATGTCCACGGCCGGTGCGGCCGCGTGCGGTCAGCGTGCCGAGGTGGTCTGGGCGGCCGGCCACTTGTCGAACCAGCTGCGCATGTAGAGCTGCGTGCGCATCCAGTTGGACGGCTTGGATGACGTGCCGTGCCACTCCTCGTTGAAGCGGATCATGGCGGTGGGCACCTTCATCACCTTGAGCGCAGAGTAGAACTCCTCGGTCTGCGGCATCGG
>JANMON010000082.1:0-2639 GCA_031369265.1 Gemmatimonadaceae bacterium | reverse complement strand
TGCCGTCACGCTCGACCTGCCACACCGCTTCATGAATCCGCTCGCCGACCAGTCGTTCGACACCGCAGTGGCGAGCGTCGCCCTGGTGTGGATGCTGCATGCGGCACTCCTGCTGCCGGTGGACATCGCCGGCGGCCTGGTCGTCGTCCGCGCGAAGCCCGGCGTGTTGCACTGGATGGCGGGATGGCTGCGCGGCGTGTTGGTGCAGTGGGCCATCTTCGCGCTCGGCACGGCGCTGCTGTTGCGCACCGGGCAGCAGTTCGGCCTCACGTCCGCGATGCTGGTGTTCCTGCTGCTGCAGGTCATGCTGCTGAGTCGCCAGGGGTTGCTGGCCTGGCTGGCGGGCGGGATCCGGCTGCAGGACCCGACACCCGAACTGAAAGCGGCGGCCAGTGTGGCTGGGATCGCGCCATCGGCCGTGCGCGTCGCCGATGCCGATGATGCCGCGTTCGTGGGCGGATGGACCGGCACCGACGCCCAACGCCTCTGGATTCCCGCGCGCTGGATTGAATCGCTCGACGGCGGGCAACTCGCGGTCGTGCTCGCACGTCGTGCGGCGGTGAAGCGATTGGGCCTGCGACGTCGCGGCGTGCTGGTGGCGCTGGCGTGGAATACGGTGGGCTTCGTGCTGGCCACGTCGGCACCACACGCCGACCTGGTCACGGCGGCCGGTTTCGTCACCATGATCGCCTGGTTCACACTCTGGTCGTTCGCCGGCGTGCTGGTGCTGCCCTCACTCTCGCGCCCCGCCGTCTTCACCGCCGACTCGGCCGCGCAGCGATCGCACCAGCGGGACGCGGTGGCCAGCACGATCATGCAGCTCGATCAGTGGCAGGACGACGAGCCGGAACGCGGCGCGCGCGTCGAGACCGTGTTTCATCCGGTACCCTCGCGTGGTGCGCGACTGCGCGCGCTGGACGCCATCACCGCCGGCGCACCCGGTGCCGCCGGGGGTGCGTGGCACGCCACCCGGATGATGCTGTATCTGAGCTGGGCCGGCGTGGGCGGCTTGTCGCGCGCCGTGCACTGCAACGTCGGGCGACCCTCGCTGTGGGTGATGCTACCGGGCGACTGAACGGTCGCTGTGGTCGTGCCCGGTGCCGCTAGATTCGGGACATGATCTCCGGCGCAAAAGTGCGACAGCTGTCCGAAGCACCGATCCAGGGTGCGGTCCTCGCGTTGCTCATCACCGCCGCCGCGTGGGTGATCGGCCTGCTGCAGGCGTCGGTCGGCGAGCGCCCCATCGTGCTTCCGATCGCGATGCTGGTCGGATTGCTGCTCGGCCGCTGGGCGCTGCGGTGGATGGCGATCGTGGCGCTGCTGCTGGTCACCGTGGCTGCCATCGGCATCTGGTCGCCACTGGTGCCGCGCCTGGTGCGGCCATTCGTGCGCAGTGATCCGGTGGACCTCGCCAAGGTCGATGCCGTGTTCGTGTTCTCCGCCGCGGTGAACTCGCGCGGCCTCATCACCAGCGAGGCACTGGACCGATTACTGACCGGCATCATGTTGCGCGCCAAGCGCCCGTCGCTGCCGCTGATCGTAAGCGTGATGCGGTCGGACGAACGACCGGCTGGCCTCACGTCACTGCCGGACCAGCGTTTGCTGATCGGCATGATCCCGGCCAGTGGACCGCTGGAGGTGATCGATTCGGTGGCGTCCACGCGTGACGAGGCCGTCCGGCTCACCCGCCGTGCATTCCAGGCGCGATGGAAACGTGTGGCGGTGGTGACGTCGCCCACGCACACGCGCCGAGCCTGCGCCACCGTCGAGGCGCTAGGCCTGCCGGTGACCTGTGTGATGGCGCCGTGGCGTGTGGCCGGCTGGCCGCCGCGCACCGCGCGCGATCGCCTCGTGCTGATGCAGCGGCTGGTGTACGAGTCGCTGGCGTGGGCGCAGTATCGCATCAGCGGCTGGGCGACCTGGGGCTGACCGCGACGCACCGGGGACCCAAAGGCGGTAGATTGGAGGCTGTTTCGTCCCGATAGCTCAGCTGGTAGAGCAGCGGACTTTTAATCCGTAGGTCGTGGGTTCGATCCCCACTCGGGACATCGCGCAGTCATCACGCATCGATCATGACGTTCAGCTCGGCCGTGCGCTCGAGTACGCCAGGATTGCCGCGCCAAACGTGGCGTATTGCTCCCGACTCGAATATCGTCAATGCTCGATCGCTCACGGACACACCCACACCTGCCCGGACATTACATGCGCCGCTCCACTTCCGTTTTCACCGCTCTATTCGCGATGGCTGCTCTCACCGCATGCGGCGGCGAGAAGAAGGACGCAGCCATGGATTCCACGGCGGCCGCCGCTGCCGCGTCGATGGACAGCGCCAAGGGCGCGATGGGCGCCATGGCTGACAGCGCCAAGGGCGCGATGGGCGCGATGGCTGACAGTGCCAAGGGTGCCATGGGTGCCATGGCCGACAGCGCCAAGGGTGCCATGGGCGCGATGGCCGACTCGGTCAAGAAGGCTGCCGACGCCGCCGCCAAGAACCAAGACCAGCGCAGCCCGGTTCTTACGCCGCCAACGTGAAATAGAACGACGCGCCGACCCCGGGTTCGGCCTCGGCCCAGATGTCGCCACCGTGGCGCTGCACGATCCGGCGCACCGACGCCAGCCCGACGCCGTGCCCGGGAAAG
>JANMON010000343.1:0-21068 GCA_031369265.1 Gemmatimonadaceae bacterium | reverse complement strand
GTGGATCGTGACCATCGCACCGTGCTTGAAACCGAAGTTGTCGCGTACGACCTTCACCATCGGCACCAGGCAGTTGGTGGTGCAGCTGGCGTTGGAGATGATGTGGTGCGTGGCCGGATCGTACTTCTGGTGATTCACGCCCATCACGATGGTGATGTCCTCACCCTTGGCCGGGGCTGAGATGATGACCTTCCTGGCGCCGGCGGCGATGTGCTTCTGCGCCTTGTCGGCATCGGTGAAGATGCCGGTGGATTCGAGGATGATCTGTGCACCCGCTGCGGCCCACGGCAGGTTCGCCGGGTCGCGCTCGGCCGTGATCTTGATCTCGTCGCCGTCCACGATGATGGCGCCTTCCTTCGCGCTCACCTCACCGTGATAGGTGCCGTGGACCGAGTCGTACTTGAACAGGTGCGCCAGCGTGGCCGTATCGGTCAGGTCGTTGATGCCGACGAAATCGATGGCGGCGCCTGATTTCTTGGCTGCGCGCAGCACGTTCCGCCCGATGCGACCGAACCCATTGATGCCGACCTTAATTGCCATGACGCTACTCCAGTGGTGAACGACGGTCGCCGATGGCAGGCGCCCGTCCGAAGGTGACACAACTCACGATGCGTGCGCCGCCATCCATCAAGGCGGCAGCGCACGCAACCAGTGTGGCGGCGGTGGTCACGACATCATCAACGAGCACGCAATGCGCACCGCGGAGGTGAGGCGCACCGTCCGAAGCCACGGTGAAAGCGCGAGTTACGTTCACTACTCTCTCCCCGGGTGTCAACCGCGTCTGACTGGCGGGCGTGCGCGTGCGGGTGAGTGCGGCGAGCACCGGCACGCCCCAATGTGGTGCGAGGGCTTGCGCCAGCGCGTCGGCCTGGTTGTAGCCGCGCTCCCGTTCACGCCAGCGGGCCAGTGGCACCGGCACCAGCCAGGCACGCTCGCGGTGCACGTCGGCCGGCCACCGCAGCCGCGCCATCTCCGCCGCCATGCCGTCGGCCAACCGCGGCCAGCCGTCGTACTTGAGGGCGTGGACCATCCGGCTCGCGATCGCATGGCGCGACATCCATGCCACCGAGCGCACGGCGCGCACGTACGGCGGCAGCGCATCGCACCAGCGGCAGGGATCGCCGGCTTCGGCGCCGTGCGCCACGGGATGACCGCAGCGGCCGCACTGCGGATGGTCCAGCCGCGCCAGTCGGCTCCAGCAGAGCAGACAGGCGGGGCCCGTCACGCGACCCAGTGGCGCGTCACAGAGCGCGCAGACGCCCGGCAGGGCAAGCTCGAGCAGTGCGCTGCCGATCGCGCCGACACGCCGCCAGGCCGCCAGCGCAACGTCGCTCACTTGCTCGAGGGGTCTCCGCGCTCCGGTGCCACGGCGCGCCACATCACGTCACGATCCGGTTCCACGTCGCCGAACCAACGGTGCCAGCTGCGTGCGCCCTGCCCGATCAGCATGCGCAAGCCGTCGTCGGCCGGCCGGTGCTGCGCGCGCGCCAGTAGCACGAATGGTGTCGGGCCGCTTCGGCGGTAGACGAGGTCCAGACAGGCGGCGCCCGCACGCAGCACACCAGGATTCACCGGCACCTGTTCGTCGCGCATGCCGATCGGCGTGGTGTTGACCACCAGTCCTGCACCGCGCAATGCCTCTGCCATGAACTCCTCCGCCGTGGTCGAGCCTTCGGGACCGAGCGTGACCAGTGCGGCCGCACGGGCCGGTGTGCGCGCCCAGATCGCAACCCGCGACGCGGGCCAGGCCGAAATCGCAGCCACCACGGCACGCGCCGATCCGCCGGCACCGAGCACTGCGACCTTCATCGCACGCGGAATGTCACCCAGCAGTGCGACGACGGCATCATCGAATCCGCCCACGTCGGTGTTGTCTCCGTGCAGGCGGCCATCCACCGACCACCACGTGTTCACGGCACCGAGTCGCGCCGCCAGCGGCGTCAACACATCACAGCGCGCGGCGACCCGCTCCTTGTGCGGAATGGTGACGTTCCCGGCGGCACCGGCGCGCACCAAGTCGCTCAGCGTGGCATCGAGCGCGTCATCGGCCACGTCGCAGGCGGTGTATTGCGCGTCGAGCCCCGCCGCACGCAGGGCCGCGTTCTGGAACACCGGCGACAGTGATTGTGCGACTGGTTGTCCGAGCAGCACCAGCCGCGTCGGGCGGGGCATCAGCGCGAGGGCGAGTTCCGTTCCGCCGCCAGCCGATCGAAGGCACGGCTGATCAGCGCGTGCAGCTCCTCGAAGGTGTCGCGATACACGGTGATGTCACCGCCGATCGGATCACTCACCGGCCGCAGGCTTTCGCCGTGCGTGGCATAGGCGCTGAGCAGGTGCGCCTTGCCGTGACCACCCATGCCTTCCACCGCCAGCAGGTGGCTTGGACTCATGGTGAGGATCAGGTCCGCGCCGGCCAGCGTGGCGGGGGTGACCTGACGTGAGCGATGCCGGGACAGGTCGAGGCCGTGCTCCATCGCGATCAGCAGCGACCCTTCCGATGCGCCGCTCACCGAATCCGCCGCCACGCCAGCACTCGCCACACTGACGTGCCCGAGACGACGCTCAGCGACGATCGCTCGACCGATCACTTCCGCCATCGGACTGCGGCAGGTGTTGCCGGTGCACACGAACAACACTCGCAGTGAGGAATCAGGCATCACCAAGCAGGTCAGGGACTGTGTCGCGCAGGGTGACCGCACTGATCGCGCCCGGACGGATCACCCGCAATCGTCGTCCGGTGCAGTCTACCACGGTACTGGGCGCGGAGGGAGGCAGCGTGCCCCCGTCGAGCACCATCAGCAGGCCGCGATTGATCTCGGCCGTCCACTGCTCCACCACCTCGGCCGCCCGCATCGCGGGTGGTACACCAGGACGGTTCGCCGAAGTGGACGTGAGCGGCGAGCCGAGCGCGGTGATCAGTCGCTGCAACCCCGGATGCGGCGTCCAGCGCACGGCGATGCCGCCCTCGGGGCCGCGCAGCCGCGGCGGCAACTGCCCTTCACCTCCCGGCAGCACCAGCGTCAACGGTCCGGGCCAGTGACGTGCGGCGAGATGTGCCGCCTGCGCCGACAAGGTGAGCCCGAGCCGCGTCAGCATCGCACTGTTCGAGACCAGCAGCAGAAAGGGCTTGGCCGGTGGGCGACGCTTGAGTGTCACCAGCTTCTCCACCGACTCGAAGTCCACCATCGTGCCGAAACCGTACACGGTCTCGGTGGGATAGGCCAGCACGCCACGATCCTGCAGGTGCGCCACCACCGGTGTCAGCGCGGCTTGCACCTCGGCCGGCGACCAGAACGGCGTGACGACGCTGCGCACGTTCACTCCGGCAGCACCGAGAGTGATTCCGCAACCGGGAAGTCACCGGCGTCGGTGACCTTCATGCCACGTTCGCTGCCACGGACCACCACGACTGGAAACCCGTAGTGTTCGCACAGCGCGGCGTCGTCGGTGGCGGCCAGCTTATCGCGCCGCGCACGCGTGTGCACCTCGTCGATCATCGCGCGTGGAAAGGCCTGCGGTGTCTGCGCGCGCCACAGCGACGTGCGATCGACGGTGCGCACGATGCGACCGTCCGCATCCACTTCCTTCAGCGTGTCCACCACGGGCAAGGCCGCGATCGCACCATGCCCCAATCGCGCCTCGCGAATCACGCGATCGATCACGGTGCCACTGGCCAGAGGCCGTGCCGCATCGTGGATGACCACCGTCTCGATGTTCTCCGGCATGTCCTCGAGACCGTTGTAGACCGACTGCATGCGGTCACGACCGCCCTGGCTCACCAGCATGCGGTCGATGTCGCACTGGAAGATCCACGGTGGTGGGTCGGCGGCGTAGTCGCGCGGCAGGACCACCACCACCAACGCCACGTCGGGGCGGAGCTGGAAGGTCTGCAGGCTGTGCAGCACCATCGGCTTGCCGGCGACCCACCGGAACTGCTTCAGTTCCGGGCCACCGACACGTGTGCCGCTGCCACCGGCGACGATGACCACGCCGACGTTGGGTGCCGCGGCTGGCGTGACGTCGCGCAATGCGGCGGGCTTCGTATCGCGCGCCAGATTCCCCGCCGCGCGCGCGCCGACATGTTCGCCGTCGTGCAGTTCGGTGTCGTGGTCGTGCGGGTCGTGTTCGTGGTCGTGCGTCATGAGAAGATGGTGTCGAGCAGGTCACGCACGTTGGCCACACCGATCACCTTCAGGCCGGCGGGTGCTTTCACCTTGGTGCTGGTCTTCGAAACGTAGGCCCGCGTGAGGCCGAGGCGCGCCGCTTCGGCGAGTCGTCGCTCCAGCTGCGACACGGCGCGGATCTCGCCACCGAGCCCGATCTCGCCAAGGAACAGCGCGTCCTGCGGCAGTGGCCGATCGTACACCGACGAGGCCAGTGCGGCGGCCACCGCGGTATCGCCCGAGGGTTCGGTGAGGCGCATGCCGCCCACCACGTTCACGAACGCATCCAGCTGGGCGAAACCGAGCCCGGCGCGCTTCTCGAGCACGGCCAGCAGCAGTGCCAGTCGGCGCGGATCGTAGCCGGTGGTGACACGCTGCGGTGTGCCGAATCCGGCCTTGGCTGCCAGTCCCTGGATTTCCACCAGCAGCGGTCGCGTCCCTTCCAGCGGCGCGGTGAGCGCACTGCCACTCGACGACTGGGTCCGGTCGCCCATGAACAGTGCCGACGGATTGGACACCGGCTGCAATCCTGCGGCATCCATGCGGAACACGCCGATTTCGTCCACGCTGCCGAAGCGGTTCTTGGTCGCGCGCAACAACCGGTAGTTGGCGCTGCCCTCGCCCTCGAAATACAGCACCGTGTCCACGATGTGTTCGAGCGTCTTGGGTCCGGCGATGCCGCCACCCTTGGTCACGTGGCCGACGACGAAGATGGCGGTGCCGAGCTCCTTCGCGGCGCGCATCAGTCGCGCAGCGCACTCGCGCACCTGGCCCACGTTGCCCGGTGCACCTTCCAGCTCCTCGGTGTGCACTGTCTGGATCGAGTCGATGACGGCGATCACCGGCCGCGTGGCCTCGAGGTGCGCGAGGATCGTCTCGAGGTGCGTCTCGGGCAGGAACTCCACGTCGCCGGCCTCGTCACCCAGTCGGTCGGCGCGCAGCTTGACCTGCAGCGCGCTCTCTTCGCCACTCACGTACAGCGCCGCGTGCCCTGCATTCTGCAGGCGCGCCACGACCTGCAGCAGCAACGTGGACTTGCCGATGCCCGGCTCGCCGCCCACCAGCACCATGCTCCCCGGCACGATGCCGCCGCCGAGCACGAAGTCGAATTCGTCGAGGCCCGACTTGATGCGCGTGGACTCGGTGCCGTTGACGTGACTGAGCTTCGCCGCGCGGGTCGCGATCATGCCTCGTCGGCTCGGCGCGGCGGTACGACCGACCGCCTTCGCCGGCGACTTCTCGACGATCTCCTCCACCAGCGTGGACCACTCGCCGCAGGTCTCGCAGCGCCCGCCCCACTTCGGGTACTCGGCGCCGCAGTTGGTGCAGCGGTATGCGGTCTTCGTCTTCGTGCTCACTCGCCGGGCACGCGCTTGGAGAAGTTCTCGAAGCGCGTGTATTGCTTGTGGAAGAAGAGCGGCACCGTGCCGATCGGGCCGTTCCGCTGCTTGCCGATGATGATTTCGGCCTTCCCTTCCAGCTCCGCGTTCTTCAGTCGCCCCGACTCGTCACGTTCGGCGTAGATCTCCTGCCGGAAGATGAAGAGAATGAGGTCGGCGTCCTGCTCGATGGCGCCCGACTCACGCAGGTCGCTGAGCTGCGGCCGGCCCTTCTCGTCGCCGGCACGCTGTTCGGGCGCACGCGAGAGCTGCGACAGTGCGACCACCGGCACGCGCAGTTCCTTCGCCAGTGCCTTCAACCCCCGGCTGATCTGGCTCACCTCCTGCTGACGGTTCTCGGCGTTCGGCCCCGTCATCAGCTGCAGGTAGTCCACCACGATCAGGCCCAGCTTGGAGTCCGGATCCGCCTTCAGGCGCCGCGCCTTGGCGCGCATGTCGAGCACACTGATGCCTGGCGCATCATCGATGTAGATCGGTGCCTGTGACAGGATACCGACCGCGCGTGCGAGGCGCGGCCAGTCATCGTCGCGCAAGCGGCCGGTGCGCATCGCCTGTGCGTCGAGGCGCGCTTCACTGGTGATCATGCGCTGCACCAGCGACTCCTTGCTCATCTCGAGCGAGAAGAACGCCACGCCCACGCCTTCGGTGATCGCGACGTGCTGCGCGATGTTGAGCGTGAGTGCGGTCTTGCCCATCGAGGGGCGCGCGGCGACGATGATCAGGTCGGCCGGCTGAAAGCCCGACGTCATCTGGTCGAGGTCCGCGAAGCCGCTGGCGACACCGGTGACCGATCGACCTTCCTTGGCGATGGTCTCGATGCGCTCCATCGCTGGGTACATCAACTCCTTGATGCGGGTGAAGCCCGCCCCGCCCTTGTCCTGCCCCACCTGCAGGATGCGCTGCTCGGCGAAGTCGAGCAGGTCGCGCGCCGGCTGCCGCGCCTCGAACGCCTCGCCCGCGATCTGCGTGGACACCTCGATCAGGCGGCGCAGCAGCGCCTTCTCCTTCACGATGCGGGCGTGGTGCGCGACGTTGGCGGCGGTCGGCACCGCATCGGCGAGGAAGCTGAGATACTCGCGGCCGCCGGCGGCATCCATCTCCCCGCGACGCTGCAGCTCGTCCGACAGCGTGACGACGTCGATGCCGCTGCCGCGCTCCATCAGCGACACGATCGCGCGGAAGATGCGCCGGTGTCCCTCGCGGAAGAACATCGAGTCGTCCACGATCTCCGTCGCGAACGTGATCGCCTCGGCGTCGATCAGCATCGCCGCCAGCACCGACTGCTCCGCGTCCTCCGACTGGGGTGGTCGGCGGTCGCGGTAGGGATCAGGAGCGGACGGTCGCGTCGAGAACGCGTCGAGCAAGCTTGACATCTTCCCACGTAGGCCGCTTCCACGCGTCGTTACGCAGGAGGGCGGCCGGGTGATAGGTGGCGATGAGCGGGATGCCCTGATACCAGTGGCACTGCTGGCGCAGTTTCCCTATGGCAAGTTTAGTCCCGAGGAGTGACTGTGCAGCAAAGGTGCCGAAGGCGAGGATCAGCTTTGGTTGCACCAGGTCCACCTGGCGCTGCAGGAACGGCGCACAGGCACGCACTTCGTCGGGCATCGGGTTGCGGTTCCCCGGCGGCCGGTGTTTCAGGACGTTGCAGATGTAGACGCTGTCCCGGCCCAACTGAATGGCGGCCAGGATCTTGTCCAGTAGCGCACCGGCGGGACCGACGAACGGTTCACCGGTGAGGTCCTCGCGTTCGCCCGGTGCTTCGCCCACCACCATCACGTCAGCATCCGGATTTCCGATGCCCGGCACTGGTTGTGTGGCGGTGGTGACGAGATCGCAGGCCGTGCAGGCCGCGATCGCCGCGTTCACGTCGGCCAACGAGTGCCACTGCGCGCCGGCCATCGCGCCGCTGAGCGTCGCGCGTTCGACACGCAGCCCGAGCGGCACCACCAGCCCGTCGATGCGCAACGTCCCGGCGCGCACGACGGGCGTCGGTGGCGTGATGGCAGCGTCGTTGCCTGACGCTGGCGTCACCGGTGCGTCCGGCACGACGGGTGGCGTTGGGCGAGGCGTCGCGCCGCCTTCGAGCTGCCGCATCACTTCGCGCCAGTCGTCGGAGGCCGGCGGTGCGCCAGCAGTGTCCTGCCCGAACACCTTGCGCTCGGCGCGATCCACCGCGCGCGGCGCGGCCGACGGCGGTGACGCGGGTGGTGCGTCCGGTGCACGTCGCTCGACGGGCGCACCAGGCGACGACGGCGCAGTTGATGCCGGCACGTCGCCGCCACGCAGCGCGCCGAGCATGCGCATCACATCGTCCACGTCGAGCGCGTCGAGCATCATCTCCGACTCGCCCAGTTCGCGCCGCTGTTCGAGGTAGGCGTCAGGCGTTCCTTGGCGCTCACGGGCGCTGCTCCAGCAGGCGCGACACGCGATCCAGCAGCACGTCGGCGAGTTCCGCCTTCGGCATCATCGGTGGCGTTTCGCGCCCGCCGTCGGCGGCGAGAATGATGACACGGTTGGTGTCGCTGCCGAAGCCGGCTCCCGCCTCGGTGGCGTCATTGGCGACGATGAAGTCGAGGCCCTTGCGCTGCATCTTGGCCGTGGCGTTCACCTCCACGTCCGTGGTCTCCAGCGCGAACCCCATCACCACGGCGTCAGGCCGTCGCAGCGCGCGCGTGCTGGCGAGGATGTCGTCGGTGTGCGCGAGCCGCAGCGTCGGCGCGTCGGCGCCCTTCTTGATCTTCTGCGCCGCGACGTCGGCGGCACGAAAATCCGCGGGCGCGGCGGCCATCACCAGCGCATCGGCCTGCGGCAGCGCGTCGGCCACGGCATCGCGCATCTCGGCGGTGGTGGTGACGGGAACCGCATGCACGCCAACCGGTAGCGGCACCTCCAGCGGACCATGCACCAGCGTCACCTCCGCACCACGGCGCCAGGCGGCTGCCGCAATCGCCACACCCATCTTGCCGCTGCTGTGGTTGGTGATGTAGCGCACCGGATCCAACGCCTCGCGTGTCGGGCCGGCCGTCACCATGATGCGGCGTCCCGCCAGGCCGCGCGCGGTTTCCAGCAGCCGACCCGCGTGTGCGACGAGCGTCTCGGGCTCTGGCATCCGACCCGGGCCCACGCCTTCGCCGAAGGCCAGTGGTCCGACGTCGGGCTCCAGCACGGTGTAGCCGAGTGCGCGCAGTGTGGTGGTATTCTGCTGCACGGCGGCGTGAGACCACATGCCGTCGTTCATGGCAGGGGCGATCAGCACCGGAGCGCGTGTGGCCAGCAGCACCGCGGTCAGTTGGTCGTCGGCGCGGCCCTGCGCCGCGCGGGCGAGCAGGTCAGCCGTCGCGGGCGCGACGAGCACCAATTCCGCGTCCTTCGCCAGCCGGATGTGCGCCAGTGCGTGCCCGGCGTCGAGGATGTCCGGGGCGACTGGCCGCCCGGTGACGGCTTCGAACGTGATCGGGCCCACGAACGCGCGGGCGGCGCGCGACATGATCACGTCAACGACGGCGCCCGCCTGTGAGAGCAGGCGGGCGAGCGTGATGGCCTTGTAGCAGGCGATACCGCCGGTCACCCCGAGGATGACGCGGCGGCCGTCGAAGGGCCTCATCCAGTGGCCCCTGGCTGGTCAGTCCGGGCGACGACGCGGCATCACGCGGTAGTCGAAGTCCTTGCCATGCAGGTCTTCGAGCGCACGCGTGGTCAGCTTCTTCTCCTTGCCGGTGGACCCCATCTTCGGGAACTCGTTCAGCACGCGCGCATACTTGGCCGCCACCAGCACGCCCAGGTACTTGTTCTGCGACTGCTGCTGCTCGGTGATGTCGCCAGGTGTGAAGACTCGCATTCGTGTTCCATCTCCTCGGCGCCTGCGCGCCGTTGGGTGACCAGCCTGCGGAATGACGTCGGCCATTCCGGTGTTACCGGATCGCGTCGCGCAGCTCGTTGGCAAGTGCCGTCACGCGATCCTTCAGATCCGTCAAGCGCGTCCGTCGCAACGCCTCCGCATCGATGATGCTCAGCACCTGCGCCACCGCGTGTTCCAGCTCGTCGTTCACCACCACGTACTCGAACTGATCGATCGTTGCCAGCTCCGTCAGCGCACTGTCAACACGCGTCGTCAGCGTGGCCCGGCTTTCCGACCCACGCCCCGACAACCGCGACAGCAACTCCACCGCCGACGGTGGCAGCAGGAAGATCAATACCGCTTCCGGGAAGGCCTGCACGAACTGGACGGCACCCTGCACATCGATCGTCATGATCGGGTTCCGTCCCGACGCCATGAGCCGCGCGATCTCGCTCCGCAGCGTCCCGTAGCGCTTGCCGTGCACCAGGGCGTGCTCGGCAAACTCGCCTCGTCCGACCCGGGCCTCGAACTCCTCCCCAGACAAGAAAAAGTAATCGACCCCGTCCACTTCCGCTGGCCGGGCCGTCCGCGTGGTGCATGTCACGCTGAAGCCCAGGTCCGGCCGGAGCTCCAGCAAACGCCTGGCGATCGTGGTCTTTCCGGTGCCCGACGGGGCCGCCAGAATGACAGGAAAGGCGGGCGTCGTCACTCGAGGTTCTCGACCTGCTCGCGCATCCGCTCGAGCTCCTCCTTGATCACCACCACGTCCCGCTGCATGGCGGCGTCGTTGGCCTTGCTGCCGGTGGTATTCGCTTCCCGCACCATCTCCTGCAGGATGAAGCCCAGTCGCTTGCCCACCCCTTCGGTGCCAGGCACCGAGAGCGCGGCACGGCAGGCCGTGTTGTGTGAGGCGAACCGGCTCAGCTCTTCCGCCACGTCCACCCGGTCGGCGAGGATCGCGATCTCCTGGGCCAGGCGCTGCGGATCGACCGCCACGCCGGCGGCCAGCTCCTGGACGGCCGCGGTCAGCCGGTCGCGCTGCTCCACCAGGCGCTGAGGCGCGCGAGCCGCGAGACGGGCCAGTGCGTCCTCGATGATCAGCAGCCGGTCGAGCAGGTACGCCGCCAGCCGCGCGCCTTCCGCTTCACGCATCTGCACGAACGCGGTGATGGCCGTGCTCACCAGCGTCAGGATGGCCGCTGGGTCAAGGGTGCCCAGCGTGTCGTCCTCGTCGAACGTGGTCGTCACCACGTCAGGCAGGCGCAACAGCGACGCCACGTCGATGCGCGCGTCGATACCGGAATCTGCGGGGATGGCGCGCAGCTGGGCCGCGTACGCCAGCAGCCGCGCCACGTCGATCCGCGGCCCTTCGCTGGCATCGCGTTCGACGCGCAGCGACAGGGTGACGTGACCGCGCGCCACGTGACGGCGCAGCAGTTCACGCACCTCCGTCTCCATTCGCGAGAGCGCCGGCGGCAGCTTGATCGATGGCGTGAAGAAGCGGTGATTCACGCTCCGCACTTCCACCGACAAGCGATGCGTGCCGATCACGCCCTCGGTGTTGCCGTAGCCGGTCATGCTCTGGATCGTGCCGCTCATCATCGCGTGCCCATCAGTTCCAGAACGACCAGCGCACGCCGTAGATCGTCAGCGCGCCGGGCATCAGCAGTCCGGGCACGGTGGAATATCGCGTGGCGAGCAGATTGCGCACTTGCACGGAGATGGTGGCGTCGCGGAGGGTGAACTCCGCTCGCAGGCCGAGCGGTGTGGTCGGGAAGGTCGGCAGCACCGAAACCGTGCTGTCGGAATCGAGGTATGGCACGTACGCCACGGTGCGATACTCGGCCTGACCCGCCAGCAGGAACCGGAAACCACCCGAGCGGGTGGGCCCCTGCCAATGATAGCGCCACGCCAGTTCGCTCCGGACATCGGTCTGCGGGCGATAGAGCCCGGCTTCGTTCCAGCGCACGCCGCTGATGTGCACCGAGAATCCCTTGAACAGTGGTCCCACGACCTGCACCGTGCTGCCCACCGCGCGGCCATCGGCGGCGACGGGCGTGGCCCGATCGAACAGTCCGGGCGGTCGCAGGACGGCACTGTCACGGACCACGACGCCGGCCTGCACCCAGACACCCTTCAGTCGGACAGCGACCTCGCCGCGCACCGCTTTCGCAACCGGCAGTTCGAGCGCCTCCGGCGCGTCGGTGGAGTCCAGCGGGATGAAGATGGACCCGGCAGTGCCGTACGACACCGCTCCCGTCGCGGCCAGCCATGGGACCGGCTGCAGCTTCACGAAGGCGTCTCCGCGCGTGCTCTCAGTGAACGGGTTGCGCTCGGCGTATGCACTGATGGCCACACGGCCCACGTCCGCACCGATGCGCACCGACGGCTGATGCAACGTGCGACCACCCACCAAACGCAGGCGCTCGGTGAGCGACGCGCGCGCGCGTGCCGATGACCAGCCGACAGTGGCCACGTACTGCGTGCTGGTGGTGGTGGTGTCGGCGGAATCGGCGGCGAACCCCTTCACGGCATTGGCGGCCCGGAATGCCGACTGTTCGGCGCTCTGTCGTGACGCCGCCGTCAGCTGCAGCCACGGCCCGCGTGACACGTCGCCCACGGCGAAGCGCAGGTACGCATCACGCTGCACCTGCTCGTACTCCGGAATCGGGCGACCCGCCAGCACGAACGACTCGGCCGGGAAGATCGCCAGTTCCTGCTGAAGCGCCCGCACGCGCACCAGCGTGGCATCCAGGCTCCACTTCGGCTTCACGATGCCGACGCGAGTGAAGACCGTCGTGGCATCGCCGTCACCACCGAGCTGGCGGTCGTCGGTGCTGCGCTGCTGCAGCATCACCTGAAACGCGAATCCGTTGCGGGCGCGACGCGCGAGGTAACCGCGGAAGGTGTTGCTGCGGTTGTCGCCAGTGTAGACGTCGGCGCGCGTCTGCGCGGTGACGACTTCCGGCCCGCGCCAACTGCGCATGTGCAACCGCAGCTCTCCGGCGCCTCGCTCGATCACCAACTCCTCCAGCGCCGCGATGGGAAACATCGTCAGGTCGGTGATGCCGCGACTGCGCGGGTCCAGCGCCTCGAGTTCCACGCCGTCGAGGAACAGCCGGACCCTGGCCACATCGCCGTTGTACGAACCGACCTGCGGCGCGAGGTAGAACCGGGCCCGCAGCGTGGACAGGCCCGGGACACGATCGAGGAAGTCGGCCAGCGTCAGGGCGCCGCTCGAGAAGAGGCTGTCGCGATTCCAGCGATGCGACATCCCCACCTCGGTCGCCACCGGCAACTCGGCCTGTGGCAACCGACCGCGCACCGAGTCCGCGCGCACGATGGAATCGGCGCGCGCCTTGAGGATGGAGTCGGGCGCGGAACGCACCTGCGCCAGCAGCGGCGTGGCGACGACCAGCGCCGCACACGCCAGGCTGCAGAGTCGTGCGAACGTCAGCTGATCCTCGCGCGCACGAATTCCACGAACGTGCCGACGGGGCGACCGGTCGGTCCCTTCGGCAGCGAGACGAGATCATTCTCGGAATACGCCGTGCCGGCCACGTCCAGGTGCACCCACGGATAGCCTTCGGCGAACACCTTGAGGAACAGTGCCGCGGTGATGGTGCCGGCCGCGCGACCACCGGTGTTCTTGATGTCGGCGGTGTCGGACTTGATCTGCTCCTCGTAGTCGGGCCAGAGCGGCAGTTCCCAGCCGAACTCGGAGGCGCGTGCGCCAGCGGCCAGCACGTCCTTCACCAGTGCCGCATCGGTGCCCATGACACCCATCAGCGAGTTACCAAGGCCGATCACGACGGCGCCCGTGAGCGTGGCCGCATCCACCACGGCGACCGGATCGTATTTCTTCGCATAGTGCAACACATCGGCGAGCACCAGTCGTCCTTCGGCATCGGTGTTCACGATCTCGATGAACGTGCCGTTCGATGCCTGCACCACGTCACCCGGATTGATCGCGGTGCCGGACGGCATGTTCGTCACTGCGCCGACGAGGCCGACGACGTTGATCGGCAGTGCCAGTCGTGCGATGGCTTCCATCGCGCCCAGCACACCGGCGGCGCCACTCATGTCGTACTTCATCCACTCCATGCCCGGCGCGGGCTTGATCGAGATGCCGCCGGTGTCGAAGCACACGCCCTTGCCGGCGAGGATCACCGGGCGCGCATCGCCAGCGCCCTTGTACTCGATGGCGATCAGGCGTGGCTCCTGCGGCGTGCCCTGCGCCACCGCGAGCAAGCTGCCCATGCGCAGCGCTTCCATCTCGCGGCGACCCAGCACGGTCACGGTGAGGCCATGGCGATGGCCGATCTCTCGCGCCGAATCGGCCAGCGTGTCGGGCGTGCACAGGTTGCCCGGCATCATCTGCAGCCGGCGTGCGAGCGCGTAGCCAGCGGCGATCGCCTCACCATTGGCCACGGACGTCACACTGCCCGTCGCATCATCCACCAGCAGCGTGATCTGCTCCAGCGGCACGCGAGGTTCGGTGGGGGGCGTCTTCAATTCCTTGTATTCCCACGCGCCCATCGATGCCCCGATGACGACCTGCTCGGTGCCGGTGGCATCGAGACCCGACGGGACACACAGTGCGAGCGACGCAACGTTCAGGGCGTTGGCCCGGCGGCCGGCCAGCTGTGCCGCGCGCTTGAGCGCGACCGGTCGATCGGCGGCGTCACCCATGCCGATCAGCAGGATGCGCTGTGGCCCCGTGGCGGCGCCGGCCAGGTGCAGCACGTCGTCACGCTTGCCGGTGAAGGCACCGCGCGCGAACGAGCGGCTGAGGGCCCCGGCAAGGGCGGTATCGAGGGCCGCGAGCGCGGCAGGAAGGGTGTCGCCTTTCGGGCAGAGCACGGCTAGGGCGCCGATGTCCAGGGTGCTGGCATCGGCGCTTCGAACGGAAAATGAGAGTGGCATGCGCCGGAAGTTACGAGGTCGCGGCAGCGGCGACACCGGTGGGCGGTCCGCGACCCGCCTCCGCAGCCGCTCCCGCCCCCCTTCGTTCCGAAAGGCCGACCGAGCGAGCCCGACCGTTACGGGCTCGCGTGACCGGTCGTCGTGCATACATCGGACGCCCTCCCGCAACCGCATCGACGCCACCAGGATCCGGACCCACGTGCTCTTTCGCCGCCGATCACCACAACCGCAGTTGATCGTCAGCACCAACGGATTGCGACGCGTGCCATCGCAGATGCCGGCGCCGACGGGACCAAGCCTGCCGATGAGCGAAGTGGCACGGCGGGCCGGTGTCGAACCGCAGGCGGACGTGATCGCGGCCGTGCGTGACTCCGGCACCGTGATCGCGTTTCTGGCCGGCGGTGGGTCCCGTGCGCACCTCACCACACGCGTCTACGACGTGATCACCGCCGCGGAGGGGTGCGGCCTCGGACGCAGCAGCACGCTGGAGGTCTTCGCCGAGCAGTTCTGCGATTCCGCTGATGGCAAGCGTCGCCTGGTGCAGGCACTGGCGGTGCACCGCCCCGTCAGCGACCCCACCGCGCTGCTCACGCGCATGGCGATCACGGCGTGGGTGCGGACGGTCGGCCTGGCGGCGCAGAACCTCGAGCTGATGGAAGCCGCCGCGACGGGACTTCCGGACTGGCACACCCCCGGCGACATGTGACTGCCGCGGCGGCCTTGTGAGGCGGCCGATCTGCAGCGAAGGTGGGAGATGCCATTCCCACGTCGAAGTGTGTCTCCGGCGCTGCTCGTGCCGGCGCTGCTGGCGTCGCTCGCCTGTCCCGCGACGCTGCACGCGCAGCGCGATGCCCGTCCGCCGGCGGTAACGCAAGGGTTCGACATCGCCGAGTGTCGCGCCGACTGTGTGATGGACACACTGGTGGTGGACGTGGACCGCGGCCGCCGTGCGCAGCCGGGAATCGTGACCGCCACGCTGCTCCTGATCGACACCGTCACGGTGCCGCGACGCAATGCACCTCCGGCCCCGCGCGAACGTGCGATCCCGGTGTGGATCACCTGTGACGACCAGCCATGCGCGGCCGCAATGGTCACGGGGCGCATCACCGACAAGCGACTCGACGATGCGCGCGTGGTGCGTCGGACGCAGGTGGGCTGGCCTCTCCCTGCACCGCTGCTGCAGCGGCTCCTGCGCACCACCGCCCTGTCGATCACGATCGACGGCCGGGCGCACGGTGTTTCAACCGGCGCGCTGACGGCCACGCGCACGCTGGTGGAATCGGTGAAGTCGAACATCGCCAGCGGCGCCTACTCGCCGCGTGCGCAGCTGTACATCGCGACCTTCGCGGCCTTCGGCGTGCCGGGTGACAGCACGCTGGCCGAAGACGTCGGCACCGCCACCGAACCGCTGATGATCCCGGATGCCACCGTGGCGCAGCCCACGCGCGTGGCGACCCTCAGCATGGTGGGCCGCGGGGCCGAGGCGCTGCCGATCCTGGTGCAGGACGACGCCACCGGCGCGGCGCCGATTTTCGGCGTCAACGAGAAGGTGTCGGTGCTGCTGCCGGCGCGTACCGGACGGCGTGCTGTGGTCACGGCCACGGTGGTGGCGCGGCAGCGGGTCGAGAGCCTGCGTGATGCCTGTCAGCGCATGAAGCTGTGGACGTACCTGATGACGATGTCGCCAGCCGACCTGCTCTTGGCCCAGCGCGGGACGATTGCGTCACCGCGGCCCGCGGAGGTGGTGGATCGGTGGAATGGTGTGGCGGTGCGCGAGCCGCTGCCGCCGCGCATGACGCCCGTCGAGCAGCGGGCGATGACGGCCAGCCGCACGGTGGTCGCGCAGTTCGTGCGCGAGCGTGCGAACACTGGCTTGCTCGCGCGCGACGTGCAGGTGCTGGCGGTCCTGCCGCGCAGCGCCGGCTATGTCACGAACTTCGGTCCCGTGCTGCGCGATGGCGGCGGTGGTTGGCGCTTCCCGACGCTGACGCTGCGGCCCGCCAGCTGTCCCTGATCAGAGAAGCAGAAAGGTCGAGCTTGCTGGCACGTAAGGGTTTCGCTGACAGAAATGTGCTGGTCGTGCCTACAGCGTCATCCGGGGGGCTGTCATCTCGTCATCGCGACACAGTGAGGGAGTGGAATGAGTGCACTTGCTTCGAACTCGGAGGACACGATGACGCTCAGCGTCGAGGATGAGAATCGGTCGACGGCTGCCATCGTCTCGGAGGGTGTGCTGGCGGGCATGATTTCGGCCGCTGCCGTGGCGCTGGTGTTCCTGCTGGTGGACATGGCGTCAGGCGGCGCGTTCCGCACGCCGAAGCTGCTGGGCGGGATGCTGCTGCAGCTGATGGGTGCCTCGCCCGAGTCGGCGGCCGACGTGCCGACGGCGCTGGCCCTCTACACGCTCTTCCATTTCGTGGCATTCATCATCGCCGGGATCATCGCGGCCTCCATCGTGCAAGTCACGATGCGGCAACCGGTGGCGATCCTGCTTTTCGTGATCCTCTTCTTCGCGTTCGAAGTCGCATTCACCGGGTTCGTGGCCTTCCTCGATACGCAGTCCAGCGCTGGCATCACGCCGATGCAGGTGGCGTTGGGCAACATCGTGGCATCGGTCGCGATGGGGCTGTTCTTCAGGGCACGGCATCCACGCCTGCGCGGATTGGGCAAGGCGCTGGAGAGCGAGGAGTAAGTCGGGCGCACGTCGCACTGCTGTGAGCCAACGCAAAACCGCCGCCTTCCAGGATTCCCGGAAGGCGGCGGTTTTTTCGTGCGACCTGCAGCCGGTCAGGCCGGCGACACTCAGTTGAACGTGTAGCGCAGGCCCAGCTGCATGCGCCAGACGTCGAACTCGCTGACGGTGCGTTCGTAGCTCTTCGACACCAGGTTGGTGCCGACGTTGCGCAGGCGGTAGAGCGGCACGCCGTTGGCGGGCGTGGTCTGCAGGACGAGCGGCTGGTTGGTGACCAGGCGCTGGCTGCCACCCCAGTTCTTGTTCAGCAGGTTGCCGAAGTTCAGGAAGTCCGCGCGCAGCTGGATCGCGTTCTTCGCGCCGCGCACGTTGGTGAACAGGTCCTGTGTCACGCTCAGGTCCGTCCGGAACAACGTCGGCAGGAAGACGGCGCCACGCTCGGCGATCCGGCCGCGATTCTTGCGCAGATACGGATCCTGCTTGATGTAGTTCTCGAACGCCGTCGTCTGCTCGGCGACGGTGAACGTCCGCACGATCGCCGACGGCGTCGTGGTGGCCTGGCCGGCGGCGTTCACCGAGTAGGCCTGGAAGTTCATCTCGTTCACGTTGCGCGGGATGTAGATCAGGTCCGCGTTGTTGGTGCCGTCGCCGTTCATGTCGCCATTGTACGTGTAGCTCGTGTTGCCGATCGAGCGCAGTTCATTGACGACCGTGATGCCGGTGGCGCCGAAGCCGAAGTACTGGCGCTTGTACGACACCGTCAGCACGGCGCGATGGCCGGCCCAGCCGCTGGAGTAGCCCACGCCCGGGTTGTTCGGGTCGCCGGTGTACTGGTTGGTCTGCCACGAACCGAAGGCGATCGAGCCCGGGTCCACCGTGTTGCGCGACGAGCCGTAGCTGTAGAAGGTCTTCGCGAACAGGCCGGCCGACAGCGTCTTCTCGAGCGAGGCCGCCACCGAGTACGACGTGCCCACACTCTGGTTCTTGAGGATGATGGCGTTGTCGATGTTGGCGTTGATGCGGTTGCTGCCGATCCAGCGCGGACGACGATCCGGCCCGTTGAACGTGGCGTTCGGCGCGCGCAGGTTGGCGTTGATGTAGTACGTGCCGTTGACGTCCTGGTTGTACAGGTACTCGACGGTGCCGATCATGCCCCACGGCAGGCGCTGGTCGACGGCGATGTTCGAGCGCCAGGTCTGCGGGAACCTGTAATTCGGATCGGTTACGGCCAGCTCGTAGGTCGCCGCCGGCGTGCCAGTGACCGTGCTCGGCTTGTACTTGTTCGGATCCGGATTGAACGGGCGGGTGGTGGTGCTGGCGATGTTGTCGAAGCCGGTCAGGATGCCGTTGGCGCCGACCTGGTTCGAGACCCAGACGTAGGCCGGCGAACCGGTGAAGATGCCGGACCCACCGCGCACCTGCGTGGTGCGATCACCGCGGGCATCCCAGTTGAACCCGAAGCGCGGCGAGTACAGCACCTTGGAGCCGGGCATCTTGTCGGTCTGGAACGACACCGGGGCGCCGATCTCGTCACGGAAGACGAGGTTCGGGACGGCGCTGTTGCGCAGCGCCGTGTTCTTGAACTTCGGGACATCCACGCGCATGCCGAACGTCATGTTCAGGCGCGGGTTGACGCGGATCACGTCCTGCAGGTAGGCGCCGGCGTAGAGCACGTCCAGCGGCTGGATCGGCTTGGTCTGCCCGGGCACGTTGTTGAAGCGCACCTGGAACCGGTTCAGCGTCACCGGTGCGGTGGTGCGGTTCGGGTTGGCCAGGTAGCCGTTGGCGTCGGTGTAGAAGTCGGCCAGCGAGTTGTAGATGTACACGCTCTGCGAGCCCGGGAAGAACACGTTCTCGGAGCGGTACCGCTGTGCCGTGACGCCCATCGTGACTTCGTGACGGTCCGTGTTGATCGTCAGGTTGTTCTGAAACTGCATCGTGTTGTAGCGCAGCTCGTTGTTCGGCGTGAACGGCTCGGCGCCGAACGAGAGGTAGGTGATGCCGTCCTGCAGGATGTCCACCAGCGGGAAGAACGAGCCGCGTGACTCACGACTTTCGTCGTTCTTGGTGTAGCCGATGATCATGTTGTTCGAGACGCGCGGGCCGAAGTTGGCGTTCCACTCGCCGACCAGCGACTTGATGTTCTCGAGGATGGCGTAGTTCGAGTTCTGGAAGCTGAGCGCGTTCAGGTTGTTGTTGCGGTTGCCGAAGCCGAGCGACGAGGAGCCGGACATGATGACGTCCGTCTTCGAGTCGAGCTGGGTGTAGCGCAGGCTGAACTTGTTGTTGTCGTTCAGGTTGAAATCGAGCTTGCCGAGGACGCGGGTCGACGGGGTCTCGAACTCGTAGCCGTTCACCGGCCCGGTGGTGTAGTCGAAGTTCGTGCTGAGGAAGTTCGACAGGGTGGTGATGTCGGACGCCAGCACGCGGGTGGTGTTGCCGGTGATCGGCTGGCCGCCGGTGTTCGGCACGAAGTTGGTGCCGGGGCGGTTGTTGCCGTCATCCTCGACGTTCACGAAGAAGAACAGCTTGTTCCTGATGAGCGGTCCGCCGAGGCGCGCGCCCCACTGGCCGAACTCGAACACGCCCGGATTGAACTTCGCGGCCCCGACGTTCTTGCCGACGAAGTCCTGGGTGCGCGAGAGGCGGTAGACGGAGCCGGAGAAGGTGTTGGTGCCCGACTTGGTGACGGCGTTGACGGCGGCGCCGACGAAGTTGCCCTGGCGCACGTCGTACGGGGCGACGTTGACCTGGATCTGGTCCACGGCGTCGAGCGGGATCGGTGAGACGCCGGTGCGGCCGCCGGGCGTGGCGCCGGAGCCGAGGCCGAACGAGTTGTTGAAGTACGACCCGTCCACCGTGATGTTGTTCAGGCGGCTGTCCTGGCCGGCGAACGACTGGCCGGAGGACTGCGGCGTGAGGCGGGTGAAATCGTTGATGGAGCGCGTGATGGTCGGGAGGTTCTCGAGCGCTTCACGGGTCACGGTGGTGGCCGCACCGGTGCGCGACTGCGAGATGACGCCACCCGTCTGGGCGGTGATGGAGACGGCGGCGAGCTGCACGGCCGCCGGCGCGATCACGAAGTTCTCTTCGGTCGTGACGCCCAGCTGGACGATCAGGCCGTTCTTGGTCTGCGGCGCGTAGCCGATGGTGGTGGCGGTGATGCTGTAAGGACCACCGACGCGCATGCCGGGTATGGTGTAGCGACCGTCAGCGCGGGTGATCGCCTGGTAGGCGGTGCCGGACGGGGTGTGCAGGGCCCGGACGCGAACGCCCGGGACGCCGACGCCGCCGGCTTGTGCAGTCACGCGGCCCTGCATGGAGCCGGTGGTGACCTGGGCGGGCAAAACAGTCGCTGACATGGCCAAGCTGGCCGCGAGCAGCGAAGCGACAAAGAATCTCTTCATTCCGTCTCTCCAGAAGTGAAAAACAGCACCTGCTGACCGACGTGACAAAGGTAGTCGAGCCAGGTTGAGGCGGTGGAGCGCGGCAGGACGGCCGTGACCTCGTCGCGACAGAGCGGCGGGGTGGTGGACTGGGCTGCGGATGTTGGGCACCGTGGCACCGCGCTGGGGCGGCGATGGCGGTCTCGCGGCGCTGCGTGGCGGAGGCGCAGGGCGTCCGCTGGGGTGGCCGTTCCCTGTCGAGCAGCCCCTGAGTCGGGGGGATCGGTGCCGCGCCGACACGGGCAGCCGGGGCTGCGAGGGCGGGACGGGGGTGATCCGGCCTCGGATCACATGGGCGAGCGGTACGGCGCTGGAGCGATACCCGGGACGAGACTCGAACTCGTATACCCCGAAGGGTGGGGGATTTTGAGTCCCCTGCGTCTACCGATTCCGCCACCCGGGCAGGGTGAAGATCAGAAGTATAATCGGGATGGGAGAATTGTGCTAACCTGCAGCAGATGAATGACTTAGCGGCACATGCCGTCTGTTTTGGTAAGCGTGTGAGTGGCGCATAAGCTGGCCGTGGAATCGGTTGTGTAGCGCGACGCGCCGCAACGTGCCCCAAGTTTTACCCCAAGTTTTTGTGCCGGCGGTAGCATC
>JANMON010000325.1:0-6323 GCA_031369265.1 Gemmatimonadaceae bacterium | reverse complement strand
CCGAGTGCTTCCAACGACACGCTGTCCGCGTCGAGACGCCCGGTGAGATGGACGGGGGCGAGGTCGAAGAGGGGCGCGAGGCCGCGGCCGGGGAAGGTGCGGATCGGGCGTGGTGGGTTGCGGCGGACAAGATCCGCGAGCAGCATCGCCGTCAGCGGTCCGTTGACAACGAGACCCGGATATCCCTCGTCACTCTCCGCGTACGGGCGATCGTAGTGAATGCGATGCGCGTTGAACGTCAGCGCGGAGAATCGGAACAACAGACGCGCGTCCGGCGTGACAGTGCGTGTCCACATCCCGGCGTCTGGTGCGAGCGGCGCGAGGACAGCCGGCGCCGCGACCGGCGCGCCCGGTTCGCGATACACGATGTCCTGCTCTTCATCGATGCACAGCACACCGGCCTGCGTGAATCGGTACCCGACGGTCACGAATGCGAGTGATCCGCTGCGACCCGACTTGATCACCACATTGCGAATTTCACCATCGCGCGTGGCCGGCGTGCCAAGACGCAACGGCTGGTGAAACTGCAGTCGCGATCCGGCGAACATGCGGCGCGGAAATGGAATCGGCGGCAGGAAACCGCCGCGCTGCGGATGCCCATCCACATCGAGCGCCGACTGCCTGGCGCGGGGCAGAAAGTAAAACCAGTGCCAGAGCGGCAGCAGCGGGCTACCGGATTCGATGGCGGTTACTTCGTCGTCAAATGTGGCCGCAGCACTGCGCGCCTGTTCCGGACTCAGGCCGTCGTGCACCGTCTCGGTGCGGCCGATCCATGTGCTGAAATCCGGTAGCGCGTCAGTCATCGGGAGCGTCAGTCGGCTGAGAATTCATGGCCACACCGTTGCCGGTGCAGGCAGAGTGCCAGAATGGCGTTAAGATATCCGCTGGTTCCCACCTGAGCGGCGAGGCAGACCGTTGAGTACTCGTGACCATGCGTCCGACGCTGGCGCATCGAACACCGCCGCACCCACGCAGCCGCACAGCGCAACGGGCAGCAGTCCCCGCCCGCTGGACGGGTTGCGTGTGATCGATGTCGGCAACTTCCTCGCCGGCCCGTATGCCGCCGCGATGATGGGCGAGTTCGGCGCCGAAGTGTTGAAGGTCGAACATCCGATCGGTGGCGACCCGATGCGCCGCTTCGGCACGCCGACCAGTCGGCCCGATGCGACACTCAAGTGGCTCAGCGAAAGCCGCAACAAGAAGTCGGTGACCATCGACCTGCGACAGGAGGAGGGCGTCCAGCTCTTCCTCAAGCTGCTCGCCAAGTCGGATGTGCTGATCGAGAACTTCCGGCCCGGCACGATGGAAGAGTGGGGCCTGACGTGGGACGCGATCAGCGCCGCCAACCCGCGCCTCGTGATGCTGCGCGTGTCGGGCTACGGACAAACCGGCCCCTATCGTCGCCGCTCCGGCTTCGCACACATCGCGCAGGCGTTCGGCGGGCTGAACTACCTCGCCGGTTTTCCCGGCGAGACGCCCGTGCTTCCCGGCACCGTGCCACTCGGCGACTACATCGCCAGCCTCTATGGTGCGATCGGCATCATGGTCGCGCTACGCCATCGCGAGAAGACCGGTCGCGGCCAGATCATCGACGTCGGCATCTACGAAGCGATCTTCCGCATGATGGAGGAGATCGCGTCGGTGTACGGTGTGTCCGGCCGCATTCGCGAACGTGAAGGCTCCGGCAGCTTCGTCGCGGCACCACACGGGCACTTCCGCACCCGCGACGACAAGTGGATCGCAATCGCCTGCACCACCGACAAGATGTTCGAGCGCCTGTCGGTGGCGATGGGACAGCCTGAACTCTCGTCATCGGGACTCTACGGCGACCAGCGCAAGCGACTCGCCGCCCGCGACACCGTCAACGCGATCGTGATCGACTGGGTCGCATCGCTGGATCGCGACGAGGTGCTGCGCCGCTGCCTCGAGGAAGAAGTGCCGGTGGGCAAGGTGAACAGCATCGCCGACATCTTCGAGGATGAGCACTTCCTCGCGCGCGGCAACCTCGCGCACATCGTGGACGACGAACTGGGTGACGTGGTGGTGCCTGGTGTGGTGCCGACGCTGTCGGCGACCCCAGGCCGCATCGACAACCTCGGCCCGGCGCTGGGCAACGCGACCGACGCGGTGATGCGCGAACTGCTTGGCTTGACCGCCGCCGAGCTGCAGCGCCTTCGCCAGCAGAAGATCATCTGAGGCCGACGACCATGACTCCCGACAAGACCGCCGAGCTGCCGCTGGCTGGCATCCGCGTGATGGACGTCGCCACCGTCATCGCCGCGCCGTACTGCGCCACCATCCTCGGCGAGTTCGGTGCCGACGTGCTGAAGGTGGAGCACCCGGTGGGTGGTGACGCTCTCCGGCGCTTCGGGACGCCGTCGCAGCGCGGCGACACGCTGGTCTGGATGAGCGAGTCGCGCAACAAACGGTCGGTGACGCTCGATCTTCGCAAGCCCGAAGGCGTGCAGGTGTTCAAGGAGCTGATCGCCAAAACCGACGTGCTCTGCGAAAACTTCCGCACCGGCACGCTCGAGAAGTGGGGGCTGGGCTGGGACGTGCTGCATGCGATCAATCCGCGACTGATCATGCTGCGCGTCACCGGCTACGGTCAGACCGGTCCGTACAGCGATCGTCCCGGCTTCGCGCGGGTCGCGCATGCGGTGGGTGGCATCGCGTACCTGGCCGGCATGCCGAAGGGCACACCCGTCACGCCGGGTTCCACCACGCTTGGCGACTACATGACGGGGCTCTACGGCTGCCTCGGCGTGCTGATGGCGCTCCGTCATCGCGACCTCACAGGCGAGGGACAGTACGTGGACGCCGCGTTGTACGAGTCGGTGTTCCGCTGTACCGAGGAGCTGGCGCCAGCGTTCGCGATGTACGGCACCGTGCGGGAACGACAGGGCTCTTCGCACAACGACTTCGCCTGCCCGCACGGCCACTTCGCCACCAAGGACGGCAAGTGGGTCGCGATCTCCACCGCCACCGACAAGCTGTTCCGACGCCTCGCGATGGCGATGGGCCGCCCTGAGCTGGCCGCATCGAGCACCTACGGCGAGCAGAAGACGCGCCTCGAACATCGACATGACGTGAACGAGATCGTGCGCGACTGGTGCGGATCGCTGACGCGCGAACAGGTGTTGGAACGCTGCTACGCCACCGATACGCCGGCTGGTCCGCTGAACAACATCCAGGACATCTTCGGCGACCGGCAGTTCCACGCCCGCCGCAACCTGGTCGCGATCGACGATCCCGATACCGGCGAGTCGATCATCGTGCCGTCGCCGGTGCCGGCGCTGTCGGAAACACCGGGGAGCATTCGCAGCCTGGGGCCCAAGCTGGGTGAACACACCGAGGAAGTGCTGGCCGAGGTGCTGGGCATGACGGCGGCGCAGATCGCTGACCTTCGCGGCAAGCGCGTCATCTGAGCATGTTCACTCGCACACTCCCCGCACCCCGGGCGTGCCGATGACGGGAATCCTGCACGGCCTGCGCGTGATCGAAGGGTCGGCCTTCGTCGCCGCACCACTGGGTGGCATGACGCTGGCGCAACTCGGCGCCGACGTGATCCGCTTCGACCCCATCGGCGGTGGCCTCGACTACGGACGCTGGCCGCTGACCAACGATGGCGCACACAGCCTGTTCTGGACCGGATTGAACAAGGGCAAGCGCTCCATCGCAGTGGACTTCCGCACGCCACGCGGACAGGAACTGCTGACGCGGCTGATCTGCGCACCGGGACCGGACGCCGGCATCTTCAGCACCAACTTCCCCGCCAAGGGCTGGCTCGCCTACGAGACGCTGCGTGAACATCGCGCCGACTTGATCATGGCGAACCTGCTCGGTCGCCGCGATGGTGGATCGGAAGTGGATTACACCGTCAATCCGGCAATCGGATTTCCATCCATCACTGGCCCGTCCGATTCGCGTCTGCCGTTCAATCACGTCTTCCCGGCGTGGGACGCGATCGCCGGCAACATGCTGGCGGTGGCGATCCTTGCCGCTGAACGGCACCGTACGCGCCATGGCGCCGGTCAGCTGATCACGCTGGCCCTCAAGGATGTGGCACTGGCGATGCTCGGCAACCTAGGCATGCTGGCCGAGGTGATGGTGAACGACAGCGATCGCGGCCGGTATGGGAACTACCTCTTCGGCGCATTCGGGCGCGACTTCATCACTGCCGACGGCGAGCGCGCGATGGTGGTGGGGCTCACGCAAATGCAGTGGGCCACGCTGGTGAAGGCCACCGGAATCGCCGCAGGTGTGGCCGCGTTGTCGGCGCGGTTGGGACTCGACCTGGGCGACGAAGGCAATCGCTTCCGTGCACGCGAGGAGATTGCCGCGCTGCTCGAGCCGTGGTTCGCCTCGCGTACGCTGGCCGAGGCGCGGACTGCACTGGACGCCGCGCGCGTGACGTGGGCGCCGTACCGAAGCGTGCGTCAGGCGATCGCCGAAGATACCGACCTGTCGGTGGCGAACCCGATGTTCGCGATGCTGCACCAGCCGGGTGTGGGTGATGCACTGGCCGCCGCATCTCCGCTGGACTTCAGCCGCGTTGCACGGGTGCCGGTGGCCCCGGCCCCGGCACTCGGTGCGCACACCGATGAAATCCTGCTCGGCGTGCTGGGATTGAGCGAAGGTGATGTGGGACGGCTGCACGACGACGGGATCGTCGCCGGGCCGGTGTCCTGACCTTTACATGGAGAACGTGACGTGAAGCTGCCGGCCAACTTCTACAAGCCGCTTGCCATCGGTGCCCCGCAACCGCTGCGTGAACTGCCGGTGCGACCCGAACGGGTGGTGCACTTCTTCCCGCCACATCTGGAGAAGATCCGCGCCAAGCTGCCCGACACCGCCAGGCAGGTGGATGTGCTCTGCGGCAACCTCGAGGATGCGATCCCCGTGGATGCGAAGGAAGCGGCGCGCGCCGGCTTCATCGAGGCCGCCAACGCCATCGATTTCGGTGACACCGCACTCTGGGTCCGCGTGAACTGTCTCAACAGTCCGTGGTTCCTGGATGACCTCGACCAGATCGTGCAGCAGGCCGGCAACAAGCTCGACGTGTTCATGATCCCGAAGGTGGAAGGGCCATGGGACATCCACTTCGTGGATCAGTATCTCGCGCTGCTCGAGGCGCGGTATGGCGTGACGAAGCCGATCCTCATTCACGCCCTGCTGGAGACGGCCGAGGGGGTGAAGAACGTCGAGCAGATCGCCGGTGCCAGTCCGCGCATGCACGGCATGAGCCTCGGCCCTGCCGACCTGGCGGCCTCACGCGGCATGAAGACCACCCGTGTCGGTGGCGGACATCCGTTTTACGGCGTGCTGTCGGACCCGGTGGCGGCTGAAGTGCAGCGCACCTTCGTGCAGCAGGACCTCTGGCACTACACCGTGGCGAAGATGGTGGATGCCTGCGTGTCCAACGGCATTCGTGCCTTCTACGGCCCGTTTGGCGACCTGAAGGACGAGGCTGGCTGCGAAGCGCAGTTCCGCAATGCATTCATCATGGGTTGCACCGGTGCCTGGTCGCTGGCGCCGAACCAGATTGCGATTGCGCGGCGGGTGTTCAGCCCCGATGTAAAGGAGGTGCTGTTCGCGAAGCGCATCCTCGACTCGATGCCCGACGGCAGCGGCGTGGCGATGCTGGACGGCAAGATGCAGGACGATGCGACCTGGAAGCAGGCGAAGGTCATCGTGGACCTGGCGCGGCTGGTCGCCCGCAAGGATCCTGAACTGGCGGCAGCGTATGAGTTCTGAATCGAAGACACGCGCAGGCAACTTCTTCGAGGACTTCGCGGTCGGGCAGGAGATCGTGCATGCCACACCGCGCACGGTCACCGAAGGCGAGGTGGCGATGTACACCGCGCTGTTCGGCGGGCGGTTCGCGGTCAGTTCATCCGATCCGTTCGCGGCCGAGGTGGGGCTGGGCGGTGCACCGGTGGACAGCCTGCTCGCGTTTCACGTGGTGTTCGGCAAGACGGTGCCGGACATCTCGTTGAATGCCATCGCCAACCTCGGCTACGCCAACGGCCGCTTCGGTGTGCCGGTGTATCCGGGCGACACGCTGTCCACCACGTCGACGGTGATCGGCGTGAAGGAGAACAAAGATGGCAAGAACGGCGTGGTGTACGTGCGCTCGATCGGCGTGAACCAGGTCGGTGACATGGTGCTGGATTACGTGCGCTGGGTGATGGTGCGCAAGCGCCGCCTCGACGCACCGGCACCCGCGGTGGTCATCCCCGCACTCGATGAGGCGGTGGCCGTGGAGGATCTCTTCGTTCCGTACGAGATCGCTCCCGGCGCCTACGACACCGCGCTGGCGG
>JANMON010000284.1:0-2851 GCA_031369265.1 Gemmatimonadaceae bacterium | reverse complement strand
TCTTCGAGATCGACCTCGAGCACTGCCCCAACTGCGCAGGCGAGCTGAAGATCATCGCTGCGATCCTTGCGCGCGATCACCGCCTTGCTCTGACCGACCCCACACCCACAACGTCGACGGAGACTCACCGCGAAAGCAGCTGGGCGGGCTTTCGATTCTCGGCAGCTTCCTGTCACTCGGCGACGTGATCTCGGCGCTGCTGACGTCGCGCATCCTGATCCAGTTCGTGGGACAGATCGCGGCGCTGCACCTGCTGCGGCGGCGCAAGGATTTTCACTTCCCGTTCCGCATGTGGCTCTATCCCGTGCCGTCGATCATCGCGCTCACGGGCTGGCTCTACATCTTCGCCACGTCGGGATGGGGCTTCGCGGGACTCGGCCTGGCGACGGTGGCGGCCGGCGTGATCGCCTATCGCCTCTGGACCGGCCTGCGCCCCGCGCGAGCCTGAGCCGCCGGCAGGGCGCCTACCACGGGATGAAGCGGTAGCCGTCGTTCTGCAGCGTGAGCATCGCGGTCATCGCCGAGGTGGAGACCTTCACGCCGGGCAGCAACTCGTCGCGCTTGATGCCGCGGGCACCCATGGTCTGGCCGCAGAGCACCAGCTGTGCGCCGTGCTGCAGCAGTTCCTCCACCAGCGCGCGGCTGGGGTTCGGCTTGCCCCCGAACCGGGCCGCGAAGGCGGCGTCCGACAGCAGCGCGGTCCAGCCTGCGCCGTGGAACACCGCCGCGGCCTTCAGCCGATTCTCGGCGAATCCGTTTCGGGCGTGGATGTTGAAGAAGCGCGCCATCGTCACCAGTTGTTCGTTCACCTTCACCGTGTCACCGCCGCCGGCGTTGATCTCGAACAGCGCCTTCATCTCGAGGCGCGCCGGATTCGCGAAGGTGGGCTCCTCGACGATGAACGACGGGCCGGCGGCGGTGATCAGCGGCCCCGAGGCCTGCTGGGCGACGCTGCCCGGGCCCTGGGCGGCGAGCGGACCGACGCCGGCGAGCGTGATCAGCAACGCGAGCGCGATGCGGTGGACGCGCGAGACGGGGATCGTGGTGATGTGCAGCATGACACCGTGCTCCAGAGGGCGGGATGGTCATTGAGGCGGCGCGACGCGCGCCAGCTGCGAATCGTATCGCCCTGTCACGGCAGCGCCCAGCGACCGGTGGTGCAATGGCGAGTCGTGTTCCCGCCGTGCATACCTTCCGCCTTCCGCAGGCCGGTCGCCATTCACCCGAGGGAACCCGTCATGGCACGCACGAAGCTCCAGCCGCTCTACATCGGCGTCGGCGGTCACGCCGTCGCGATCGACGCCCGCACCGGCGAGGAAATCTGGCGCACCAAGCTGAAGTCGTCGGCGTCATTCCTGACCATCACGCTGATGGACGGTCAGTTGCTGGCGGGCGCGAGCGGAGAGCTGTTCTGCCTGGACCCGAAGAGCGGCGAGGTGCTGTGGCACAACAAGCTGAAGGGCCTCGGGCTGGGCGTGGTGGCGTTCACGGGCAGCGATGCCACGGCGCAGTATGCCGCGTCGGCGGCCGCCGCAGCGACGACGGCGGCGACGATGTGAGCGGAGGCGGCTGACGGTGGGTTGGCGCCACGACTGTGATTCGTCAGGCGCCGGCTCCGTCAGCGCACGAGGTCTACGGTTTCTTGGTCACCGAGTCGGCAGGCGCGTCCGGCTTCCGGTTCGGGTCACAGGTCGGAGCGCGTGACACCGGAGAATTCGGGATCTCCATCTGCTCCGGCGCGCGGGACGCCGCCGAGCGTCCGCCGCTGGTCGTCACCCTGCGGATAACAAACGGCACTCGTGTTTCGCCGGCTCCGCTGGGGCACGGCGGCAGCCGACCATCACGAAGCGGCGCCGTAAGCGAGGACATGCTCATGCTGATCTGATGCGGTTCGCCATTCGGATAGAGTTCCGCCGCCAGCACCGCCGTCAGTCGCTCGTCGGTGTTGGCGATCGAATCGGGCAGCGCGAGTCCAACCGCCCACGTGTTGCCATCGGCGAAACTGGCGAGGTTCGGCTGCACGGCCGATGTGAACACGACCACCAGCGCGCTGTCGAGGGTGGCGAAGGGCACCAGCTCGATCGGACGCAGCGCGCGCACGGCGTACCACTTGTCGCGCTTCAGCGTCTCGCGCGCACCCGGCTCCTTCGGCGCCAGAATCGCCATCGGGCTGCCGGCGGCGCCGCGTCCGACAGCGAACACCGTCGCGTAGCCACCGTCGGTCAGGCTGATCTCGAGTTTCACGGGGCCGACCAGCGCCCCGCGCACATCGGCCGCGGGTGCTGCGGCCTGGGCGTCGAGACGCGACTGGGACGCCAAAAGCAGGAACGCATGAAGCAACACGACGAGCGGACGTGCATGGCGCATCGACATTCTCCGGGCCGGTGGGGCGGCATTTCGCAGTCACGGCAGCAGGAAACCTTAGGCGACCAATCCCACCACGCGTCGCCAACCATTCACCGGTAATCCTTCGCCGTCAACTTCGCCGGCGCTCACGCGTCGGTGTGCGCGCCGCAGGTCAGGGCGCGGTGATCGTCAGCGTCGCCTGGCCGGTGCGCCCTTCGCTGAGCGCCGAGATCCGGACCGACCCGGCCGCCCGCGCCGTCACCAGCCCCGTGGTCGAGACGGGGGCGATCGTGGCGGATTCGGTGCTCCACGTCACCACACGCCCCAGCAGCGACAAACCGCCCACGTCCAACGTCGCCGCACGCAGGCGCAACGTGTCACCAACCGTCAGCAGCGCCGTGATCGGCGTCACGTTCACCGTTGCCACCTGGCTGGAAACCGGCTGCGTGACGGGTCCACCACCGCCCTTGACGTCGCCATCGCTGCCGCAGGCGGCCAGCAGGCA
>JANMON010000259.1:0-25440 GCA_031369265.1 Gemmatimonadaceae bacterium | reverse complement strand
CCACGCCGCAAGAGTTGCGGGTAGGAGCGTACCGCATCGAATTCCATGACCGCGTGCCGGACGCTGCCATATGGAGTCTATCCGCTACCACACCCGCGCGCGCATCCTCATCATCAACCGAATTGGAGAGCGCTTCGATGGACATCGAGCATGAACTCGTCATCGCCGCCCCGATCACGCAGGTCTTTCGCGGCTTCGACACCGCTGATGGACTGAGTGCGTGGTGGACCGAGCGCGCCGTCATCGACCCGGCCGTGGGCGGTGTCTGCCATTTCGGATTCGACGCCACACACCAGTGGTCGGGCGTGGTTCGCGTCTACGATCCGCCACATGCGATCGAATGGGAGATGACCGACACCGCGCCGATGGCCGATTGGATGGGTACACGCGTCGGTGCACGCCTGACCTCCGAGGGCACCAACACGCGGCTGCACTTCCATCATCGCGGCTGGGACGGGGCCACCGCGCATCACCGCATCTCCTCTTTTTGCTGGGCGATGTACCTGCGCCTGCTGGCGCGCCACTGCACCATCGGCGAGGTGGTGCCGTATGCGCGCCGTGACGATCTTTGAGGCATCAGCGTCCCCGGCCTGCACCAGCGCCGAGGCACGCACCGCAGAGGGCCAGCACCGCGTCGCGACGAATTGACGACCCGCTGGCCCTTTTATGCGCGACATTAGTAGATTCCCATCGTGCACAACGCCAGGCCAGGGCCCCAATGACGATTGTGCCGATGGACGCCTTGCTGGCGTCGTTTTTCATCCAGTCGGCGCTGGCGATAGTTTTCTTGGCCGCGCTCTGGGGCTTCGCGTTCGTCTATCGCCGTCCGCTGCATCGTGCGCTGGCCGTCGGATGGTCCATCTACATCGTCCACACGTTGGCGTCGATGCTCTCGGCGTGGTACGGGCGCATCGATCCGGCCGCCACCGTCCGCTGGCAGACTTCCACCGCGCAACTGTTCGCCGTCACCGGGTCGGCCGCCTTCTGGTACGCGGCAGTCTGCATCCTGTCGGGACGCCAGCGCACCATCAGGCCATCCACGACCACACTGCTGCTGCTCGGCAGCGTGGCCGGCAGTCTCCTGATCGGCAGCCTCGTCACCGGCCAAGTGCTGCACCAGCCGGGATCGGGGCCACTCGGCGGCCTGTATCCCCTGCTCTACGTGGTGATGGTCGGCGTGGTCTGGCGCGCCTACCGCTCCACCGCCGCTCATCACCGGGAACTGATCTGGCTCGGCGTAGGCTTCGCGCTGACGGCCATCCGCCTGCTGCTGGTGCAGAAGGTGATCATGCCGGAACCGGAATTCGCCACCGCATCGCTGACGCAACTGCTGGCGGTGGCGACGGTGCAGCTGGTGCAGAGTGTGGCGATAGGCATCATCTCGATCGGTGTTGCGGCCGGCTACGAGCGCACCGCCGTGCTGGCGCAGGCGGAACGCCTGTACGAGACGGAGCTCAAGCTGCAGCGCAACCAGCGTCTCGAGGCACTGGGCCGGATGGCTGCCGGCATCGCGCACGACTTCAACAACGTGTTGATGATCATCGGCGGCGGCGTGGAGATGGCCACGGAGTCGTTGCGCACCGCCGGCAGGGTCGGACGGGACAATGCGCAGCGCGAACTGTTCGAGATGAAGGACGCCGTCAAACAAGGCAGCGGCCTCACCGCTCGCTTGCTGGCCTTCGCCAGACCGTCGGGCACTGAAGCGCGCACCGCGGTGATTACCGAGATCGACACCGTGGTGCGCGAGAGTGGGCCGCTGCTGGCGAAGAGTGTGGGTGCCGATCGACGACTGGTGATCGACACGGCAGCAGCCGGCGTGCGCTGCCCGCTGGATCGCACGCAGATCGAGCAGGTGCTGCTCAACCTGGTGGTCAATGCACGAGACGCCACCACCAGCGGCGGCACGATCTCGGTGCGCACCAGCGTCGAGCACGTGACTGCGCCGCGCACCATGCAAGGGTGCGTGCTGGCCACCGGTGACTACGCCAAGCTGTCAGTCGAGGACGACGGCGCTGGCATCGCCCCCGACAAACTGCCTCACGTGCTCGAACCGTTCTTCACCACCAAGCAGGATCAGGGTGGCACCGGCATCGGCCTCGCGACGGTCCAGCAGATCGTGGTCGCCACCGGCGGCGAGATGGAGGTCACTTCCACCGTCGGTGTCGGCACACGCATCGACCTCTACATCGCCGCGCGCCGCTGAAGCGTCACCGCGCCGAGCGCTGCAACCAGAACGCGTCCGTCCCGCCTTGTGGCACACCGGCCAGCGCACCACTGGTGCTCCCGACGAGGTGAAAGATCGAGCCGTCGAGGAAGGCACCCAGTGCGACGTCCGTTCCTCCGGTGCCCAGCTGTGACACGACGCGGATCGCGCCCGTCGCAGCGTCGAGCGTGGCGTGGAAGACATCCGTACCACCAGCATTGCCGGCGCCGGCGAATGCGCCGGTCGTCCAGCCACCGACCTGCAGCGACGAACGATCCACCGCGCTGCTGGTGGCGACGTCGGTGCCCGCGGTGGCCAGTGTCGTGCGCCACTGCAGCGCGCCGGTGAGTGAGGTGAATGCGGCGGCGAATCCATGGCCGGCAGACACGCCGGCGAGGTAGGTGGTGCTGCCCGCGTGCGAGACCGACCAACCGATGTCCGGCTGCGCCGATGCAATCGCCGAGAACCACACGAATGCACCCGTCGCAGGATCGAGCTTCACCAGGTATGCGTCCTCACCGCCCGGTCCACCACCGCCGGTGCCACCGGTGTACGTCGCGGCGACGTAGACGCCAGCGGCGTCCGCCGCCACCGCACGCGCCGCATCGTCACCGCCGCCGACACCGACGAAGCGTGTCATCCAGATCACCACACCCGTCTGCGCATCGAGCTTGATGACGTAGCCATCCGCGTTTTCAACCACCGTGCCTTCCATCGGGCCACGCAGCACTCCCGTGACGTACAGCGCGTCACGATCCACCGCCACGCCGAACACGCTGTCGGCGCCTGCGCTGGCGAGGCGTGTCTGCCAGCGGATGCTGCCGTTGGCATCCAGCGCGCGGACGAATCCGTCGGAGGCGCCGAGATTGATGGAGCCGCCGAGCGCACCGGATGTGGTTCCGCTGACGTAGACTCCAAGTCGATTCATCGTCACGCCGGCGGCACCGTCGTCGGCGCTGCTGCCGAACTGCGAAGTCCACACCGTCGCGCCGCGCTTGTCGAGCAGTCGCACGAAGGCATCGCCACCACCGGCGTTCGTGGCGCCATCCAACGCGCCGCTGGTGGTGCCGACGATCACCACGCCGAGCCTGCCGACCGCGATCGCGTGTGCGGCGTCATCGGCCGGCGTGCCGAACTGCACGTCACCACTCGGTTTCGCCAGGATGAGCGTGGATGTGGGTGGTGCATCCGTCGGCGCGCGTTCCGTGGAACAGCCACTGATGCTCACCAGGAAACCCGCAACCATCACCCGGACGACTGCACGTGCGCGCAGCATGAGACCTCCACCGCAAACCGGAGACACCGGCGACGCGAGCCGCACGCCGGAAACGGCGGCCGCGCCCGACAGTCAGACATGGTGCCCAGGTGCTCTGGTCCCGGTGCACGTCCGAATATGTGGGTGCGGCATGCTGGCGCCAGAGATCGGCACTCCGCGCTCACGTTCGATATCGGCAAATCAATGCCGTCACCGCGCCGCCACCCGACGCGAGATCGTCGCTACCCGCGCATCGTCCCGTCACGGCGTCGCTTGGGCGACAACGGCCGCACCTCGACGATGAACTGGAGCGTGTGCGGCGGTGTGTCCACCAGGTTACGGACGGCATGCGCAACATCTTCCGGCGTGCACATCCAGCTGGTGTCGGTACCGGCCGGGAACAGCTCCGTCGCCACACTGCCGGGCATCACCACGCTCACCTTCACCCCCGCGTCGCGCACCTCGAGCATCAGCGATTCGCTGAATCCCATCACGAAGTGCTTGGTGCCGGTGTAGCAGGTGCCGCCCACGAAGGTGTTGCGGCCGGCGGTGGAGCCGATGGTGATGACGTGCCCGCGCTGCCGCTCCACCATGCCCGGCAGCACCGCGCGCGTGACGTGGTAGAGTGCGTTCACGTTGACGTCCACCATGCCGTGCCATTCAGCGGCCGTCATCGACAGGAACGGCTTCATGCTGGCGACGCCGGCGTTGTTCACGAGCACGTCGCACGCCAGCCCGTCGAGGGCCGCGCTGACGGCGACGGGATCAGCGACGTCGCAGGGAATGATCCGCACGGTGGCACCGAGTTCGGTCGCCTCGTGCGCCACGGCCGCCAGTGCATCGGCGGAGCGTGCGGTGAGGTGCAGGTCGTGCGACGGCGCCAGCGCGAGGGCGATGGCGCGACCGATGCCACGCGAGGCACCGGTCACGAGGGCAGATGGGCGATGTGTCATGCCGGAATTTACCCGATCTCCGGCCGTGCTGCCGACCAGGACACGGATGCCCGAACGCCCGCAGCGGCCTCAGCGCGACTAGAAGTAGACTCCCGCCGTATTGCGAGTGATGGCATGTTGACGCTGCTGCCCTGCTCCCACCCCAGCCCGAGTGATCAGCGTGATCCAGCGCCACCGATGGATGATGATCCTCTCGCTGCTCGGCGCCTGCGCACTCCCGGGCGCGATGCGCGCGCAAGCACCCGCAGTGGAGCGCACCGTGCGGGTCAACGACATCGAGATGCATTACCGCACTGTGGGCAGCGGCGAACCGCTGGTCTTGCTGCACCCGTTTGGCGCCTGTGTTGCCATCTGGAACGCCTTCGCCGACACACTCGCGACGCGCTACCGGTTGATCATCATCGATCAGCGCGGCCACGGCGGCTCGACCAATCCCAGCAAGGTCTTCACACATCGGCAGTCGAGCCGCGATGTGCTGGGCCTGCTGGACCAGCTCGGGGTGACGCGTTTCCGCGCCATCGGCATGAGTTCCGGTGCGATGACGCTGCTGCACGCTGCGATCCAGCAACCGGACCGCATCGAGTCGATGGTACTCGTGAGCGGCACGGCGTCGTTCCCGCCACAGGCCCGCGCCATACTGCGCACGATCACCGCGCTGGACAGCCTTCCGTCCCAGGAGCGTGAGGATTTCATGCGATGCGCCACACGCGGGGTGACCCAGGCGCGAGAACTGGTAACGCAGTTTCGCGGTTTCGCAGACAGCTATGATGACATGAACCTCGAGGAGGCCGATCTCCGCCGGATCACAAGCCGCACGATGATCGTCTCCGGTGATCGCGACGAGTTCTTCCCCGTGGATGGAGCCGTCGCGATGTATCGAGCAGTACCACGTTCGTCGCTCTGGGTCGTGCCGAACGGCTATCACATCCCGGTGTTCGCAGGGCGCTCGCGCGAGTTCATCGACCTGTCGTTCGCCTTCCTGCGCGCCGGCAAGCTGCAGCCCTGATTCCATCCGTACTCCCCCACGTCTTGACGGAGCGTCCAATGCACCTCGGCAACTTCTCGGTCAGCCTTGCAGTCAAGGACCTGCAGGCATCGAAGGCGTTCTACGAAAAGCTCGGCTTCACCGCGTTCGGTGGCAGTGAGGCGCATCGCTGGCTGATCCTCAAGAATGGGCCGCATGCCATCGGGCTCTTCCAGGGCATGTTCGAGAAGAATCTGCTGACGTTCAATCCGGGCTGGGACAGCGAGGCGCGGACACTCGACCAGTTCACCGACGTGCGTGAGATCCAGCGCGCACTCCGCGCGGCGGGCGTGCCGCTGGTGGTGGAAGCGGACGAGTCCACGACGGGGCCGGCCAGCCTGATGGTGGTCGATCCGGACGGCAACCAGATCCTGCTCGATCAGCACGTCTGAGTGGCACAAGCTGCACCCACGCCGCGAATCCCGACGCCATCGACCCGTTCCAGCGGCGCAGCGGAAACATCCGCTACACTTCAATGATGCAGTAAGCGGCTCGATCGCCGTCGGTCGTCGATCCGTCACCGAACGTCACACGAAGGAGCCACCATGAAGAGAAAGTCGCCGCGCGACATCCCCGCCTTCGCCAGGGCCGCGATGAAGCCGAAGGACGGTGCGACAGACGCACCCCACGCCGAGTCGCACCACGCCCCGGCAGCACGTGCCGCCGCACCACCCGCACAACCCGCGCGCATCAAGCCGCAGGGCACCTCGGCCAAGTCGGGACAGCGCGGCAAATAGCACCCCGCGCCGCTGCACTACGGCGCCGGCATCGCCACCGCGGTGCAGGGTGCCGCACTGGAGGACGATTCGTACCAGCGACGTGCCCTCGACAGCGGCAGGTCGCTGCTGCGCCAGTCACGACCACCTTCGTCTGGATTGGCAAGGCGCTTCGCCCACCACGTGCGCAGCTCGGCGTGCAGCAGCTGGCAGTCGGCCGGCGTGAGGCGATCGGCGCCAGCCACCAACAGCGGCAGCGCGTCGGCCGAGAGACGCGCATGATACCTGGCGTCGAACGACTGGCCCGCCGCCGCACGCGCCACGTTGACCCGCACCACGATCTGCTCGGGGTTGACGATGTTCATCATCGCCACCCAGGCGGCGGTGACCACGATCGTCGCCGCCATGAACCGTGACGCCCGCTCGCGCAACGTGGTGAATGCGAAGGCGCAGAGCACCGCGCAGAGCCACACGATCGCCGCGCTGGCGAAGGCGCGATCGACGCTCAACCCGAACACGTCGACGTACAGCCAGATGCGCGTGGCCGACGACACCAGCAGCATCGCGATCAGCGCCAGCAGCACGGCGCTCACGATGCGGTAGTGTCGCCGCGCGGGCGCATCGTCATCCGTCAGCAACCACTCAGCGACGACCAGCGTACCGAGCACCACGCCGGCGGCGAGGATGAGCTGGAAGAATCCTTCGCGAGCGTAGCTGGCCACCGAGAGATTCGCGGTCTGCCGCAAGAACTCGGCGCCGCCGAACAGCACCCGCGCCTGCGTGCCCACGAACGCCACCAGCAAGGCGAGCAACGCGTAGAGCACCACCGCGATGCTGAGGAACGGGAGCGCCGGTGAGCGCGGATCCGGAATCGCGCGACCGATCGGATCGCCGAGCGTGGCGCGGAGCCAGCCGGTGGCCAGCCACGCCAGCACCACCATCGCCGCGGCATGCGCCAGCCCGTCGGTGACCACGGTGGTGAAAATGCGTTCCAGGAAACTGTCGAACACCTTGTCCGACGAGGCCAGCAACGCCGTCACGATGGCCAGTGGGACGATCGCCAGCACGGCACCGGTCAACACCGCGCGCAGCGTGGCGCGGCCCGGCCCACGCGCGGCCGGCAGCGACTCACTGCTGGCGACGACGCCGAACGCGCCACCCAGCATGTTCACCACCGCGAGCACCCCGGCGCGCACCGTGTCTACGATCGAGAGCTCGGCGATGCTCCGGCCGGTGCCATGCCAGATCGTGAGGATGCCCATGCAGAGCACCGACAGCATGTCGAGCGCGTAGAGCATCGGTGAGTCGCGCAACACCGTCCCCGCCGCAGCCAGTGCCACACCCGCGAGCATCAGCTTGTATTCGGTGCAACACCGACCCTTGAGCGCCAGCACCGCGGCCAGCAGGCCGAGGACCCAGAGCGCAAAGCCGGCGCGCCAGATGCCGCCGCGCAGCAACAGGTCGCCGGTGACGCCGGCCAGTGCCGCGACGGCAAGGATGCGCGGGGCGTTCGCGGCAAGCGATGGTGTGCGCATCAGGCACTCACCTTTTGCGACAGGCGGCCGAAACGGCGATCACGCACTGCGAAATCACGAAACGCATCATCGAGCACGCCGGTCGTCACGTCTGGCCACAACACGTCCAGGAACAGCAGCTCGGCATACGCGCACTCCCACAGCAGGAAGTCCGAGAGCCGATGTTCCCCGCCGGTGCGGATCAGCAAGTCCACCGGTGGCAGGATGTCGCCGGCATCGATCGGCGGCGAGGCGAAGATCACCGAGGGATGCGCGCGCATGATGGCGGCGCGACTCGAATAATCGATGGCGATGCGCAGGTGCATGCGCGTGCCGTGCTGCGTGCGCGCTTCGGCATCGCGGATGGCCGTCAGCAGTGAGCCGGGCAGCCTGCTACGGCGTCCGATGACGGTGAGGCGGATGTCGTTGCGCGCGAGCTCGTCGGCCTGCGAGCGGAAATGCGAGGTGAAGAGCGACAGCAGCGCCTGCACTTCGGCTGGCGGGCGATTCCAGTTGTCGCTGGAGAAGGCGTAGAGCGTCAGCTGGTGCACGCCGACGCTGGCGCAGTGTTCGACCACACCGCGCAGGATGCGGGCGCCAGCAACGTGTCCCGCCGAGCGTGGGCAATGTCGGGCGGCGGCCCAGCGTCCGTTGCCATCCATGACCATCGCGACATGACTGGGCGCGTGCAGAGTGCTTTGTTTCATAAAGTGTGATCCGAAAAAGAGGGCGCTCGGGGCGCCGATGACGAACTGGGATGGAGCGATGGAAACGCGACGACGATCGAGCAACGCGTGCGATAGTAGCGTGACTACCCCGCCTCACCGACGCGCCGGATCAGCGCTTCCATGTGCGAGAGGTAGGCGTCGAGTGCCTGGCGACCGGTGGTGGTGAGGCGGTACTCCGTACGCGGAATGCGTCCGTCGTATCCCTTGCTGCAGGTGATGTAGTGCGCGTCCTCGAGCTTGCGGGCGTGGACGGAGAGGTTGCCGTCGCTGGTGTCGAGGATCGTCTTCAGCTCGTTGAACGACAGCATGTCGTGCACCGCCAGTGAGCTCACGATCGCGAGGCGCACGCGCTCGTGGATCAGGCGATCGAGCGCCAGTGGTGAGGTGACGTCACCGGCCACGACGCCAAGTGGTGCGGCGGCACGCGTCTCGGGTTCCGTCACGTCGTCGAGTCGCATGGCGGCGGAAGATTTGCGCTTAGCCACCGTGCCTCCGCGCGATCCAGATGCCGAAGGCAACCTGCCACACGCCGAAACCGAGTGCGAGCAGCACGGTGGACGACACGGACGGGACGAGGAGCGCGACGAGTCCGAAGCCCATCAGGCCCAGGCCCATCATGGGGACCGCGCGAACCGAGTAGGCGCCGGCGGTGGTGATGGCCACACCGTAGAGGAGTAGCCAGAGACCGGGCAGCACGCGCGGCACGATCGAGTACGGCTGCCAGATTCTGGACGGATCGATCACTGCGAAGGTGAGCGCGGCGCCGGCGAGCATCGCGGGCCAGAAGCCGAAGAAGAACTTGCGCGCCGGGGCGCTGAAGACCGGGGCACCGTCAGCGCGTGGGCGGCGGCGCATCTTCCGCCAGATGCCGATGCCGCCGATGGTGGCGGCCAGGACGGCCTCGAGCAGCCAGACTCGAAGCCACTGTCCCGCGCTCTCCTGCACTTTGGCCACAGGCGCGGCGAGGATGGCGGTGAGGCCCACCAGAACCAGGCCCCAGCCTGGCACGTCCGTGAACGAGGCGGCCCCTTCCATGGTGCGCCGGATGAACGACAGGTCCTGGATGGCGCGGTCGTGCAGGGCCGGTGGATCGGCAGGGGACTGGCGGAGGGGTGAGGCCATGGGGGAATGAATAGGCAGGTGCCTTGCCGGCTGTCAAGTGCTTTGCGCTGCAAAGCAGAGGCCTACGCGGTGGCGTGCGGGTGACATGCCGGCTGCGGAGTGCCGGTGTCGGGTCTCGCAACCGCATTCCGATTCACAGTCACACGCCCACTCCACCCGGGCGCGTCCGACGTGTCCGGCCGCTGCTGCGCGACCGGCACGACGTTCGATCCACCACCTGGCGTCGGTCTCGCGTGTCGAGGCGACGTATCTGGAGCTTCGCATGCTGCTACGCATTTCACGGATGGCCCTGGCCGTCCTGTTCACCGCACTCGCCGGCTGTGGCACCGATCGAGTTCCGACCAGTCCGGCCGACGGCGAGGCCGTCAGTCCGGCCATCGTGTCGGTGCCCGTGACCAGGATCGTCACCAGCGATGCCAATGATGGTCCCGGCTCGTTACGCGACGCGGTGGCATTGGCCGTGGCCGGTGACGTGATCGGCTTCGCGCCGTCGGTGAGTGCGATCACCCTCACGGCGCAGCTGGAGGTCAGCGTGCCATTGACCATCCAGGGACCCGCAGCTCGCGTGACCCTGAACGGCAACGATGCCACGCGCCTGATCAACGTGACCGGCTTGGCACCGCTGACGCTGCGGCACCTGACGCTCACGCGCGGCCGCAGCGCGGCGCCGGGCGGTGCGGTGTTCGCGTTCTCGTCGCCTGTGGTGCTGGAGGGCGTGGTGGTATCGCACAATCAGGCGAACTACGGTGGTGGTGTGGCGGCGGCGAGCATCGAGATGACGGAGACCGTCTTCAGCGACAATCGCGCCGATCTGGATGGGGGCGCGATGAACGTCAATACCTTCGTGAAGTCGACTGCCAGTCAGCTGTTGCGGAATGCGGCGGGACGCAACGGCGGGGCGATGTTTCTCTTCAACGGCACGTCGATCGTGGGCGGCACGAGGTTCGAGGGGAACCAGGCCGGTGCCTCCGGCGGTGCGATTTCCGCCCTCGAAGGGGCACTGGCGGTGAGCGGCGGCACCTTCATCGACAACGCGGCCGCTGGTGATGGTGGTGCGATCCGCGCCGCCGAAGTGAACCCAATGAACATCAGCGTGGCCGGGTCGACGTTCACCGGGAACACTGCCACCGGGAACGCGGGAGCGGTGTTCGTGAACGGGGGCGCGACAGTGACCGCGAGCACATTCCGCGGCAATGCGGCCGGCGGCAGTGGCGGTGGCCTCCATCACACCAATGGCAAGGCGCTCGTCAATGGCAGCACGTTCGCGCTGAATATCGCGGCGCGGGGCGCGGGGCTCGCTTCCACGCTGAGTGAGCTCACGCTTTCCAGCAGTCAGTTCACGGAAAACGCGGCAACGAACAGCGGTGGCGGCCTGCTGGCGGGGATCGTCGCGCTGCCGACCACCACGATCCTGAGCAGCAACACGTTCACGAAGAACACAGCCGCCGGTTCCGGCGGTGGCATGTTCGCGTTCGGCACGGTGTCGGCCGCCCTCAACCGCTTCGTCTCGAATTCGGCCGCGAATGGAGGTGGCGTGTTTGCGCGCGATGGGCAGGTGCTGTTCAAGGACAGCGAGTTCGAGCAGAACGACGCATTGGTCGGCGCTGGCATGACGGTGTCGGCGAGCCCGCTGACGCTTCGCACGAGCACCTTCGTCAACAACGCGTCGCGGAATCACGGCGGTGGCCTGGCGGTCTTCAGTGCCAGCAGCACCACGATCGACAATGCGACGTTCACGGGGAACACCGCCGCCAGTGTGGGTGGTGCGGTGTACGCCGACGAGTCGCACGTGGTCATGACGCACGTGACGCTGGCCAACAACACCGCGCCGAACGGTGGTGGCACGGGCAGCACGAACCAAGGCAGTTTCGCGATCCGGAACTCGATCATCGTCGGGTCGTCGTGCGGTATCGGGGCCGGGCTGACCCTGTTCAGCGACTTCAAGAACCGCACCGATAACGGGAGTTGCGGCGCGGCGGGCTTCAGCATCTTCGGACCGACGCCGCTGCTCGCGCTGAGCGACAACGGTGGGCCAACGCGGACGATGGCCCTGCCCTTCGGCAGCCCGGCGGTGGATGCCGGCACCAGCTGCCCGCTGGCGACCGACCAGCGCGGCGTCACCCGGCCCACATTCCTCAGCTGCGATCTCGGTGCGTACGAGCTCGACACGCAGACGACCGCCACGCTGGCGATCAACCCGAGCGGCACGGTGAACAGCAGCACTGGCGTGGCGTACCTGAGCGGCACCATCACCTGCTCGCAAACGGCCACGGTGACGCTGGCCGTGCGTGGCGCACAGGACCGAAAGGTGGGCAAGGTGAATACGACGATCGAGGCCGCAAGTACGATGACGATGCCGTGTGGTCCGGCCGCGCGCGCCTGGGCCGCAGTCCTGACGCCGGCGACTGGGGCGTTCGGGATCTCGCCGATGACGGTGACGGCGCAGACGGCGGCGACGGATGTGTACACGGCGCCGGCGTCGGTGACGCGGAGCGGGGTGAAGCTGGCGTGGAGCAGGCGCTGAGTCAGTGCGTCCGCCGGTGACGGCGGGTGGGATGCGACGACGCGCGCGACCGGGAGGTTCCGGTGGCGCGCGTTTTCACGTATCGACAAGTTGTTTGCTGGCAAGCGCTTAGCGTGGGCTGCCGGGAGAACGCCGCTGTCTCGTGCGCGACAGGATGCTGGCGGGGCGGCAGAATACGGGGATATCGTTGCAGGGTGGGTATATGTCGCAGGTGCGGTATTCACGGTGCGCCTGCACATGCTCGTACGTCGTCACCCGCCGGAATGAGGTGTGTCCTGTGGGATTGAGACGTACCGTGCTTACTGACGCCGTGGATCATGCAAGCACGAGAAGATGACTACCGCGATGACCTCTCACCTGGAACACCCCCATGATCCGTCGATGGCTCGCCGTCCTCTCCTTGTCCGCAGCACCCGCGCTCGCACAGACCGCCGATCGTGACCTGCCGAAGGGCAAGGAACTGATCGTCGTCTACATCGGCGCCAAGACTTGCGGCCCATGCCTCCTGCCGGCGACGAAGTCGGCCATCGCGCAGATGAAGACCCTGCTCGCGTCACAGGCGACGAAACACGGCTACGCCTTCTCGGCGATCGGCGTCTCGACCGACTGGTCGATCGCACAGGGCACGGCGTTCCTCAACGACAACGCGCCGTTCGACCAGATCGTGGTGGGCGGCAACTGGACCAACCTCGCCGTCGAGCAGTATCTCTGGCGCGACAGCACCGCGGTGCCAGCGATGCCACAGGTCGTGGTGCTGGAGCGCTCGGTGTCGGTGGGAAGTCGCATCGGCTTCACCACACCACGTGTGCTGCACCGGGTGTTCGGCGGTGACGAGATTCCGAAGTGGGTGAGTGCCGGTGCGCCGGTGTCGCTGGCGGGAGTGGCAGCACCGACGAAGTGAGCGGTCACGTTCGGTCGGTGCCAGGCCCACACTCCGCTGAGGGAGGACCTGCAGGCCCTGCTTCTCACGCATCCGCAGGCGTACGTCGAGTTGAGCATGGCGGCTGTCTCTCTCAGAGGATGGCGGTTCCGTGACTACGTCACGCTGGTGGCGGCCCACGCCAACCCGGTGCTGGGGTTGCTGCGTGTGTCGTGACGTACGATTGACCCGGCAACGCGCCCATCGATATGTTCTGCTACCAATGTCGGCAGCGGAGCCGACGCCAACCCTGTCACACGACATGCCACGAATTCGTGCCGCACTGCGGGTGCGGCGTGCCACACTTGACGTATCCATCGCGCTCGCGACGGCCTTGTCTGGCTGCTCCTCCCCGACCGAGGCGCCGCTGGTGCCGACACCGGAGGCCGTGTTGTGGAAGCAGCCGTTGACGCTCGGATTTCCGCAGGGCGAGATCGGTGATGGTATCCTGTTCCAGACGGCCCTGCGCGTCGTGAACGGACGCGGCGCGAGGGCTTCTGGCGCCACCGTCACGATGCTGGACGGATCGACGGGAAGCATCCGCTGGCAGGTGAGCAGCGATTCCATCACTGGGGCGATCGTACCGCTCGCCGGTGGCATGCGCGATGTCTATGTGCAGAAAGGGTCCAGCAACGCGTATGCGCTCAGCGTCAGCGTGCTGGATGCCGCCACCGGACAGGTTCGCTGGCAGAGCCCGTCGTGCGACTTGTCACCAGCGCGCGCGGGTGGCGCAATCATCGTGCTGGAGGCGACGCCGACAGTCACGAGTCGGTCGGTGTTCGTCGGCCGTGACGCCGACACCGGCGCGGAACGATGGCGTATCGATCTCACGAACGAGAACGTCAACTGCTATCGGTCACGCCTTCTGGCGATTCGTGGGGACACGGCGGTCTACCTCGTGAATACCGGTGCGCTCACGCCTCCCTTCACGCCGCGCCTGAGTTTCCTGCGCGTGACGGCGTCGGGCGCGTACCGCTTCGTCGATGGGCCAGCCTCGCTGACCGGAGACTACGTGGCCAGCGCGTACCAGGCCAGCGGCCGCATGCTCGGCGATCGGCCGGTCGTGCTCCTGCGTGATTCCACGCGATTCCATGGCGTCGACATCTGGGATGGAACCCTGCTCTGGTCACGTGATCCGCAGCCGGCGGACGTGAGGAAACGGGCCTACGACCCACAAGGCTACCGGGTGGTGTCATCCTCGCGTGACGTGATCACCGTCGCGTCGACCGACTCGTCCGGTTACCCGATCTGGCGTGCCACGCTCGACTCGCGCAGCGGCGCCATCCTGAGCGAGGCTCGCACCCCGCGCGATGACGTCACCCCACTGTCGGCCTGCGGAGACGCGCGCGTGCTGGCCTTCGACAACGCCCGACGGCTGCTGTTGCTGGACGGTGCGACGCAGACGATTGCCCGACGGCTCTCGGTGACGTTAGGGGCGGCCGGCGAATCGTTCGTCCGACCAACCGGCGTGGATGCTCGCACGTCCACCTATGCGGGTCGGTACGGTTTCGTGGTGGACTTCACGCTGCCGTACGAGACGAATCAGTGGCTTGCCTTCCGGTGCGACTGATCGGGGTGATGGGCTGAAATCCCACTCGTTGCGGACTCACGGTGTCCGACCCGCGGCGGGGTGAGCAATGCGAATGACGCAGCTCACGCGCCACTCTGGTTACCGTTCGACGAGGCTCGCACCCGACTCACCCCGCCCACGCATCGGTGGGCACTGGAGATGTGTCATGCCCGAGGACATCCCCCGGATCCTCTCCGGCGGCAACCCCCAGATCGCGAAGGCCGATGGCGACACCCCTGTCCAGCAATACATCGCGGCGATGCCGGGCTGGCAGCGCGAACTCGGCCGCCGCATCGATGCGCTGATCACTCGCGCGGTGCCCGAAGTGCGAAAGGCCGTGAAGTGGAACTCGCCTTTCTACGGCATCGACGGGCAGGGTTGGTTCGCCAGCTTCCACACCTACGCGAAGTTCGTGAAGCTGACCTTTTTCCAGGGTGCCGCGCTGCACCCGGCACCGCCCGGAGGAACGGCCAGGGAAGCACGCTGGATCAACATCCACGCCGACGATCTCGACGAAGCCCAGCTCGAGCGCTGGATCACACAGGCGGCTGCGCTCCCCGGCTGGCGAACGGCGGACATCGCGTCGGTGTGACGTCGGCGCACTGGTGCCGCGCCGGCCCACCCCGATAGCGTTCGCACACCGCGCCTCGCCGACCCAGTCCCGCCACGCATGCCGAGCACACCCGTCGATCACCCGCTCGCCCGCCCGATCAGCGCCGCTGATCGGGATCGCACTGCGGCGCGGCTTTCCGAGGCATACTCGCGCGACGCGCTCAGCATGCGTGAACTGGAGCTGCGGCTGGAAGCGGTGTTCCGGGCCAGCGATGCCGCCGAACTGGCGCGACTGACCGAGGACCTGCCTGGCAGTGGGCCGTCTGTGCGCAGCACGGCCTCGGAGCTGGTGCGCGGCGAGCGGCAGACGGTGCTGGCGACGTTCAGCTCCGTCGAACGCCTGAACGTGGCAGTGATGCCCACGCTGTTCGATATCCGCGCATTCTTCGGCAACGTGGAGCTCGACTTACGCGACACCATCTTTCACCCCGGCGTGACCGAGATCAGCATCCACGCCACACTCGGCAACGTCGAGATCAAGCTGCCGGCCAACGTGGACGTGGAGCAGGATGCCGACCTGACCTTCTGCACCTTCAGCATGAAGGACAAGGGCTTCAAGCGCGGCGAACAACCGCTGCCTGCTCCCGGAACGCCGACCGTGCGCTTCACCGGGCAGTCGTTCATGTCGAACATCGAGATCAGGCGCGTGAAGTCGTAACGACGCGCGCTGTGTCGGCGATCACCGTGACGCCTTGCTGCCGCCAGTGCCAATCGTGCGCTCGAACAGCGTCAGGATCCGCGTGTACTCGTCCGTCCATGAATCCGGCCGCACGAACCCGTGATCCTCCACCGGGTACACGGCCAGTTCCCAGCCGGTCTTGCCCAACTCGATGAAGCGCTGCGTGAGCCGGACGATGTCCTGGAAGTGCACGTTGGTGTCCACCATGCCGTGCGCCATCAGGAGGGGATCCTCGAGCCCTTCCGCGAAGTAGATCGGCGACGAGCGGCGGAAGGCCAGCGTGTCGTCTTGCGGATAGTTCAGGATGCCGCCGGTATACCCTTCGTTGTAGTGCGACCAGTCGGTGACACTGCGCAGCGCGGCGCCGGCACCGAACTCCTTCGGCGCATTGAACAACGCCATCAGCGTGATGAAACCGCCGTAGCTGCCGCCGTAGATCCCGATGCGTTCCGCGTTGATCCCGAACTGCTTCTGCAGGTAGCGTGAACCGTCCACATGATCCTGCAGGTCACGACCTCCCATGAAGCGGTAGATCGCGGTACGCCAGTCGCGCCCGTAACCAGCGCTGGCGCGATAGTCGATGTCCAGCACCACGTAGCCCTTCGCAGCCAGCAGGTGGTGGAACATGTACTCGCGCGAATAGGTGCTCCAGTAATCGTGCACGTTGTGCAGGTAGCCCGCGCCGTGCACGAAGATCACCGCCGCGCCGTTGGCCTGCGCGCCGACATCCTGCGGACGATAGATGCGCGCGGGCACCGAGACGCCATCACTCGCGGGCACCTGCACGATCGCCGGCTTTAGCCAGGTGGCGGCGCGGAACGCGGTCGAGGTGGACGTCGTGCGCGCGACGGCGTTGCTGCCATCTGCCTGAGCGATGTACAGCTCGGGTGGCGTGTTCGAGGTGGAGAACACGTCGGCCTGCTTTCGGCCGTCGGGGCTCATCACCACGGTGTGACCGCCGTGCGCACGCGTGAGCTTCGTCCGCGGGCCACCTGACACCGGCATGCGGTAGGCGTGGCGCACGTGCGGTGATTCCTCACTGGTGTGCAGCAGAAAGCTGGACCCATCCGGCGAGAGCTCCGCGCGTTCGACCTCCCACTTTCCTGACGTGAGAGCGGTGCGTCCCGTGCCATCGGCATTCGCGGCGTACAGATGTGCGTATCCACTCGATTCCGACGCGTACCAGACGCGCCCGTCGCGCAGGAAGCCCATGCAGTTGCCACACGGACCGCCCACCCACGCACTGTCGCGCAGCGCTTCCACCACACGTACCGCACCGGAGTCGCCGACGGTGCCGAGGTAGCGCCACTCGTAGTCGGGCGTGAACGCGGCCAGCAACGCATTCGCGCCATCGTCGCTCCAGCCCATGAAACGGATCTGCGACGCGACACGGGTACTATCACCGCCGATGGGATGCAGGGCCTGCAGCGTGCCGCTGGCGAGGTTGATGCGATACACGCGCAGCCGCGGAGTGGCGTCGCCGACCTTGGTACGGGCCGCGATCTCCTCGGTGAAGCCACTGCTGGTGACGTAGTTCGGCACCTGCGCCACACGCGCTGCCGATGCCGGCGTGGTGGCGGTGACCAACAACCCGGTTCGGAGCGACGGCGACACGCTCACCGTCACGATCCGTTCACCGCTCGGCACATACACCGACGGTAGGCGACGTGCGATGGCGGCCTTGCGATCGGCCGCCGTGATGGAGTCGGCGCGCTGCCGGTCACGGATCACGGCCAGCAGCTCGCGTTGCTGCCGCTCGAGCGCACCACGCATCTCGGTGGCTGGCGTCGAGTCGCGCGGTGCCGGACCGGTGCGCACGTCGGTCAGCTGCCGGATCGCGCCAGTGGCCAGTGTCATCGCGAAGACGTTGTTCTCGCGCGTGAACAACAGTGCACGACCATCGCTGCTGAACTGTGGATTCGTCTCGACGGCGACGGTCTCGGTCAGGCGACGCGTGGTGCCGCGCTTCACATCGACGAGGAACAGGTCGCCCAACGCCGACACGGCGCGTGTGGCGCCCGTGCGATCAGTGGGCCCGCTGGCGAGTGATGCGGCGACGCTGTCCATCTGCGCATCGCTCACCAGTTCGGGCGCGCTGGCGTCAGCCGCACGCACCCGATAGGCACGCATCGGCGCATCCCAGGCACTCCCCGCAGGCAGCCACTGGAAGTAGATCCACTGTCCGTCTGCGCTCCAGCGCACGTTCTGCGGTTCGCGCCCGTAGTGCTCCGGGCCACGCATGATGTTGGGCACCGTGAGCTCGAACCGGGACGGCGCGACGGGCACCGCCTGTGCCTGCAGCGTGGCGGAGTGCAACGCGGACAGCAGCGACGCCAGCAGTGCGTTGACGAGCGATGTGCGGTGGCGCATGACGAGTCCGAGGACGGAAGGGTGCGGCGACGAGCAGTGGCGGAAAAGAATAAAGGGTGGCGCCCCCACTGCGGAGCGCCACCCTTCCCTGCTGCAACGCGCCGCGATCAGCGCAGGTCGAACCAGTCCAGCATCATCACCTTGTCCCACGCCTTCACGAAGGCGTGCACGAACGCCTCCTGCGAGTCATCGCACCCGTACACCTCGGCAATCGCACGCAACTGCGAGTTGGAGCCAAAGATCAGGTCCACACGCGTCGCGCTCCACTTCACGTCACCCGTGTCACGATCGCGCCCCTCGAACAGTTCACCCGCGGCCGACATCGGCGCCCAGGTGGTGCCCATGTCGAGCAGGTTCACGAAGAAGTCGTTTGTGAGCGTCTCGGGCCGCTTGGTGAACACGCCATGCGGCGCCTGGCCGACGTTCGCGTTCAGCACCCGCATGCCGCCCACCAGCACCGTCATCTCCGGCGCCGTCAGCGTCAGCAGCTGCGCACGATCCACCAGCAGCTCTTCAGCCGTCACCGTGTACTCGGCCTTCAGGTAGTTGCGGAACCCGTCGGCGCTCGGCTCGAGCACGTCGTACGCATGTGCGTCAGTCTGCTCCTGCGACGCATCCATGCGGCCAGGCGTGAACGGCACATCCACATCATGACCGGCGTTCCGCGCGGCCTGCTCGACGGCAGCACAGCCACCGAGCACGATCAGGTCGGCCAACGACACCTTCTTGCCGCCCGACTGCGCGGCATTGAACTCGGCCTGGATGGTCTCGAGGATGCCGAGCACGCGGGTGAGGCGCGCCGGCTGGTTCACTTCCCAGTCCTTCGCCGGCGCCAGACGGATGCGTGCACCGTTGGCACCACCACGCTTGTCGGATCCGCGGAAGGTGGCCGCCGACGCCCAGGCGGTGGACACCAGGTGCGAAATCGATAGGCCCGACGCCAGGATCCGGCTCTTCAGCGCGGCGATGTCGAGCGCATCGATCAGCGGATGATCCACCGCGGGGATGGGATCCTGCCAGATCAGTTCCTCGGTCGGCACCAGCGCACCGAGGTAGCGCGTGCGCGGACCCATGTCACGATGCGTGAGCTTGAACCAGGCGCGTGCGAACGCGTCGGCCAGCTGATCCGGGTTCTCGTGATAGCGCTTCGAGATCGGTGCGTAGATGGGGTCCATGCGCAACGCGAGGTCGGCGGTGGACATCATCGGCGCGTGACGGACGTTCGCGTCGTGCGCATCGGGCACCGTGGTGGCGGCCGACTTGTCGGTGGGCGTCCACTGCCAGGCGCCGGCGGGACTCTTGGTCAGCTCCCACTCGTAGCCGAACAGCGTGTCGAAGTAGCCGTTGTCCCACTGGATCGGGTTCGGCGTCCAGGCGCCTTCGAGGCCGCTGGTGATGGTGTGCACACCGAGACCGGTGCCGAACGCATTTTTCCAGCCGAGCCCCTGCAACTCGATGCTGGCGCCCTCGGGCTCCGTGCCGACCAGCGCTTCATCGCCCGCACCGTGGCACTTGCCGAAGGTGTGGCCACCGGCGATCAGCGCGACGGTCTCTTCGTCGTTCATCGCCATGCGGGCGAACGTCTCGCGGATGTCGCGTGCCGATCGCAGGGGATCGGGCTGACCATCCGGTCCCTGCGGGTTCACGTAGATCAGTCCCATCTGCACCGCGGCCAGGGGCGCCTCGAGCTCGCGGTCACCGCTGTAGCGCTCATTGCCCAGCCAGGTCGCCTCGGGGCCCCAGTAGATGTCCTGCTCGGGCTCGAAGATGTCCTCGCGACCACCGGCGAAACCGAAGGTCTTGAAGCCCATCGACTCCATCGCGCAGTCACCGGCGAAGATGAACAGGTCGGACCACGAGAGGGCACGGCCGTACTTCTGCTTGATCGGCCAGAGCAGCCGGCGCGCCTTGTCGAGGTTTCCATTGTCGGGCCAGCTGTTGAGCGGCGCGAAGCGCTGCGTGCCCGACGTCGAACCACCGCGACCGTCAGCGGTGCGGTAGGTGCCGGCGCTGTGCCAGGCCATGCGGATGAACAGCGGACCGTAATGTCCGTAATCGGCGGGCCACCAGTCCTTCGAATCGGTCATCAGCGCGAACAGGTCGGCCTTCAACGCCTCGAGGTCGAGCGTGTTGAAGGCGGCCTTGTAGCTGAAGCCGGGGCCGTGCGGATCGGCGAGCGGGGAGTTCTGGTGCAGCATGCCGAGGTTGAGGGCATTGGGCCACCACTCCCGATTGGACCGACCGCCAGCGGTGGTCGCCTTGCGCACCGGACCGACTGCGCCGTGCATCACCGGGCACTTGCCGATGCTCTCGCCATCCATCCCTTCCATCGTACGCTCCGATCGTGTTTGCGGGTCATGCCGCGGACCCCGCCCTGAGGCGATGGAACGCGGGTCCAAGTGGGCAGGATACGCCCGGGACCCATAGCCGGCAATGAGACTCCTGCTATAGAATCCATAGCCATCAACTATGGACTGGTATGGACACGACACTCTTGCGGGCGTTCGTCGAGACGGCTGATGCCGGTGCGCTGAGCCGAGCGGCGCGGCAGCTCACGCTGTCACAGCCGTCGCTGACGGCGCAGATCCAGCGGCTGGAAAAACACCTCGGCGCGCCGCTGTTCGCGCGGCATGGGCGGGGCGTGACGCTGACCGAGGCCGGGAAGGCGCTGTATCCGCGGGCGCGGCGGATCCTGGACGAGGTGCGGACGACCGAGGATGCGATCCGGCGTGAGGGTATGGAGGGCGCCGGCACGTTGAGTGTGGGCTCGATTCCGACGATCGCGCCGTATGTGCTGCCTGCCGCGCTGCAACGGTTGCGCGCACAGCATGCGCAGATGCGGGTGGAACTACGGGAGGATTACAGCGCGGTGCTGGCGCGACTGATGCTGGACGGTGCGCTGGAGGTGGTGATCGCTGCGTTGCCGTACCCGTTCGATCATCTCGACACGGAGTCGCTGGGGAGTGATGCGCTGGTGGTGGCGGTACCCGCCTCGCATCCCGCGGCGCGTGCCGGTCGCATCACGCTGGCGCAGCTGCACGATGCACCGACGGTGACGCTCGATCCGGCGCATTGTCTGGGCGAGCAGGTGGCGGGGTTCTGCTCCAGCCGACAGGTGTCACCGTCGGTGGTGTGTCGCAGTGCGCAGCTGACGACGGTGTTGGAGCTGGTGGGCGCTGGTGTGGGCGTGTCGATCGTGCCGGCGATGGCTGCCACGCGGCACAACACGCCGCAGTGCGCGTACGTGCCGCTGGTGGACCATGTGCTGCAGCGCGAGATCGTTGCGGTGTGGCGAAGGGGTGCGGTGCGGACGCCGCAGGCGCGCGCGTTCGTGGAGTGCGTTCGAGCGGTGGTGCGCGGACGGTGATGCAACGAATATCCGGTCATCGGCTGATACGTCAGCCGCGACTCGCCCGGATGGGGGGAGTACGTTATGATTCCTCGGGCGGACACGCCGTCGTGCACGCAGCGTAAGCCAGGCGTGCCACTCGCGCCGCTCCCTGCGCCCCACGTGTCGATGCGAGCCCTACCCTGCACGATGGTCGCCGTACTGCGATTTCAGATGCGTGCAGCGATGCGGCGTGTGTTTCCGACTCGTGCCGTCATCGTCCTGCGTCGTCAATGGAGTGCCAGCTGACCGCTCCACAACGGCGGCACCCGGCGGTCGTCGCGGAGACGGTTCGCCGTGATCCGCGTCGACTCGCCGCTGTGCGCGAGACTGGCTTGCTGGACGCGCCGATTGACGAGACGCTCGATGCGTTCGGACGGCTGGCGAGCTCGCTGCTGAGTGCGCCCGTCGCCTTCCTGTCGGTCGTCGATGCGGAGTGCGATGTGCATGTGGCGCAGCGGGGGCTGCCGGAACCGCTCGCTACCACGCGCCGTGTCCCGGGCAGGACGTTCTGCCACTACGTCGTGGTGAGCGAGGAGCCGCTGGTGATCGAGGACACACACGCCGATCCGACCTGGCGCGCGGTGCCGTCCGTCAAAGCGTTCGGCGTGCGGTCGTTCCTCGGCGCTTCGGTCAGCGTGGACAATCACGTCATCGGCAGCCTGTGTGTCGTGGACTTCACACCGCGGCGCTGGTCGGAGGTGGAGATCGAGACCCTGGTGCAGCTGAGCCGCTCGGCGAGCCGTGAAATTGCGCTGCGCAGCGCGATTCGCGCTGCGACGGTCGAAGCGGCGAGGGCACGGGCGCTGGCACTGGCAAATGAGGAATTGCTGGCGGTCGTGGCACACGACCTGCGCTCTCCCCTTCAGGCGATCAGCCTGACGACTGAGCTCCTGCGCCGAAGCAGTGAACCCGTACACGCCCCGCACCTGACGCGCGTTGCGGCGGCCACTGCGGCGATGACGCGGATGGTGGACGAACTGCTGGTCACACATTCCGCCGGCCTGCGCAGCACAGCGCACCGGGCGCCAATCAGCGTGCAACAGCTGTTGGACGATGCTGCAGACGCGATGGAGCCGGTTGTCCTGCGCGCCGGTCTGCTGCTGGCGCGAGCCGATGCCGCAGGCGGACGCGTGGTGGTGGACCACGCCCTGATGCTGCGGGCGCTCTGCAACCTGATCGGCAACTGTGTGAAGTACTGTCCGGCGGGCAGCACCGTGAAGCTCATGGCGCTGGTCGGGTGCGATTCCGTGGAGATTTGCGTGTCGGATGACGGACCTGGCATCCCGCCCGAGGACCAGCAGCGCGTGTTCGAGTCTGGGTGGCAGGGAGGCGACGCACGCGCACGTCTTGATGGGGCCGGACTCGGGCTGTCGATCGTACGCACGCTGGTGGAGCAGAACGGCGGCTCCGTGCGACTGACCAGCGCGCTGTCGCGCGGGACGACGGTGTCGATGTTGTTGCCCGCTGACTGACGCAAGGACTCGGGTCGCGTTACCGCGTCTTGACGCGTGCCGCTCGCTCACCGTGACAACTCCCCAACGCTACGTCGACGCGCAACCTCGCGCGCCTCGAATGACAGAGGGCCGCTCTCCGATCTGCGTCGCAACATGGGTCAGGTTGACCTTACCCTTTCCTCCGGACACCGCGTCATGAGCTTCTGGATCCGCGTCTGCATCCTCAGTCTGATCGGCACGTTGGCTGGCAGCCGCCTCTCCCAGTTTACCAGCGCCTCGTGGTGGCAGCTGACGCCGTTCGTGCTGCTGGTGGCACTGTGGGTCGGACTGTGGGCACATCGCGCCCAGCTCCAGCAGCAGTCGTCGGAACGCTGAACGGGTGGAACCGCTCGTCTTCAGGTCCCGCATCGATCCCTGGCTGGCGGCCGTGACGTTCGGCCCGGTGGTGCTGGCGAGTGGCATGGTGGTGCGGCGTGCGATCGTCACGCAGCGTGCGCCGGGTGTGGTGCTCATCGCGACGTTCGGCGTCGCGCTCGGACTCCTGCTGTGGGTGTTTCTCGCCACCACGTATCGCATCACGTCGCGCGACCTGCTGGTGCGATCCGGGCCGCTGCGCATTACCGTTCCGCTGTCCGAGATCGGGCGAGTGCGACGGACGCGCAGTGTGCTGTCGGCGCCTGCGCTGTCGCTGCGGCGACTGGAGGTCTCGTACGGGAAGCACAGTCAGGTGGTGATCTCGCCGGCGGACGAGGAAGGCTTCCTCACCGCGCTGCGCGAACGGGCACCGGGCTTTGAACTCTCGGCATCCGAGCCATAAGCGCACGAGGCGACGCGCCGGCGCAGGCAGAAACTGGACGTCGGTGGGCAGCGTACGGTGGCCATCGCTCGATTGCCGACCCGCGCCGGAGCCGCCTTGGACATCGCCACCGTTCGTCGCTTCCGATTGATCGCCATCGTCGCGATCAGCACCGCGTACTGGGGCCTGCTGGTCTGGCAGCACCTGCACGGTGGCGTGCCGGGCCACAGCTTTTTGGCGCGCGCCGACATGCCGCGGATCTCCAACTGGTGGGGGGCGCTGCTGCTGCCGGTGCTGACGTTCATGCTGACGGGCGCCATGCTGGCGCCTCTCGAAGCGGCGGCGGCGGCAGGACAGCAGATCACACGGCCCGCGCGCGCGATCATGCTCGCGTTCCTTGGTGCGCTGGCCTACGGGTTGGCACTGATCGCGAGCGTTGCGACCGGCCGGAGCGAAGTGTCCTGGCTGCTCTTCCGCTCGCTGCCGTTGGTCGCATTGTTGTGGCCGGTCTACCGTGCGGAATATGTGCTCGGCTTCGTGCTGGCGCTGACGTACAGTTTCGGGGCGGTCTTGCCGACGGTGATCGCGGGCGTGGTGGCGGGAATGTCGTTCGTGCTGCACCTGACGCTGCGGCGCGGACTCAGGGCGTTACTGGCGCGGCGACGCCGCGACCTCAGCGCGTCCAGAGCGAAATGACGGCGCAGTAGCGCGGATCGCCAAACTCTGCCGGCAACTCCGCGCGGCCGATGAAGATTTCGAGGCCACCGATTGCCGAAGTGACGTAATTCGCCAGAACCTGCGCCCCTGTGTTCGCACTTCCTCCGACAACCCATCGCTCCCGCGGGCTGGGGAGCGCGAAGGAAGGGCGTCCGACTCATTTGTCCTCAGTGGTCGACCTGCTCCTCCACCGCCACCTGCGCCTCATTCCGCTTCAGGAACGGGATCGCGAACGGCTGGTCATACTGCGCCCACGCCACATCGTCCACCACTCGCCACCGTGCGCTCGCCGTGAGCGTGTCCAGCAACCGCCGCTTCGCTGCGGCGCGCCGTTCGGCGTTGTTGTTGCCACTGTAGCGCAGCGTGCCACGCACCTGCGCCGGCTCCTCCACCAGCTCTATCGACGGGTCGTTCGGCACCGGTGCATCCTGCTTGCGCATGTCGTTCGACAGGAAGAACGCGATCGTCCAGCCGTCGCCAGTGGCGCTCTGCACGACGGGCGCAGTCATGGGCGAGCGCTGCCCATCCGGTGCGCCTTCCTCCTGGAAGACTGGTGACGTCATCCCCAACTTCACGTCCGAACTATTCTGGCCGTAGATGTACCCCGCGAGGCGCGTGAACGCCTCGTCCAGGGCGGCCTCGTGATCACCCGGGACGGTGACACGCGCCAGCAGTGCTGCGTGGTAGCGTCGGATCTCGACGTCCCCGATCGTCTCCAGCACGTCGAAGGCAGGCTCTTCCTCGAGTCGGATGCCAAAGACGCCGGGAATGGATGACAGGATGTCCTTGAAGGTCGGGCGGATCTGTTCACTCATGCACGGGCACCTCAGCAAGGGGAAATCGAAACGAATCTCGACCATCACACGGACGGGTGCCCGTGCAACGATCGTTCC